>NZ_JBJHAB010000017.1:0-89825 GCF_054050815.1 Blastococcus sp. SYSU DS0552
GCCGGCCGGAGCTGTCCGGCCGGCGCACCCGGCCTCACGGGGTCGTGGGGACCTCGATCTCGCCGGAGACGATGCGCTGGCGCCACTCCTCGAGCTGGCCCTGGATGTCGTCGATCTGCCCACCCGAGGTGGCCAGGCCGACGCCGTCGCTCTCCAGGTCGTAGACGAGGTCGATGCCGCCCTGGACGTTGCCCTCGGAGTAGTCGGTGATGAAGCTCTCGACGGCGTTGTCGACCCGCTTGAGCATCGAGGTCATGATCACCGCCTGCAGCGCGGGGTCGTCGACCGTCTGGTACTGGTCGGAGTCGACGCCGATCGCCCGGTTGCCGGTCTGGGCCGCCGCCTGGAAGACGCCGGTGCCCGAGCCGCCCGCCGCGTGGAACACGATGTCCGCGCCGGCGTCGTACATGCTGCGGGCCAGGATCTGACCGCGGGCCGGGTCACCGAACCCGGAGAAGTCGCCGGCCGGCGAGATGTACTCGACGTCGACCTGGATGTCCGGGTTGACGGCCTTGGCACCGGCCACGTACCCGGCCTCGAACTTCTGGATCAGCGGCATCTCGACGCCGCCGACGAAGCCGACGTGCCCGGTCTCGCTCTTCAGCGCCGCCGCGACGCCGGCGAGGAAGCTGCCCTCCTCCTCGGCGAAGACGAGGCCGGTCAGGTTCTCGGTCTCGATCCCCTCCTCTTCCGTGCGGACGTCCACGACGGCGAACGTGGTGTCGGGGAAGTCCTCGGCGACCTCGCCGATCGAGTCGCTGTAGGCGAAGCCGACGGCGATGACCGGGTCGTAGCCCGCCTCGGCCAGGTTGGCCAGGCCCTCGACGCGGTCGGAGCCGTCGTCGTTGGGGCTGAACTCCTGGACCTCGCCGTCCAGCGCCCCGATGGCCGCCTCGACACCGGCGTAGGCCGAGTCGTTGAACGACTGGTCGCCGCGGCCACCGACGTCGTACGCGAGGCCGACCTGGAGGTCACCCGAACCGCTGCCGCCGCCGCTGTCGCCGCCGGCCGTGGGCTCCTCGTCGCTGGCACAGGCCGCCAGGGCCAGGCTGCCGGCCAGCAGCAGCGCCGCGGCCTTCGTCATCCGCGCTCGGCGCAAGACGATCTCCTCTCTGGGGGGAGGACCCACGCGTGGCGGGGTTCTCCCGGGGGTGTGGACTGCGGTGGCTCGCGGGCCCGCGTGGAGCGGGCCGTCGTGGGCCACGACCCAGGACGCTAACCGCGCGGACCCGGCACGCCCCAAACTCTGCGGCGGACTGAAACCCGATCGTTGCGAACCCTCATCCGATCGGGCCGCCTTCTCCCCGGAAGCCGTGTCCCACCTCACCTCCGCATAGCCTCCGGGCATGGGACGACGACGTGCGGCCTGTCTGGCGGGCGCCGTGACACTCGCTCTCGTGGCGGGCCCGGCCGGCCCGGCCGGAGCGACCCCGCCGCCGCCGACCACGACGGCGACCCCGCCTCGCCCCACGGTCGACCTCACCGCGCCGACGCCGACCGCCCCCCGCACGGGCCTGCCCCCGCGGGGCACCGCCCCGGACGGCAGCACGGTGGGCGGCGAGCGGCTGCGCACCCGCGGCCTCGTCGTCGCCGACGGCGCTCCCCCGCTCCCCGACGGCGTGGTCGCGTCCGGCTGGCTGGTCGCCGACGCGGGCACGGGGGCGGTGCTGGCCGCCCGCGGCCCGCACGGGCGGTACTTCCCGGCGAGCACCCTCAAGACCCTGACCCTCCTGACGCTGGCGCACCGGCTCGACCCGTCCGAGGTGGTGGTGGGCACGGTCGAGGACGAGCAGATCGAGGGCAGCCGCGTCGGGCTCGTGGCCGGCGGGCGCTACCCCGTCCCGCTGCTCTTCACGGCGCTGATGCTGCAGTCGGGGAACGACGTCGCATCGGCGCTGGCGCGGGCGGCCGGCGGCGAGGCGGCCACGGTCGCCGCGATGAACCGGACGGCCGTGGAGCTGGGTGCCTACGACACGGTCGCCGGCACCCCGTCCGGGCTGGACGTCGCCGGCCAGTCCTCCTCCCCCTACGACCTGGCGCTGATCTTCCGCGCGCTCGTAGAGGACCCGGTCACCGCGGCGGTGCTGCGCACGCCGACGGCGGACATGCCGGCGGTCGAGGACCGGTTCCCGGGCTTCCAGATCCAGAACCAGAACCCGCTGCTGACCAGCTACCCCGGCAACCTCGGCGGGAAGACGGGGTTCACCGACGCCGCCCGGCACACGTTCGTCACCGCAGCCGAGCGCGACGGCCGCCGTCTCGTGGTGAGCGTCCTGGACACGGAGAACCGACCGCTGCGGGCGGCCGACCAGGCGGCGCTGCTGCTCGACTGGGGGTTCGCCGTCCCCACCACAGTCCCGGGGGTGGGGACGCTGGTCCGCCCTGCCGAGCTGGCCCCCGCCACCCCGGCGGCGCCCGCCACCCCGGCCGCACTCTCCGCCCCGACCTCCCCGGCGCCGCGTCGCCCGATGCTCGCCGCGCCCGCGCCCGCGCCGCACGCGGCCGCGTCGCCCTGGGCCGTCGCCGCCCTCGCCGGGCTGGGGCTCGGCGCGCTGGGCGCGGTCAGCGCGACGGCGCGGCGGCGGCGACGGGCGCCCGCTCCTCCGGCTGCCGGCCGGCGCCCTCCACCGCGGGGAGGGTGGCGGTCCAGGCGGCGGTGAAGAACGCGAACCGGAACACGATGTTGATCCAGACCAGGATGCCGACGGCGCCGCCGAAGGCCGACGCGGTCACGCTCCCGGAGATGAGCGACAGGTAGAGGTTCCCGATCAGCTTCATGGCCTCGAAGCCCACGGCGCCGAACAGCGCCCCGGGCAGCAGCCGCCGCACGGGGTGCGGCGTGGCCGGGACCACCTTCAGCAGCCAGAGGAAGACGACGGTGTCGCCGAGGAAGGCCAGCGCCAGCCCCACCACGGTCGTGAGCACCGCGAGCCCCGTCGCGTCCGTCAGCCCGAGCACGTCGAGGAACCACGACGTCGCCCCCGTGGCGACCCCGGTCAGCACGAGACTCGCCAGCCCGACCGCCCCCAGCAGCACCAGCGCCAAGAGGTCCTGGACGTTGTCGCGGAGGAACTCCGGCTCGTCGGCGCGCCCCTTCCAGATGCGCTCCATGCCGATGCGCAGCTTGTCCATCGCCCGCAGCCCGGCGTAGACGAACCCCACGAGGCCGATCACGCCGACCACCTCGGCCGAGCCGACGGCCCCGCGCAGGTCCGCGACGATGTCCCGCCCGGTGCTGCCGGGGAACGCCTCCCGGATCGCCTCGTAGAGCTCCCGCTGCAGCAGCTCGTTCCCCGCCAGCACCAGCCCGATCACCGAGGCCACCAGCAGCAGCACGGGGAACAACCCGAGGAACACGAAGTAGGTGACGCCCGCGGCCATGAGGTCACCCTGCGTCCGCCGGTACCGCCCACCGGCACGGGCCAGGTGGTCGAACCAGGGGGACCGCCGCCGAGCGGCGTCGACCGTCCCCTCGACGCGGTCCCACGTCCGCGCCGGCAACCCCTTCCGGGCGGGGGCGTCGCGGGGAGGGGCGGAGCTCACCGCCCGAGTCTGGCGGCTGGCCGCC
This sequence comes from Blastococcus sp. SYSU DS0552, assembly GCF_054050815.1. Lineage (NCBI taxonomy): Bacteria > Bacillati > Actinomycetota > Actinomycetes > Geodermatophilales > Geodermatophilaceae > Blastococcus > Blastococcus sp. SYSU DS0552. The sequence goes on from NZ_JBJHAB010000017.1 coordinate 3,569, forward strand.
GGGTGCGCGCCCTCAGCGCTCCCGGCCGGTCAGGGGGTACTCGCGGGCGACCTCCCAGGCGCCGGCCGCCGTCTGCTCGAACTCGGTGAAGTGGTCCACCCGGAACTCGGCGGAGAGGTCCTGCAGCCCGCAGTAGGCCAGCTCGAGCATGTCGGCCGGCACGTCGTGGGCGACGGTGACGTGCGGGTGGTACGGGAAGGAGAGCGAACGGGCGAGCGGACCCCGTCGGACGTCGTTGGCCAGCAGCTCGCAGTTGCCGATCCCCCGAGCGACGGCCACGAACACAACATCGGAGACCGGCGTGAACGTGCCGGTACCGGCCAGGTGCATGTCGAACGGCGGGTGCGCCGCGGCGACGTCGGCGAGGTGCTCGGTGATGGTGGCGCGGTCGGCGACCGGCACCTCCGTCGGCGGGAGCAGGGTCACGTGCGGCGGGACCAGCGTCGCCTGCGGGTCGCCGACCTTGGCGCGCCAGTCGACGAGCAGGGACGCCCAGGGCTCGGGGATCGGCACGATCACCCCGAGCACCGCCGTCTCCGGCGGCGTCCCCAGCCGGCCGACGAAGGTGTCGTCGTTCATGCCACCGGCCCCGCGGGTGGCAGGAAGCCGACCCGCTCGTAGACCGTGGCCAGCGTGCGGCCGGCCACTTCCCGGGCGCGTGCCGCTCCCGCGGCGAGCAGGCGCTCGAGCTCGGCGGGGTCGGCCATCAGCTCCGCCGTGCGCCGCTGCACCGGGGCGAGGGCGTCGGTGACGACCTCGGCGAGCTCCTTCTTCAGGTCGCCGTACCCGCGGCCGGCGAAGTGCTCCTCCAGCTCCGCGGTGCTCCGTCCGGAGAAGGCGGAGTGGATGGTGAGGAGGTTCGTCACGCCCGGCTTGTTCTCGGGGTCGGCGACGATCTCCCGCCCGGTGTCGGTGACCGCGGAACGGATCTTCTTCGCCGTCACCTTCGGGTCGTCCAGCAGGTTGATGCAGCCGGCCGGGGGAAGGCTCTTGCTCATCTTCTTCTCGGGCGTCTGCAGGTCCAGCACCTTGGCCGCGCCCGCCGGGATGTAGGCCTCGGGCATCGTGAACGTCTCGCCGTACCGCCCGTTGAACCGGCCGGCCAGGTCGCGGGTGAGCTCCAGGTGCTGCCGCTGGTCCTCTCCCACCGGCACCCGGTGCGCCTGGTACAGCAGGATGTCCGCGGCCTGCAGCACCGGGTAGGTGAACAGCCCCACCGACGTCGGACCGACCCCCTCGCGGGAGCTCTTGTCCTTGAACTGGGTCATCCGGCCGGCCTCCCCGAAGCCGGTGAGGCACTGCAGCACCCAGGCCAGCTGGGCGTGCTCGGGCACCTGGCTCTGCACGAACAGGGTGCTGCGGGCGGGGTCCACGCCCAGGGCGAGCAGCTGTGCCGCCGACACCAGCGTGCGCCGGCGGAGCACGGCCGGGTCCGGCTGCTCGAGGGTGATCGCGTGCAGGTCGACGACGCAGTAGAAGGCGTCGTGGTCCTCCTGCATGCTCACCCACTGCCGGAGGGCGCCGACGTAGTTGCCGAGGTGGAAGGAGTCCGCCGTCGGCTGGATGCCGGAGAGCACTCGGGGAAGAGCCACGTCGGCCATCAAACCAGCCGGGGCCGGCGCCCGTTCCGGGCTCCCCCGCACCGCCGGGACACCGGCCGCCGCAGGGGCGGGGTCGGTGCTGGTCAGCGTGCCGTGACCGGGAGCGCGTCGTCGAGCGCGGCGAGGAAGACGTCGTCCTCCTCCGGCGTGCCCACGGTGACCCGGATGCCCTCCCCCGCGAACGGCCGGGTGATCACCGCCCGGGCCTCCAGGGCAGCCGCGAGTTCGGCCGTGCGCTCCCCCGTCGGCAGCCACACGAAGTTGGCCTGGCTGTCGGCGACCTCCAGCCCCCGGTCGCGCAGCGCGGCGGTGAGCCGCTCGCGCTCGGTGACGACCGCGGCGCACCGCACCCGCACCTCGTCCTCGCTGGCCAGCGCCGCGACCGCCGCCGCCTGGGCCACCATGCCGACGCTGAACGGCAGGTGGGTCTTGCGCACCGCCTCGGCGACCGCCGGGGCCTCGGCGAGCAGGTAGCCGACGCGCAGCCCGGCCAGCCCCCAGGCCTTGGAGAAGGTGCGGAGGACCGCCACGTTGGGCCTCCCGCGCATCAGCTCCACGCCGTCGGGGACCCGGGGGTCGGTGACGAACTCGCGATAGGCCTCGTCGAGGACGACCAGCGTCTCCGCGGGCACCGCGTCGAGGAAGCGCTCCAGCTCGGCTCGGCGCACCGCCGTCCCGGTGGGGTTGTTGGGGTTGCAGACGAACACCAGCCGCGTGGCGTCGTCCAGTGCGGCGGCCAGCGCCTCGAGGTCGTGGGTGTCGGGAGACCCGCCGAGCCGGCCGGGGACCAGCGGCACCTGGATCGCGCGGGCGCCGGCGACCCGGGCGAGCAGCGGGTACATCTCGAACGACCGCCAGGCGAAGGCGATGCTCGTCCCGGGGTCGTTGTACGCCTGGGCGAGCTCCTGGCAGATCGCCACGGCCCCGCAGCCGGTGGCGACCTGCGCGGGGTCGACCCCGTAGCGCTCGGCCAGCGCGCCGGTGAGGACGACGGCGCCGTTGTCCGGGTACCGGTTGGTCTCGGCGACCGCGGCGGTGACCGCCTCGACGACGGCGGGCAGCGGCGGGAACGCGACCTCGTTGCTGGCGAGCTTCACAGCGCGCTCGACGCCGATCTCGCGGGCCAGGTCCGCCGGGTTCCGGCCGGGCCGGTACGCGGGCAGCGACTGCACCGCCGGTCGGGCACTGACCACCAGATCCTCCGCTTCCCACGGGCCGTCCTTCTAAGGTGTGCCCATGCGCGTACTCGTCGCCGGCGGCGCCGGCTACATCGGCAGCGTAGTGACCGCCGCCCTGCTCGACCGCGGTCACGACGTCACCGTCCTCGACGACCTCTCGACGGGGCACGCCGACGCGGTGCCCGAGGGCGCGACGCTGGCCGAGGTGTCGTTGCACGATTCCGCGCCGGTGCTCGCCGAGGTCCGGCCCGAAGCGGTGCTGCACTTCGCGGCCAAGTCGCTGGTCGGGGTCTCCCAGCAGCAGCCGGAGGACTACTGGCACACCAACGTCGGCGGCTCGTTCGCGCTGCTGGAGGCGATGCGCGCGGTCGACTGCCGGCGGATCGTCTTCTCCTCCACCGCCGCGACCTACGGGGAGCCGGACCAGGTGCCCATCCGCGAGGACGCACCCACCCGGCCGACCAACACCTACGGCGCCTCGAAGCTCGCCGTCGACCACATGCTCACCTCGTACGCCGTCGCCCACGGGTTCGCCGCGGTGAGCCTGCGGTACTTCAACGTCGCCGGCGCCGCCTACGGGCTCGGCGAACGGCACGCCACCGAGACGCACCTCATCCCCATCGCCCTCCAGGTGGCGGCGGGGCAGCGTGAGTCGCTGACCGTCTACGGCCAGGACTACCCGACCCCCGACGGCACCTGCATCCGCGACTACGTGCACGTCGAGGACCTGTCGGACGCCCACCTGCTCGCGCTGCCCGCACCGGCGGCCGGCGAGCACCGCATCTACAACCTGGGCAACGGCACCGGCTTCTCCGTGCAGGAGGTCGTCGAGGCCGCCCGCACGGTCACCGGCCACCCCATCCCGGTCACCATCGGCGAACGGCGGGCCGGCGACCCGGCGCAGCTGGTGGCCTCCAGCGACCGCATCCGCGCCGACCTCGGCTGGGCGCCGAAGCACACCGACCTGGTCGGCATCGTGCGCGACGCCTGGGCGGTCGCCCGGTCCCGCTGACGCCCGACGCAGCGGGGCGCCCCTAGGCGGTCGGGGCCTCGCTGCGCTCGTCGTCCTCCGGGACGTCGGGGGCCGGGGGCGGGCCGACGCGCAGGCGGGCGATCCGCCGGCCGTCGAGCTCCAGCACCTCGATGCTGCGCCCCTCGGCCTCGGCGGTGTCCCCGACCCGGGGCAGCCGGCCGAGCTCGGCCAGGACGTAGCCGGCGGCCGTCTCGTACGGCCCCTCGGGCAGCCGCAGCCCGGTGGCCTCGGCGAAGTCGTCGAGGTTGAGGAGGCCGTCGACCTCCCGCGGCGCGTCGGGCGACTGCCGGGCCTCGGGCTCGACCTCCTCGTCGTACTCGTCGTAGATCTCCCCGATGACCTCCTCGATGAGGTCCTCGAGCGTGACGATGCCGTCGGTGCCGCCGTACTCGTCGACGACGATCGCCAGGTGCTGGTTGTCCCGGCGCATCTCGCTGAGCACCGTCAGGACCGCGGCGGTGCCGGGCAGCCTGGTGACCTCGCGGGCCAGGTCCCCCACGGTCGCCGCCCGCCCCGCCGGGTGGTTGGGCAGGAACAGGTCGCGCACGTGCACGAAGCCGACGACGTCGTCCTCGTCCTGGCCGACGACGGGGAACCGCGACCAGTTCGACTCCGCCACCAGCTTGGCCGCGCGACTGGCGGTCATCGAGGCCTCGAGGAACTGCACCTCGGTGCGCGGCGTCATCACCTCGCGCACCTCGCGCTCGCCGGCGCGGAACACCTCGTCGATGAGCCGGCGCTCGTCGCTGCTGAGCGACTCGTGCGCGGCCACCAGGTCGCGCAGCTCCTCCTGGCTGATCGACTCACCGCTGGCCTTGGGGTCACCGCCGACCAGCCGGACGAGCCCGTTGGTCGACTTCGACAGCAGCCAGATGACCGGCCGGGACAGCTTGGCGATGGCGTTCAGCGGTGCGGCGACCATGAGGGAGAAGCCCTCGGCCCGCTGGAGGGCCAGCCGCTTGGGGGTGAGCTCACCCACGACGAGGGACACGTAGCTGATCGCGACGGTGACCAGGACCAGCGCCAGGGTGCCGGAGAGCCTCTGGCTCACGCCCTGGTCCTGCAGCCAGTCGGCCAGGGGCGCCGAAAGGGTGCTCGCACCGAACGCGGCGGAGAAGAACCCGGCGAGGGTGACCCCCACCTGCACGGCGGCGAGGAACTGGTTCGGGTCCCCGAGGAGCTTCTGCACCGCCTTGCCGCGGCGGCCACCCTGCTCGGCCATGGCCCGGACCTGCGACTCCCGCAGCGAGACCAGCGCGATCTCCGCGCCGGCGAACGCGCCGCCGATCAGGATGAAGACGACGACCATGACGATGTTGAGCCATACGTCGCTCACCGGCGGCGTGCTCCTCAGGGGTTCGGGATGGGGCGGACCGTTCCATGGTGCCGGGTCCATGCTGCCCGGCGACCGCGCCCGCACGCCCGGGAACCCCGGTCGGGTGCGTGAGTGTGCGCACTCCCAGGCGTTTTCGCCGCAGGGTGCGTACGGATAGTATCTGCTCGCTAACGGATCGTGATCTTTCCGAGGAGCCGCATGCGCCACCGGCCGTCCGGCCCCCTGCTGCCCACCCGACGGTCCCCGAGGGTGGGTCTCGCCGTCGCGATGGCGTTCGGCGCCACCACCGTCGTGCTCACCGCCCCCGTGGTCTCCGGGCCGGAGGAGGCGCCCCGCCCGTTCGACCCGTCGTCCTCGGCCGGATCCGCTCCCCACTCCTCCACGTCGGTGGTGCCCGGCACCGCCCCGGCAGCGCCCGGGCCGTCGGGCGACACCGCCGCGGCGCCGGAAACCGGTTCCGGGCAGCCCGCGGCGGCCGTCCCCGAGCCGGCGCCCGAACCTGCGCCCGCGCCCGGTCACGGGGCTGCGCCGCCGTCCGCGCCCGCCGGCCCTTCCGCGTCGACCAGCCGGGCCCCCGCCCCCACGGCCGCCGCGGCGGCACCGCCCCCCGGCGCCGCGAGCGCGCCGGCGACCGGTGCCGCGAGCGCGCCGGCGGCCCCGGGCGCCGAGGGCGAGGTCGTGGCCCTGGTGAACGCCCAGCGCTCCCAGGCCGGCTGCGGTCCGGTGGCGGCCGACGCCGGGCTCGCCGCGGTCGCCCGGGCGCACAGCGCCGGCATGCGCGACCGCGGGTTCTTCGACCACGTCGACCCCGACGGACTCGACCCGTTCGACCGGGCCGACCGGGCGGGCGTCTCCGCCCGGGCGGAGAACATCGCGCGCGGCCAGGCCGACCCGGCCGCCGTCATGGCCTCGTGGCTGGACAGCCCCGGCCACCGGGCCAACATCCTGAACTGCGGGCTGACCCGGTTGGGCGTCGGTGTGGCGACCGGCTCCGGCGGGCCCTGGTGGACCCAGCTGTTCGGCTGACTCGCCCGGTCTCGCCTACCCGCCTTGGCTGCGCCCCCGCGAGCGCCGTCCACAGGCGGCGCGAGATGCGGCAGATCGGGCTCCCCGAGCCCTTCGGTGAGCCCGGTTCGACGCATCTCGCCGCCGACCCGGCCCCGGACGCGCAGCGGCCCCGTCCAGAGGCTCACCCCGAGCGTGCGAGGGGGAGGAGGACGAGGTCCTCCTTCAGGCCATGGCCTTCTGCAGGTTGGTGTCGATGGCCGCCAGGAACTCCTGGGTGGTCAGCCACGGCTGGTCCTTGCTGATCAGCAGCGCCAGGTCCTTGGTCATCTGACCGCTCTCGACGGTGTCGATGCAGACCTTCTCCAGGGTCTCCGCGAAGCGGGTCACCTCGGGCGTGCCGTCCAGCTTGCCGCGGTGGGCCAGGCCCCGGGTCCAGGCGAAGATCGACGCGATCGGGTTGGTCGAGGTCTCCTTGCCCTGCTGGTGCTGGCGGAAGTGCCGGGTCACCGTGCCGTGAGCGGCCTCGGCCTCCACCGTGCGGCCGTCGGGGCTCATGAGCACCGAGGTCATGAGGCCGAGCGAGCCGAAGCCCTGGGCCACGGTGTCGGACTGCACGTCGCCGTCGTAGTTCTTGCAGGCCCAGACGTAGCCGCCCTCCCACTTGAGGGACGCGGCGACCATGTCGTCGATCAGCCGGTGCTCGTAGGTGATGCCGGCGGCGTCGAACTTCTCCTTGAACTCGGCCTGGAAGACCTCCTCGAACAGGTCCTTGAAGCGGCCGTCGTAGGCCTTGAGGATCGTGTTCTTGGTCGACAGGTAGACCGGGTAGCCGCGCTGCAGGCCGTAGTTCATCGAGGCCCGCGCGAAGTCGCGGATCGAGTCGTCCAGGTTGTACATCGCCATGGCGACGCCGCCGCCGGGCGACTGGAAGACCTCGTGCTCGATCGGCGCGGACCCGTCGGCCGGCTGGAAGCTGATCGTCAGCGTGCCCTCGCCGGGGAACTTGAAGTCGGTGGCGCGGTACTGGTCACCGAAGGCGTGGCGACCGACGACGATCGGCTTGGTCCAGCCCGGCACCAGCCGCGGCACGTTCTCCATGATGATCGGCTCGCGGAAGATGACGCCGCCGAGGATGTTGCGGATCGTCCCGTTGGGCGAGCGGTACATCCGCTTGAGCCCGAACTCCTCGACGCGCGCCTCGTCCGGCGTGATCGTCGCGCACTTGACGCCGACGCCGTGCTTCTTGATGGCGTTCGCGGAGTCGACGGTGATCTGGTCGTCGGTCGCGTCCCGCGCCTCGATCCCCAGGTCGTAGTACTCCAGGTTGACGTCGAGATACGGGAGGATCAGCTGGTCCTTGATGAACTGCCAGATGATCCGGGTCATCTCGTCGCCGTCGAGCTCGACGACGGTGCCCTCGACCTTGATCTTGCTCACGCGTTCTCCTTGTGCGGTCACGGCCCCGTCCCGAGGCTCGCCCCGAGCGTGCGAGGGGTGAGGAGGACGGGGTCCTTCTACTTCTTCAGAGGTCGGCTACGTCGGCCTGCTTCGCGCGCACTGCTTCGGCGGCCTCGCGCAGGCCCGCCACTTCGCTCTCCGCCAGGTCGCTCTCGACGACCCGCCGGACGCCTTCCCGGCCGATCTCGGCCTCCACCCCGAGGTACACCCCGGAGATGCCGTACTCGCCGTCGACCCAGGCGCACACCGGCATGACGGCGCCGGAGTCCTCCATGACCGCCCGCGCCATGCGGGCGGCAGCGGCGGAGGGCGCGTAGTAGGCCGACCCCGTCTTGAGCAGGGCCACCACCTCCGCGCCACCGTTGCGGGTGCGCTGGACGAGGTGCTCGATGCGGTCCGGCGCCATCACCTCGGCCAGCGGCTTGCCGTCGACGGTGCACCGGGACGGCACCGGGACCATGGTGTCGCCGTGCGAGCCCAGGGTCAGGGTCCGCACCGAGGAGACCGGGACACCGAGCTCCTCGGCGACGTTGTTGGTGAAGCGGGCCGTGTCGAGCATGCCGGCCTGCCCCATGACCCGCTGCTTCGGGAAGCCGGTCGCCAGCTGCGCCAGCGCGGTCATCTCGTCCAGCGGGTTGGAGACGACGATGACGACGGCGTCGGGCGAGGTCCGTGCGATGTTCTCCGAGACCTGGCGGACGATGCCCGCGTTGGTCTCGATCAGGTCCATCCGGCTCATGCCGGGCTTGCGCGGCAGACCGGCGGTGACGACGACGACGTCGGAGCCCTCGGTGCCCTCGTAGGAGCCTCCGCCGACGCCCACCACCTCGGTCTCGAACCCCTCGATCGGGCGCGACTGGTTCATGTCCAGCGCGAGCCCCTCGGGCTTGCCTTCCACGATGTCGGTGAGGACGACGGTCTCGAAGACGTCGTACTCGGCCAGTCGCAGTGCGGTGGTGGAGCCGTAGAAACCGGCACCGACCACGGTGACCTTGCCGTTCCTGGGCTGCTTCGCCATGGTCGCCAACCTAGCCCTGCCCGGCGCCCCGCGCCGCCCCGGGGGCGCTCACGTGCCGGGGATGGCCAGGGCGACGGCGGCGAGCGCGATCCCCGTCCCGGCCAGGAGGACGACGTCGACCGCCCGGCTGCGGACCGCGAGGAAGCCCACCCGCCGGACCGGCAGGAGCAGCCGCAGCAGCGCCGCGCCCACCAGGGAGGTCCCGACCACCACCAGCCCCCAGCGCCAGTGCTCGACGGTGACCAGCAGCAGCCCGATCCCCACCCCGACCAGCACCGCGAGCAGCGGCAGCTGCCGCAGCAGCCCGGCGAGGAAGGGCCGGCGGACGTAGAGCGGCGGGCGGCTCACGGATCAGGCCGACAGCGCCTCGGCTGCCGCGGCCTGCTCGGCGGCGAGCACCACGTTCTGCAGCAGCATCGCCCGGGTCATCGGCCCCACTCCCCCCGGGTTGGGCGCGACGTGCCCGGCGACCTCGACGACGTCCTGGGCCACGTCGCCGGCGATCTTGCCGTCCACGCGGCTGACGCCCACGTCCAGGACGGCGGCCCCCGGCTTGACCATGTCGGCGGTGATCAGGCCCGGCACCCCGGCGGCGGCGACCACGACGTCGGCGGAGCGCACGTGCGCGGCGAGGTCCCGGGTGCCGGTGTGGCAGAGGGTCACCGTCGCGTTCTCCGTCCGCCGGGTGAGCAGGAGCCCGAGCGGCCGCCCCACGGTGATGCCCCGGCCGATGACGACGACCTCCGCTCCGGCGATCGGCACGTCGTAGCGCCGCAGCAGCTCGACGATGCCCACCGGCGTGCAGGGCAGCGGCCCGGCGACGTTCAGGACCAGCCGGCCCAGGTTCACCGGGTGGAGGCCGTCGGCGTCCTTGGCCGGGTCCATCGCCTCGAGGATGGCGCTCTCCTCGATGCCCGTGGGCAGCGGCAGCTGGACGATGTACCCGGTGCAGGCGGGGTCGGCGTTGAGCTCCTCCACCACGGCCAGCACGTCGGCCTCGGTGGCGGTCGCCGGCAGCTCGCGCTGGATGCTGGCGATGCCGACCTGGGCGCAGTCGGAGTGCTTGGCGTTCACGTACCAGCGGCTGCCGGGGTCGTCCCCCACCAGCAGCGTGCCGAGGCCGGGCCGATGACCGGCCGCGGTGAGAGCGGCCACCCGCTCGGTGAGCTCGGCGCGGATCGCCGCCGCGGTGGCCTTGCCGTCCAGGATCGTCGCGGGCACGCCGACAGTCTGCCGGAGAGGGTGCCGCCCACGTGGGTGCGGGCCTAGGGTCGGCAGCGGCGGGGCGTCGGTGCCCCGGCGACCTGCGGAGGAGTCCGATGACCGAGCGCTACCAGACCCCCACCGGCGCGTCCGCGTCGTCGGGGGCCGGACCGGCCACCACGCCGGCGTACTCGGACCGCCCCGTGGCGTTCCGCGGGCCGGAGAGCCTGGGGGGGCTGCTGCTGATCCTCGCCGGGATCGCCGCCGCCATCAGCCTGCCGCTGGACTGGCTGCGCGACCGCGACGCCAGCGGCTGGGCGCTGGTGCGCGATGCGTTCGACGACCTCGGGGGGATCTTCGACGACGGCAGCTGGCAGCCCCTGGCCATCGTGCTCGGCGGCGGCCTGCTGCTCCTCCTGGGCATCGCCCTGTGGCTGCCGGCCCGCAGCCACCGGTTCGTCGGCGCGGTGGCGTTGCTGGTCAGCGGCGTTGTCACGGCCGCCGTGCTCGTCCCGCTGGCCGACGCCGGCTGGGACGTCGGCTCCTTCGGCCCGGGCTTCTGGTGCGGGATCGCCGTCGCCGTCCTGGGCCTGCTCGGCTCGCTCAAGGCGGTGCTGACCGGGCCCCGGTACCCGTCGAGGTAGCGCTCAGGTCTCGACGCGGGCGCCGTGGGCGCGGGCGAACTGCACCGCCTGGACGGCGTCGAGCCGCACGTCGGTCAGCTCGAAGGAACGCCAGTTCACCTCGTCGGTGGAGGCGCCCCGCAGGTCGGCGCCGCGCAGCTTCGCGTTCTGCAGCCGCGCCCGGTCCAGGTCGGCGCGGCTGAGATCGGTGCCGCGCAGGTCGGCGTCGGTGAGGTCGGCCTCCCGGAAGCGCTGGCTGGACAGCTCGAGCGCCGACAGGTCGACCCCGCGCAGCGAGGTCCACGACCAGTCGCAGTCGGTCGCCACCAGCGGCCGCAGCTGGGCTCCGAGGAACTGGGAACCGGTGAGCTTGCAGCCGTCGAACGTCGCGTCGAACAGCCGTGCCCGGTCGAACCGGCAGGAGAGGAAGGCCGTCCCCAGGTGCCGCGAGCCGCCCATGCGGACCCCGGTCAGGACGCACTCCTCGAAGACGCACCGGCGCGTGACCAGCTCCTCGAGGCCCGCGTCGTCGAACCGGCACCGGGTGAACGTGACGCCGTCGAGCTCGACCCCCCACCAGTCGACGCGCGCGAAGTCCTCCTCCTCGACGTGCGCACCTGCCTCCGGCGGCCGGACGTGCGGGCGGGCGGAGTGACGCATCAGTGCGCGAAGTGCCGGGTGCCGGTCAGGTAGAGGGGCACGCCCGCGGCCGCGGCGGCCGCGACGACCTCCTCGTCGCGCACCGACCCACCGGGCTGGACGACGGCCCGCACGCCGGCGTCCAGCAGCACCTGCAACCCGTCGGCGAACGGGAAGAACGCGTCGGAGGCGGCGACCGCGCCGGTGGCCCGCTCCCCCGCCCGGGCGACCGCGAGGCGCGCCGAGTCGACCCGGTTGACCTGGCCCATGCCCACGCCGACGGTGGCCCGGTCGTGGGCCAGCAGGATGGCGTTGCTCTTCACCGCGCGCACCGCCCGCCAGGCGAACACGAGGTCGTCGAGGCCCGCGGCGTCCAGCGGCTCGCCGGTCGCCAGCGTCCAGGTGGTCGGGTCGTCGCCGGTGGCGTCGACGCGGTCCCGCGTCTGCAGCAGCAGCCCGCCGCTGATCGGGCGCGACTCCACGCCGGTCTCGGGCAGGTGCGGCAGCCGCAGCAGCCGGATGTTCTTCTTCCCCGTCAGCACCGCGACGGCGTCGTCGGTGAAGGAGGGCGCGACGACCACCTCGGTGAACACCTCGGCCACCTGCTCGGCCATCGTGAGGTCGACCTCGCGGTTGGCCGCGATGACCCCGCCGAAGGCCGACACCGGGTCGCAGGCGTGCGCCTTGCGGTGCGCGGCGGCGATGTCGGCGCCGACGGCGATGCCGCAGGGGTTGGCGTGCTTGATGATCGCCACGCACGGCTCGTCGTGGTCGTGGGCGGCCCGCCAGGCGGCGTCGGTGTCGACGTAGTTGTTGTACGACATCTGCTTGCCGTGCAGCTGCTCGGCGTGCGCCAGCCCCGGCCGGTCGGAGCGGTAGAGCGCGGCGGCCTGGTGCGGGTTCTCGCCGTAGCGGAGCACGTCGGCGCGCTCCCAGTTCCCGCCGACCCACGCCGGGAAGCCCGTCTCGTCGTCCGGGGCGAGCACGCTGCCCATCCACGAGGCGACGGCGACGTCGTAGGAGGCGGTGTGCCGGAACGCGGCGGCGGCGAGCCGCTGCCGCTCGGCCAGGGTGAAGCCGCCGGCGGACACCGCGGCGAGCACGTCGGCGTAGCGCGCCGGGTCGACGACGACGGCCACCGACGGGTGGTTCTTGGCCGCGGCGCGCACCATCGCCGGGCCGCCGATGTCGATCTGCTCGACGCACTCGTCCGGGGCGGCGCCCGAGGCGACGGTCTCGGTGAACGGGTAGAGGTTCACGACGACGAGGTCGAACGCCGCGACGCCGAGCTCCTCCAGCTGCGCGACGTGCTCGGGCCTGCGCCGGTCGGCGAGGATCCCGGCGTGCACGGCGGGGTGCAACGTCTTGACCCGGCCGTCGAGGCACTCGGGGAAGCCGGTGACCTGCTCGACGGGGGTGACCGGCACGCCGGCGTCGGCGATCCGCCGCGCGGTCGCACCGGTGCTCACCAGCTCCACGCCGGCGGCGGCCAGCCCACGGGCCAGCTCCTCGACACCGGTCTTGTCGTAGACGCCCAGCAGGGCACGGCGGATCGGGGTGCGGTCGCTCATCTGGGGCTCTTCCTCGTCTGGCTCGGGCTGGTCTGTGGCGTGACGAACTCCGCCACCGTCTCCACCAGGAGCTCTCGCTCCACGTGCTTGATGCGTTCGTGCAGCGTCGCCTCGTCGTCCCCGGGCAGCACCGGCACCGCGCGCTGGGCCAGCACCGGCCCGGTGTCGACGCCGGCGTCGACCAGGTGCACGGTCGACCCCGTCGTGGCCACCCCTGCCGCCAGGGCGTCGCGCACCGCGTGGGCGCCGGGGAAGGCCGGCAGCAGCGCCGGATGGGTGTTGATCAGCCGGCCCTCGAACCCGGCGAGCACGGCTGGGCCGACGATCTTCATGAACCCGGCCGACACGACCAGGTCGGGCGCGAACCCGGCGATCCGGTCGGCCAGCGCGCGGTCCCAGGCGGCGCGGTCGGGATGGTCGCCGAGCGCGCAGACGAACGTGGGCAGCCCGCGCCGGCGGGCGTGCTCCAGACCGGGGGCGTCGCGGTCGGCGCCGACCGCAATCACGGCGGCCGGGTAGGCCGGGTCGTCGGTGGCGTCCAGCAGGGCGGCGCACAGCGACCCGGTGCCGGACAGCAGGACGACGACCCGTGCCCGGGCAGGAGGCTCGTCGGCGGGCACGGCGTCGACCCTATAAGGACCCCGTCGTCCTCACGCCTCGCAGCCTCGGCGCGAGCCTCTCGACGGGGCCGCTTCAGCCCAGCGCCCGCCAGCGGGTCACCGCGCCGGCGAGCGCCGCGGCGATCCCGGCCTGCGCGGCCATCGCGATGCCGGTGGCCACGGGCGGGGCGCCGACCACCGCGAGTGCGCCGTTCCCGAGGGCGCCGCCCGCCGCCCAGGCGAGCACCCCGGTGAGCAGCCCGAGCAGGGAGCCGGCCAGCAGCCCGGCGAGTCCGGCGACCACCGAGCCGCCGTCCCGGTCGGTGAACCAGCGGCCCAGGGTGCTGCCGGCCACCAGGCCCGCGACGACGGGGATCGCCTGGGACACGAAGGCGACCAGCGGGACCGCCTGCGTGTCGGGCAGCGCCGCGAGCAACGGGAGGGCGGGCACGCTGCCCAGCGTGACGCCGTGCACCGACACGAGCGTGCCGGTGCCCACGGAGAAGCCGGGGCCGGCCGCCAGCCCGAGGACGGCGATCCCCGCGTTCGGCAGGTAGAGCGCGCTCAGCCCCAGCAGCCCGACGGCGCCCGCACCCGCCCCGCCGAGGGCGCGCGACAGAGCCGCGTAGCCGCCCGCGTCGCTGGCCAGCGCCACGGCGACGACCACGAGGGACAGGGCGATCGCGGTGAGCAGCCCGGCGAGCACTCCGCGGAGGACCGGGCGGACGACACCCGGCAACCGGTCCAGCCCGGCGTCGAGCAGCCCGGACTCCCGCCCCGCGCCCCACCCGACGGCGACCAGGGTCAGGCCGGCGGGGACCGCCAGCGTGCGCGGCCAGCCGATGCCCGCCGTCGCGTCGTCCACGACCATCGCCAGCAGCCAGGTGACCGCGAGGTGCACGAGCACGACCAGGGACGCCGCGCCGGCCACCGTCGGCGCCGACGCGTCGTCGTCCAGGACCCGGACGGCCACCCGCCCGGCCCACCAGAGACCCCGGGCCGCCAGCAGGGTCAGCAGCAAGGGCGCCAGCGCCAGCGCGCCGGAGGCCGGCCGGAGCTCGGCGCCGTGCGCGAGCAGCCACAGCCGGGTGGCGAGGGACGCCGATCCGCCCGCCGACATGCCACCGGCCGGGTCCAGCGCCTGCACGACCACCAGCGCCAGCCAGAGGCCGGCCACCCCCGCGACCGTGACGGCGGCCGCGGCGAGGGCCGCCAGGAAGGCCGGCGGCGCGGGTCGCGTGGTCGACCCGTCGTCCCGCCGGAAGGGCAGGCGTGCGAGCAGGGCGACCACCCCTCCACTCTCGCAAGCCAGCGCGGCGGATGTCCGCCGCACGCGCCGGAGCCGGCCGTCCCGGAAGGGGCGCGCCGGAACGCCGATCAGGTGTCCGTGCCGGGGCGCTCGCTCTGCGTAGTGCCCGGGGGCTCGCCGGAGGCGGTCGACCCCCCGGGCCCGCCGGCGGGTCCGGGGGCCGGACCCTGCTCCGCGCCGGGATGCGGCGGCCACGGGGGCGGGGCCTGCTGCCCCGGGTAGGGATACGGCCCCGGCCCGTACGGCGCGTAGGGGTACGGCTGCCCGCCCCCCGGGCCGGCCCACTGCCCGCCGGGGTGCGAGGTGGCCGGCCGCGCCGGTCGTTCGCGCAGCTCCCTCCGCAGCGCCACCACCGCGAGCGCGGTGACGGCGGCCGCGGTCAGGAAGCCCAGCAGCGCCCAGAACGAGAAGGCGTACCGCAGGGTGTCCAACCACGAGAACAGGGTGAGGACCAGGCCGAGGCCGGCCAGGCCGGCGGTCACCGCGGAGCGCGGGAAGCTCAGCGTCGTCCGGACGAAGGCCGGCAGGACCGCCCACGTCGTCGCCAGCAGCAGGAGCACGAAGGCGGCGCGGACCATGCCGTCCTCCAGCCCGCTGAACGTCACGCCGAAGGTCGCGTCGCCGAACCGCCACCAGGGCAGGAAGGCGACGAGCAGGTACAGCAGCGTCCCGCCCGCGACGGCGTAGTCGGTCCAGGCCAGCCGCTTGGGGTCGAAGGAGAACTCGGCGCCGCCCGGTCGCCGGCCGCCCGGGTACCCGGGACCGGCGAACGGGGGTCCGTAGCCGGGAGCCCCGTGGACCGGCTGGCCGTAGGGCTGCTGGGGCGCACCGTACGGCGGCTGGCCGTACGGGGGCTGCCCGTACGTGGGCTGCCCGTACTGCTGGCCGTAGGCCGGCTGCCCGTAGGGGGGTTGCCCGTACTGCTGCTGGCCGTACGGGGGCTGCCCGTAGGGGGGCTGCCCGTACTGCTGGCCGTAGGCGGGCTGCCCGTACGGGGGCTGCCCGTACGGGGGCTGCCCGTACTGCTGCTGGCCGTATCGCTGCTGCCCGTACGGGAACTGGCCGTAGGCGGGCTGTTCGTGGGCCTGCCCACCCTGCGGCTGCTGGTACGGCCCCGGGTCCCCTCCCTGCGCCCCGGCCTCCGCGGTCCGCGGAGCCTCCTCACCCAGCCCCTCGGGTGACTGGCCACCCGCAGGAGGTCGGCCGCCCTCGGGCGGCTGCGGGGGCTGGCTCGCGGTCACTGGATCTCCTCCGGACGGATCAGGTGCTCATCGATCGTGGCGGTCGGGACGCGGCCCGCGCAACGACATGCTGCCACCCACCCGGCGCCCTCCGGACGCACCACTGCCCGGTGACCAGAGCGGTCACCGGGCAGCGTGGCGGCGTGGGAGGTCAGGAGCCGACGATCTCCCGCATGAGCTGCGCCGTCTCCGACGGCGTCTTGCCCACGCGCACACCGGCGGCCTCGAGGGCCTCCTTCTTGGCCTGGGCGGTACCGGCCGAGCCGGACACGATGGCGCCGGCGTGGCCCATGGTCTTCCCCTCGGGCGCGGTGAAGCCGGCGACGTACCCGACGACCGGCTTGGTGACGTTGGCCTTGACGAAGTCGGCGGCCCGCTCCTCGGCGTCGCCGCCGATCTCGCCGATCATCACGATCGCCTCGGTCTCCGGGTCGTCCTGGAAGGCCTGGAGGGCGTCGATGTGCGTGGTTCCGATGACCGGGTCGCCACCGATGCCGATCGCGGTGGAGAAACCGATGTCACGCAGCTCGTACATCATCTGGTAGGTGAGCGTGCCCGACTTCGACACCAGGCCGATCTTGCCCTGCTTGGTGATGTTGGCCGGGATGATGCCGGCGTTGCTGCGCCCGGGGCTGATCAGCCCGGGGCAGTTCGGGCCGATGATGCGCGTCGAGCCGCCCTGGGCGTGCGCCCAGAAGTAGGTCGAGTCGTGCACCGGGATTCCCTCGGTGATGACCACGGCGAGCCCGATCTGGGCGTCCACGGCCTCGATGACGGCGCCCTTGGCGAACGGCGGCGGCACGAAGATGACGCTGACGTCGGCGCCGGTCTCCTTCATGGCGTCGGCGACCGAGCCGAACACCGGCACGCTGCTGCCGTCGAAGTCGACGTTGGTACCGGCCTTGCGGGGGTTCACGCCCCCGACGATCGCGGTGCCGGAGGCGAGCATGCGCGAGGTGTGCTTCATGCCCTCGGAGCCGGTCATGCCCTGGACGATGACCTTGCTGTTCTCGTTGAGGAAGATCGACATCTCTACAGGTCCTGTTCGCTAGGGCTTCAGGCGGCGGCGAGCTCGGCGGCCCGGCGCGCGGCGCCGTCCATCGTGTCGACCACGGTCACGAGCGGGTGGTTGGCCTCGGCGAGGATCCGCCGACCCTCTTCCACGTTGTTGCCGTCGAGGCGGACCACCAGCGGCTTGGTGGCCTGGTCGCCCAGCTGCTGCAGGGCGGCGACGATGCCGTTGGCGACGGCGTCGCAGGCGGTGATCCCGCCGAAGACGTTGACGAAGACGCTCTTCACGGCGGGGTCGGAGAGGATGATCCCCAGGCCGTTGGCCATGACCTCGGCCGAGGCGCCACCGCCGATGTCCAGGAAGTTGGCCGGCTTGACCCCGCCGAACTCCTCTCCGGCGTAGGCGACGACGTCCAGGGTGCTCATGACCAGGCCGGCACCGTTGCCGATGATCCCGACCTCGCCCTCGAGCTTGACGTAGTTGAGGTCCTTCTCCTTCGCCGCGGCCTCGAGCGGGTCGGCGGCGGCGGCGTCCTCGAGCGCGGCGTGCTCGGCGTGCCGGAAGCCGGCGTTCTCGTCGAGGGTGACCTTCGCGTCCAGGGCGAGGACGGTGCCGTCGGGCGCCTTGGCGAGCGGGTTGACCTCGACCAGCGTGGCGTCCTCCTTGGCGAAGGTGTCCCACAGCTGGACGGCGATGGCGATCACCTGGTCGCGCACCTCGGCGGGGAAGCCGGCGGCGTCGACGATCTCGGCGGCCTTCTGGCTGTCGACGCCGACCGTGGCGTCGATCGGGATGCGGGCCAGCGCCTCGGGGCGCTCGACGGCCAGCTGCTCGATCTCCACGCCGCCCTCCTTCGAGGCCATGGCCAGGAAGGTGCGGTTGGAGCGGTCGAGCAGGTAGGAGAAGTAGTACTCCTCGGCGATGTCGCTGGCCTGGGCCACCATCACGCGGTGCGTGATGTGGCCCTTGATGTCCAGCCCCAGGATGTCCTGGGCGCGCGCCTTGGCGTCCTCGGGGTTGTCGGCGAGCTTGACGCCACCGGCCTTGCCTCGGCCGCCGGTCTTCACCTGCGCCTTGACGACGACGGTCTGCCCGATCTCGCGGGCGATCGCCTCCGCCTGCTCGGGGGTCTCGGCGACGCCGCCGGGGAGCACGGGGACGCCGTGCGAGGCCAACAGGTCACGGGCCTGGTACTCGAAGAGATCCACGGAAAGGCACCGTAGACCGCTGGCCACCGGAACGCTGCCCCGGGCGGCCCGGACGGGGGTCGGACGTGGTCTGCATCACAACGCTGCTCGCGCGTTCGCGCTGGTCACAGCGCCGAAGGCCCCTCAGGCGCCTGCGGGCTCTCCCACGTGGCTGCGCACCCACTCCACGATCTCGGTCGTCGTGGCCCCGGGCGTGAAGATGCCGGTGACGCCGAGCCGCTGGAGCTCGGGCACGTCCTCCTCCGGGATGATGCCGCCACCGAAGACGACCACGTCGTCGACACCGCGTTCCCGGAGCAGCTCCGCGAGCCGGGCGAAGAGCGTCATGTGCGCGCCGGAGAGGACGGACAGGCCCACGGCGTCGGCGTCCTCCTGCACGACCGTCTCGACGATCTGCTCGGGCGTCTGGTGCAGGCCGGTGTAGACGACCTCCATCCCGGCGTCGCGCAGTGCCCGCGCCACGACCTTGGCCCCGCGGTCGTGCCCGTCGAGCCCTGGTTTTGCGATGACCACCCGGATGCGTTCGTCCACCACGGCAGGCAGCTTAGGAGCTCTCGCGCCGGCGCAGTGGCGCGGGTCACGTCCCGGTGCGCCGCACCCGCCAGGCGCCCGCCGTCAGGCCGAGCAGACCCAGCCCCGCGACGAGCAGCCCGATGCCGGGAACGGTCCAGACCAGTTCGTCGGACGAGACGGCGTCCCGCAGGCCCTCCAGCCCCGCACCGAGCACGGTGACGGCGACGGCGAGCAGCCCCCCGACCGCTCCCAGCCGGGGCCGCAGCGACGGCGCGACGACCGCGCAGAGCAGCAGCGCACCGGCCAGCAGCAGCCCACCGAGCAGCGCGAGCCCCGGCCGCTCGAGCAGCGCCTGCGGCCCCTCCTGCGTCACGACGACCCGCATGCCGGTCACGGGGTCGATGCGCAGCTCCTGGGGCACATCGGCCGGCGGCAGCGCCAGGCAGAGGACGGCCACCACCCCCAGCAGCACCGCGGCCCCCGCCAGCACGGAGCGGATCGGCTCCAGCGGGCCGCGGTCCTCCATCACGGTCCGGCCCCAGGCCGCCACGGCGACGGCGCCGGCCAGCACGGTCAGGACGAGCGCGACGATGCCCAGCACCCAGCCGGCGCCGATCTGGACGCCGCTGGTCAGCACCCGCTCGCCCGCCAGCACCTCCACGCCGGGTCGGGCCGTCGAACTGCTCCCCCGGTAGATCTCGATGAGCAGCTCCCCCACCGACAGCGCACCGGCCACGGCGGCGTAGGCCAGCCCGAACTTCGGGACGGCGCGGCGGAGCAGCGTGACCCCCACCGCAAGGTGGACGGCGGGCACGAGGAGGGTTGCGAGCGCACCGCCGAACCCCCGCACCTGGCGCAGCTCCTCTCCACCGACGACGAGGTAGGTCGGCACGGCGGCGAGCACGCCGGCCAGGCCGGCGAGCACGAGCAGCAGTCCGCAGACCGGCACCGAGGGCGGCACGGTGCCGACGACCACCCGATCCCCGTCGGCCGCCGGCGGCGTGGCCGCCGACGCCCCTGCGGGCCCTCTGCGGGCGGCGCCCCTGGTCCGGCCTGCCCGGGCGCGATCGTCGCGGGTGGACACGTCTCCCCCTCTGCTGCATGTCACGAACCGGACTCGATCGGCGGCTCGTCGGTGACGTTCATGTGACGACCGACACACCCCCGCATTACCGTGCGGTGAACGGAGCACACACACCCGAGCACCGCCGGTCGGCGGGACGGGCACGAGCCGTGCTCCGCCGGAGGCTCCAACGGGAGGGCAGCCATGCGCCCATCGAGCGAGCTGGGCCCTGGTCCAGAGTGGCACACCGCGGACGACGCCGACGCCACGCCACGAGGGCTGCGCGCGCTCTGCTCGCCCGCCGGGATCGTCGGCGGCCTCACCGAGCTGGCCTGGGTCGGTGCCCATGCCCTGCTGTACCCGCTGGGCACCCGGATGGAGCAGTTCCGCCCCGACCCGTGCCGGCGGACCGATGCCCAGCCCCCCGCCGCGCGGGCCCTGTTCGCCACCGATCCGCTGGCGGCCCGCACCCCGGTGCTGCTCGTGCACGGGCTGATCGACAACCGCTCGGTCTTCGCCGTCATGCGGCGGAGCCTGCGCCGGCGCGGGTTCGCCGCCGTCTGCTCGTGGAACTACAGCCCCTTCCTCACCGACGTCACGCGCGGTGCCGCCGACCTGGGCGAGCACATCGAGCGGATCTGCGAGCAGACCGGCTACGACCGGGTGCACGTCGTCGGACACAGCCTCGGTGGGCTGATCGCCCGCTACCACGTCCAGCGGCAGGGTGGCGACCGCCGGGTCGACACGCTCGTGACCCTGGGCACGCCGCACCGGGGCTCGATCCTGGCCCACGTGCTGCCCACGCCGCTGGTGCGACAACTGCGTCCCGGCTCGCCGCTGCTGCAGGAACTGGACCACCCTGCGCCGGCCTGCCGGACCCGCGTCACGGCCGTGTACAGCGACCTGGACCAGGTGGTGCTGCCCACGCACTCGGGGCGCTGCGACCACCCCGACCTCGGCGCCCGCAACGTGCTGTTCCGGGGCGTCGGGCACATGTCGCTGCCCATCCACCGCGGCGTCCTGGACGAGGTGGCCGCCACCCTCGCCGGCGTCGCCGAGCCCGCTGCGCACGGCGCACCGGTGGCCGCGGTCGCCTGAGCCGACCGGCCCCGGGGAGGCGCGCCGAGTCGGCCCGTCGACGAGACGACGTGCACACATCGCGACACGCAACGTTCGGTGCTTGGTCGCCCACTCACGGATCGTTACGGTCCGATCACGGCGCCGGTACGGCCGGCGGACGCCACTGACGGTGTCCTCGCCGTCGTCGCTCCCCCGACGAACGCTCAGCGAGCGCTCGCCGGCCAGGCAGTCCGGGAAGGTTCGCCGTGTCTCGCAGCAGTGCACAGGTGCTGGAGGGACCACGCGCCGACGTCGCCGTGGTGCCCCGGCCGCGCGCCGCCGTCGAGGGCCCCGTGCGCGCGCCGGCCCCGACGCCGCCGCCCGCCGAGCCCACGACCTCGGCCGAGCCACGCGTCCGCCGCCGGCTGCCGCACCCGCCGGGCCGTCGCGCCCCCCTCTGGCTCGCCGCCCTGGTCGCCGGCGCCGTCCTCGCCGGGGTCCCGGCCGCGACCGGGGACCGCGCGGACGTCTCCGCCTCCGCTTCCGACTACGGCCTCGGGGTCAGCACCGAAGTGAGCTTCGCCGGCGGCCTCGAGGGCGCCGACGCCCGGCGCGGCATCACCGAGGCCGAGGCCCAGGCGCGGCTGAGCGAGCTCGCCGCCTCCCGCGCCGCCCGGCAGCCCAAGATCGTGGCCCCGACGCAGGGCACGCTCACCACCTGCTTCTGCCGCCGCTGGGGCACCATGCACTACGGCCTGGACCTGGCGGCGCCGCTCGGCACGCCCATCGTCGCCGCCACCGACGGCGTCGTCGTGCGGGCCGGACGCGCCTCGGGGTACGGCAACGCCGTCTACATCCAGGACGCCGACGGCAACGTGCACATCTACGGGCACATGCGCTACTACAGCGTCTCCGCCGGCGACATCGTCACCGCCGGGGAGCAGATCGCCAAGATCGGCAACGAGGGCCAGTCGACCGGGCCGCACCTGCACTACGAGATCCACCGCGGCGGGATGGACGGGCGACCGATCGACCCCCGGGCCTGGCTGGCCGAGCGCGGGGCGAGCGTCTGATTGATCGGGCTCCGCCCGATCGACCGCGGCTCCCTGATCCGTCGCCCTCCGGGGCGACACCGCGGCCACGTGCCGTCCCCTGTCAGTGCCGCGGCTTCTAGCCCTCGTCGGGGACCCTTCGGGCCCCACTCCTCGGGCTACAGCTTCACGAGGGGGGCGTAGCGGAGGACGAGGCGCTTGGTGCCGCCGGAACCGAAGTCGACCGTGGCCTGGGCCTTGTCCCCCACGCCGGTCACCTCCACCACCGTGCCGAGCCCGAAGGCGTCGTGGCTGACCCGGTCGCCGACCTCGACGCTGATCACCTGACGGTTGCCGGCCCCGCCGCGCAGACCACCGGTGGACAGGCCGGTGGCGGCCACCCGCGTCTGCGCCGACTTGTAGCCGGTCGACGGGGCGGGCACCGGGTCGGTGCGCTCCCAGTGGATGGTCTCGGCCGGGATCTCGTCGAGGAACCGGGACGGCGGGTTGTAGGCCGGCTGCCCCCAGCTGGTGCGCACCGTCGCCCGCGAGATGAACAGCCGCTGGCGCGCCCGGGTGATGCCCACGTACGCCAGCCGGCGCTCCTCCTCCAGCTCCCGCGGGTCACCGAGCGCGCGCAGGTGCGGGAAGACGCCGTCCTCCATGCCGGTGAGGAAGACGACCGGGAACTCCAGCCCCTTCGCGGTGTGCAGGGTCATCAGCGTGACCACGCCCGCCTCGTCACCCGAGACCGGGATCTGGTCGGCGTCGGCGACCAGCGACACCTGCTCCAGGAAGTCGGTGACCGAGCCACCCGGATTGGCGGCCTCGAACTCCGCGGCGACCGAGATGAGCTCGTTGAGGTTGTCGACGCGGCCCTCGTCCTGCGGATCGGTGCTGGCCTGCAGTTCGGCGAGGTAGCCGGTGCGGTCGAGGATGCTCTCCAGCAGCGCAGCCGGGCCCGAGCCGGTCTCGACGAGCTGCTCGAACTCCTCGAGCAGCGCCACGAACTCCTGCAGCGCCTTGAGCGAGCGGGTGGCCAGGTCGGGCACCTCGGCGCAGCGCCGCAGCGCCGACCCGAACGCGATCCGCTCCCGGTCGGCGAACGACTCGATGCAGGACTCGGCCTTGTCGCCGATCCCCCGCTTGGGCACGTTGATGATGCGGCGCAGGCTGACCACGTCGGCCGGGTTGGCGACCAGCTTCAGGTAGGCCAGCGCGTCGCGGACCTCCTTGCGCTCGTAGAACCGGACCCCGCCGACGACCTTGTACGGCATGCCGACGCGGATGAAGACCTCTTCGAACACGCGGGAGGCGTTGTTCGTGCGGTAGAAGACCGCGATGTCCTTCGGCTGGAACGCGCCCTCGTCGACCAGGGCGTCGATCTGCTCGGCGACCCACGCCGCCTCGTCGTGCTCGTTGTCGGCGACGTAGCCCTCGATCAACTCGCCGTCGCCGGAGTCGGTCCACAGGTTCTTCGGCCGGCGGCCGGTGTTCTTGGCGATGACCGTGTTCGCGGCCTTGAGGATCCGCTGGGTGGAGCGGTAGTTCTGCTCCAGCAGGATCGTGGTCGCCTGCGGGTAGTCGCGCTCGAACTCGTCGATGTTGCGGATCGTCGCGCCGCGGAACGCGTAGATCGACTGGTCGGCGTCACCGACGACGCACAGCTCGGCCTGCGGCACCGACCCCTCGCCCGTGCCGGTCAGCTCGCGCACGAGCATGTACTGGGCGTGGTTGGTGTCCTGGTACTCGTCGACCAGCACGTGCCGGAACCGGCGGCGGTAGTGCTCGGCGACGTCGGGGAACGCCTGCAGCAGGTGGACCGTCGTCATGATCAGGTCGTCGAAGTCCATGGCGTGCGCCTCGCGCAGCCGCCGCTGGTAGAGCGTGTACGCCTCCTTCAGCACCTTCTCCGGCGCCGTCTGGGGGCTGAACGACTCCTCGTCGACGAGCTCGTTCTTCAGGTTGGACACCTGGTTGGCCAGGCTGCGGCCGGGATAGCGCTTCGCGTCGAGGTCCAGGTCGCGCGCGACCATCGTCATCAGCCGGATGGAGTCGCCCTGGTCGTAGATCGTGAACGAGGACTTCATTCCGAGCTTGGCGGCCTCGGCCCGCAGGATGCGCACGCACATCGAGTGGAAGGTCGACACCCACATCGACCGCGCCCGCGGTCCGACCAGTGCGGCGACCCGCTCCTTCATCTCACCGGCGGCCTTGTTGGTGAAGGTGATCGCGAGGATCTCGCCCGGCTGCACCCCGCGCGCGCCGAGCAGGTAGGCGATCCGGTGGGTGAGCACCCGGGTCTTGCCCGACCCGGCGCCGGCGACGATGAGCAGCGGGCTGCCCTCGTGGACGACGGCGTCGCGCTGCGGGCCGTTGAGCCCCGCCAGCATCCGGTCCAGCTCCCGCCCGAGCGAGCCGGGAGCGGAGCGCTGCAGGGCGGCGGTGCCGGGGAGGGACTGCTGGAGGCTGCTGCTCATGAGACCGCCACTGTAAGCCGGACGGGTGACCGTTCCGCCGGGCCCGGGGACCAGCCGCACCACCCGCCCCGGGCGACCGCGTCTACCTCCGGCCGCGCGGCTGTGGCACACTCCCGCTCGTGTTCGCCACGGTCCGCTTTTCCTACGGCCACCGGGATCCGGTGTCCGTCACCGCTGGCTGAGCACATGCCGCAATCGACGCCCCGGGCCCGAGGAGCCCGGGGCGTTTTTTCTTTTCCCGGGTCCAGGTCCAGCCACCGCGAAGGACATCCGATGAACACGCTCACCGCCTCCTCCCCCGCCGGCCCGACCGCTCCCGCCGACCCGGCCGAGCGGATCGGTGCGCTCCGCAGCGCGATCGACGCCTGCGACGCCGAGATCATCGAGCTCGTCCGCCGCCGGCTGCGGATCAGCCAGGAGATCGGCGCGCTGCGCGCTGCCTCCGGCGGAACCCGTCTCTCGCTCTCCCGCGAGCAGCAGGTCCTGTCCCGGTTCCGCTCGGCGCTGGGGCCCGGCGGCGCCGACCTGGGCATGATGCTGCTGCGCCAGGGCCGCGGCCGGCTCTAGAAGGACCTCCTTGCCCCCCCACCGCTCGCAGGCTCGCCGCGGGCCCCTGCAAGGAGGCCGCCGTCTCCCTCACCCTTCGCACGCTCAGGGTGAGCCTCTGGACGGGGCCGCCGCGGGCCCCTGCAAGGAGGCCGCCGTCCTCCTCACCCCTCGCGCGCGAGGGGTGAGGGGCTCGACGGGGGCCTAGGGGCCGCTGCGCCAGACCTGCGAGTCGTCGTCGCCCATCGCCGCGACCTCGAACACCCGCCCCGGGCAGGCCTCGTTCGCCTCGTCGGCGAGCTGCATGCCCAGCACCAGCGCGGCGTCGAGGTCCGCGGCCTCCCGCTCCGTCGCCACCCGCAGCACCGCCCGGTCGGGTTCCCGCCACAGCCGCAGCTCGGGGTCGCCCGGGGCGAGGGCGGCCCGGAGCTCGTCGACCCTGGCGTCGTCCAGCGGGGCGGAGGACCGGAGGGCGACCGACAGCGTGAAGGCGGGCACGACGGCGAGTCTGCGGGATGCCGGCGGCGCGGTCGACGGCGCCCCGGTGTCACATCCCGGCCGGCTGCGTCGTCTCCATGGGCACCCGTCCCCGTGGAGAGGAACGACCATGGCCCGCATCCCGCTCGACCCGCCCCGCACCCCGCTCGTCCGCCTCGCCGAGTGGTACTCCCGCCGCCGCTTCGGCGTCGTCCTGGACCCTGGCGCGGCGATGGCGCACCACGGCCGCGTGCTGCGCGCCTACGTCCGGCACGAGCAGTCGGTGGCCCGCTGGAACCGCCTGGACCCCACGCTCAAGGCGCTGGCGGTCATGTCGTCGGCCGCGACGATCGGCTGCTCCTGGTGCCTGGACTTCGGCTACTGGGTGAGCACGCAGGACGGCGTCGACCCGGCGAAGCTCCGGGACGTCCCGCGGTGGCGCGACAGCGACGTCTACACCGACCTCGAGCGGCAGGTGCTCGCCTACGGGGAGGCGATGACGACGACCCCGGTGCAGGTCACCGACGAGATGGTCGCCGGTCTGCGCCGCCACCTCGACGACGCCGAGCTCGTCGAGCTGACGATGATGATCTCCGTGGAGAACTCGCGGTCCCGGTTCAACAGCGCACTGGGCCTCACCAGCCAGGGCTTCTCGGACCGCTGCGAGCTCCCCGCGTGACCGCGCCCCTCGCCCCGTTCGACCGGCACCGGGGGCTGCTGTTCTCGGTGGCCTACCAGATGATCGGCAGCGTCGCCGACGCCGAGGACGTCGTGCAGGACGCCTGGCTGCGCTGGTCGGCGGCCGACCGGGGCGAGGTGGCCGACGCGCGGGCCTACCTGGTGCGGATCACCACCCGGCTGGCGCTGGACCGGCTGGGCTCGGCCCGGGCCCGCCGGGAGAGCTACGTGGGGCCGTGGCTGCCCGAGCCGCTGCTCACCGGCGCCGCCCCGGTGGCGGCCGCGCCCGCACCCACCGACCCGACCGGATCCGCGGAACTCGGCGAGCAGGTCGGCCTCGCCCTGCTCGTGGTGCTGGAGAGCCTCTCCCCCGCCGAGCGCGCGGTCTTCGTGCTCCGCGAGGTCTTCGGCCTGCCGGTCGCCGAGGTGGCGGCGGCGCTGGGCCGGTCCGAGGCCGCGGTCCGCCAGACCGCCCACCGCGCCCGCGAGCACGTGCGGGCACGCCGTCCCCGGTTCGCCGCCGACCGCCGGTCGCAGCAGGAGGTGACCGAGCGGTTCCTCGCGGCCTGCGCCGGTGGGGACGTCGAGGCGCTGCTCGCCGCCCTCGCGCCGGACGTCGTCCTGGTGAGCGACGGGGGCGGCAAGGTGAAGGCGGCGTTGCGGCCGGTCACCGGCGCGGACAAGGTGGCGCGCTTCCTGCTCGGGATCGTCGCGCAGGGCGCGGCGCTGCCGGACCTGCGGATCGAGGTCGTCGACGTCAACGGCGCCGCGGGCATCGCTGCGTGGGCGGGTGGAACGCCGCTGCTGGCCATCTCGCCGGTCGTCACCGACGGGCGGATCGAGCAGCTGCTGGTCGTGCGCAACCCGGACAAGCTCCGCGGGCTCTCCGTAGGCTCCGCCGGGTGACCTCCCCGCTGCCGACCCGGCCCGCCGACCACGTCGAGCGCGCTCTCTGCGTGCTCGCCCACCCCGACGACGTGGACTTCGGCAGCGCCGGGACGGTCGCCACCTGGACCGCCGCCGGCACGGAGGTCACCTACCTGATCGTCACCGACGGCGACGCGGGCGGGTTCGACGAGACGCCGCGGGAGCGGATGGGGCCGCTGCGCCGGGCCGAGCAGGTCGCGGCGGCCGCGGAGGTCGGCGTCACCGACGTCCGCTTCCTCGGCTACCCGGACGGCCGGCTGGAGCTCAGCCTCGACCTGCGCCGGGACATCAGCCGGGTCATCCGGCAGGTGCGCCCGCAGCGGGTGCTGACCAGCTCGCCGGAGCGCTTCTGGGAGCGGATCGGCGCGAGCCACCCCGACCACATGACCGTGGGCGAGTCGACGCTGCGCGCGGTCTACCCCGACGCCCGCAACCCGTTCGCCTTCCCCGAGCTGCTGACCGACGAGGGCCTGGAGGCGTGGACGGTGTCCGAGGTGTGGCTCGGCGCCAGCCCGCGCGCCGACCACTGCGTCGACGTCACCGACGTGCTCGGCCGGAAGCTGGCGGCGCTCCGGCGCCACGTCACCCAGGTGAGCCATCTGGACGACCTCGACGGCTTCGTCACCGACTGGATGCGGCAGACGGCGCAGCGGTTCGGCCTGCCCGCCGGCCGGGCCGCCGAGGCATTCCACGTGGTGCACACCGCCTGACGCGATGAGTCGCGGCCGCGCGACCGGTCATCTCCCCGTGGACGGTGGCAGAGAGCGCGCAGACCGGATCGAGGACGCGGTGGCCGGGGCGGTCGCCGCCGGGGAGGTGCCGGGCGCCGCGTGGTGGGTAGGCCGGCACGGCGAACCCGTCTCCAGCGGCGCAGCGGGCGTGCACGCGCCCGGCACCGGCGACGCCGTGCACCCGGACACCGTGTTCCGCATCTCCTCCGTGACCAAGCCGGTCGTCGCCGCGGCGGCCATGGCGCTCGTGGACGACGGCGTCCTCGCCCTCGACGAGCCCGTCGACGCACTCCTCCCGGAGCTCGCCGCCCGTCGGGTCCTGGTCGATCCCACCGACCCGGACGCCGGGACCGTGCCGGCCGAGCGGCCGATCACGCTCCGCGACGTCCTCACCCTCCGGCTGGGGCTCGGCCTGGACTTCACCGCGCCCTGGCCGTCCCCCACGGTGGCCGCGCTCGCCGCAGCGGGGCTGCCCGTGGGACCCCCGGCGCCCCGGGCCGCACCGGAGCCGGACGAGTGGATGCGGCTGCTCGGCACGGTCCCGCTGGCCCACCAGCCCGGCAGGCGCTGGCTCTACCACGTGGGCGCCAGCGTGCTCGGCGTCCTCGTGTCACGCGCCGCGGAACGGGCGCTGCCCTCGGTGCTGGACGAGCGGATCCTCCGGCCGGCGGGCATGCGCAGCACCGGTTTCGGGGTGCCGCCGGCGGCCCGCCACCGGCTGGGGCCGCACTGGACGCCGCCGGGGCCCGATGGCGTGCGGGAGCTCTACGACCCGGCGGACGGCCAGTGGTCGTCCGAGCCCGCGTTCCCCGACGGCGGTGACGGCCTGGTCTCCACGGTCGGCGACCTCGCCGCCTTCGCGCGGGTGCTGGAGACGCGGGGGTGCGCCCCCGACGGGACGCGGGTGCTGGGCGAGGCGGCCGTCCGCACCATGACCACCGAGCAGGTCGGCCCGGTGGACGACGAGGGCGGCGGGTGGGGGCTGGGCATCGGCGTCCGCCGCACCGACGAGCCGGGTGGGCGGCACGCCGGCGCCTACGGCTGGGACGGCGGCCTCGGCAGTTCGTGGTGGACCGACCCGGTCACGGGCACGACGGCCGTCCTGCTGACCAACCAGATGTGGGCCTCCCCGCAGCCACCGCCGCTGTTCGCCGCCTTCCGGCGCGCCGCCTTCACCGTCCAGGAGCGCCCGACGGGCAGAACGAGCTCGTAAGACGACGGGCCGTCGGCGCCACGCGGACGCGACACCGGCCCGTAGAACTCCCCCGACGCCCACCGTCCGCACGGGGAGGGCACGTCGACCACCACCTCGCACGCCCCCCGACCCGCGGGAGGCGGCCGAGCGCCTCGTGGCACGCGCTGGACCCCTGCATAACGACCTCGGGATGGACAGCGCCGTCGCCTACGCGTACCTGTCCGCCGCGGTCGACTTCGAGGTCTCCCAGGTGGTCGACCGGACCGTCGGCGTGCACGGGGCCATCCCGAAGAGCCACTTCCGCTGACGGCCGTGCTCGGCGGCGCCGCTCAGCCGCCGCCGAGCACGAGCAGGGTGCCGGCGAAGATGATGCCGGTGATCAGGCAGGTGATCGCGGTGAACCCGAAGATGTCGCGGACGCCGAGACCGGCCACCGCGAGCAGCGGCAGTGCCCAGAACGGCTGGATCATGTTCGTCCACTGGTCGCCGTAGGCGATCGCCATGGTGATGACGGCCGGATCGACGCCGAGGGAGTCGGCGGCGTCGAGGAAGATCGGTGCCTGCACGGCGAACTGGCCGCCACCGCTCGGCACGAACAGGTTCAGCAGCCCGGCCGAGAGGAAGGCCATCAGCCCGAGGCTGCCGGGGCTGGCGATGTCGGTGAACCACCCGCTCAGCTGCGCCGCCAGCCCGGAGGCGGTCATCATCCCGATGATCCCGGCGTAGAGCGGGTACTGGAGCAGCACCTCCCCGACGGTCCGCACCGCTCCGCCGACGAGCTCGGCCAGCTCCGCCGGGCTGCGCACGATGAGCAGGATCGCCGCGAGGAAGCTCCAGTTGACGATGTCGAGGGTGAGGTCGAAGCCCTCCTGCGCGAAGTAGACGCCGAGGTAGACGAGCAGGGCGACACCCGGGACGAGGGTGACCAGCCGCGAGGCCTCCAGGCGCTCGGCCGGGGTCCCCGGGGTCTTCAGCTCGATGTCGGGCTCCTCGGTCCCCATCCGCTCGGGGAGCTGGACGACCCGGTCCCTGTCCTTGGGGGCCAGGAGCACCACCGTGCCGAGGATCGCGGCGACGGCGACGACGATCGCGATGAGGTTCCACGGCGAGTAGACCGTCTCGCTGATCGGGATGGTGCGGCCGATCGCCTCCTCGACGAAGCTCCCCGGGGTCGCCGCGGCCAGCGGGCCGGTGGCGCTGTAGCCCATGTGCCAGACGGCGAAGCCGGAGTAGGCGCTGGCCACCAGCAGCGGGTAGTGCAGTCGCGTGCCGCGACGCCGGGCGGCCCGGCCGACCTCGAGGGCGATGACGCCGCCGACCACCAGCCCCAGCCCGAAGCTGATCAGCGAGGCGAGGGCCGAGACGAGGGCCACGAAGGCGTACGCCGCCCGGGGGCTCTTGGGGACGTCGGCGATGCGGGTCAGCCCGGCCTTGACCGGCCGCGTGAGCGCCAGCGTGTAGCCGAGCAGGAGCACGAGGGCCACCTGCGTCATGAAGGCCAGCAGGCCGGAGAGGCCGTCGCCCCACGCCCGGGTCAGCTCGGCGGGACCGATGTCGCCGAAGACCAGCGCGAGGACGGCGACGATCACGGTCAGGACGACGGCGAAGACGAAGGCCCCCGGGAGGTACCTCTCGACGCCGGTCACCAGCGGGCGCGACAGGGTGCGCAGCACGAAGGAGCTCCTCTCCCCGGGGATGTGGTCCGCCACACATCCTGGCCGGGGGCCGGCGGAGCGGCCAGTCGTCGCCGGTCAGAGCAGCCGGTTGGTCGCCGCCCAGCGGGTGAGCTCGTTGCGGTTGGACAGCTGCAGCTTCCGCAGCACGTTGGAAGCGTGGGACTCGACCGTCTTCACCGAGATGAACAGCCGGGAGCCGATCTCGCGGTAGGTGTAGCCGCGGGCAAGCAGCTGCATGACCTCCCGCTCGCGGGCGCTCAGCAGGTCCAGCCCCGGGTCGCTGGCCTCCTCGGCCGCCGGCGCCTGCGCGGCCGCGCCCCCGGCGGCGAAGGCGTCCAGCACGAACCCGGCCAGCCGGGGGCTGAAGACGACGTCGCCGTCGGCGACCCGGCGGACGGCGTCGAGCAGGTCGGGCCCGGATATCGTCTTGGTCACGTAGCCGCGCGCCCCGGCGCGGATCACGGCGATGACGTCCTCGGCGGCGTCGGACACCGAGAGCGCGAGCCACCGCACCTCGGGCAGCTCGCCCCGCAGCGTCTCCAGCACCGCGCGCCCGCCCCCGCCGGGCATGTGCACGTCCAGCAGCACGACATCGGGACGGGTGGCACGGATGCCCTCGACCGCGCCGGCGACGTCGGCCGCCTCGCCGACGACGGCCACGGAGTCGCCGAGCTCCGCCCGCACCCCGGTGCGCACCATCGCGTGGTCGTCGACCACGAACACCCGCGAGGTCATGCCCGGCCTCCCTGTTCGCTTCCGTGCGGCGCACCGCTCCCCGCTCGCATGCCCAGGCCACCTCCGCGGTTGGTCCGCTCCACTCTCGATCCTCGCTGCGGTGCTCCCGCCCGGTCCGCGGCCGCCTCGCCGCGCTGCTCCCGCCGCTGCCCGCCCACGGCCTTCCTCGGCAGGACCAGCTCCACCTCGGTCCCCTCCCCCGGCGTCGACCGGATCTGCGTGCTGCCGCCCAGCCGGGCCAGCCGGCCCCGCACCGAGTCGCGCAGGCCGCGCCGGTCGTCGGGCACCGTGCCGGGGTCGAACCCCTTGCCGCGGTCCCGGACGAACACCGACACCTGGTCGGCGGTCACCTCGGTGTACAGGTCCGCGGACGGCACGCCGGAGTGCTTGGCCGCGTTGACCAGCGCCTCGCGGGTCGCGGCGCCGAGCGCGGCCAGCTCCTCGTCGACGGGGGCGTCGCCGACCACGACGGGGTCGACGGTGAGCGCGTGGTCCGCCTCCACCTCGGCGACCATGCCCGCCACCAGCCCGGCCCACGTGCCGCCCTCGCGGACGGCCGCCGGGTCGTACAACCAGGCCCGGAGCTCGCGCTCCTGGCTGCGGGCCAGCCGGCTCACCGCCTGCGGCTCGTCGGCGTTGCGCTGGATCAGGGCCAGGGTCTGCAGCACCGAGTCGTGCAGGTGCGCGGCGACGGCGGCGCGCTCCTCCGACCGGATCCGCGCGGCGCGCTCCTCGGCGCGGGAGTCGAGCAGCCGGCGCCACAGCGGTGCGGTCGCCAGGACGACGCCGGTGAGGATCAGCAGCGTGGCGGCGAAGCCGTTGCGGGCGTTGGCCAGCTGACCGGTGGTGGCCAGCAGGAGGAAGAGCCCGACACCCACGACGGCGACCCCGCCGGCCAGCACCCAGCGGGCCGCCGGCACGGCGAGCGTCCGGTCGGTGTCCAGCTGCCGCCAGATCACGGCGAGGCCGCCGACGAGCAGGACCAGCGGCAGGACGACGTCACTGCTGGTCCAGGCCGTGAGCTGACCGAGCAGGCTCGCCGCGGCGAGGCCGAGAACCGCCAGCAGGACCCACTGGCGGACGCCGGCAGGCCGCCAGCCCTGCGGCTCGGGCGCCGGGACCCCGGGCGCGCCCACCGGCATCGTCATCCAGAGCAGCCCGTAGCCGATGATGCCCAGCCCGGTGGTGGCCAGCAGCACGAAGGCCACCCGCACCACCAGGGGGTCCTGGCGCAGGTGGGCCGCGGTTCCGGCCGCCACCCCGGCGACGACCCGGCCCTCGCGCGGGCGCACCAGCGGCGGGCGCTGCGGCAGGGTGGTGGTCACGCTACCGATCGTCGCACCGGGCGCGGCGCCGCGGACACCGGTGATCACCCCGGAAGAGGAACCAGGGTCGGTTCGGGGGGTTCCCTGATGGTGTCCGCCTCGTCCGGTGGGCAGGCTCTGTGGCATGACCTCACCACCCCCTCCGGCTCCGCCCACGGTGGAGCCACCGGCCTGGTCCCCGCCCCCCGGCCCACCGGCCCGCCCCCAGCTTCGCCGCAGCCGCACCGACAAGGTCATCGGCGGGGTGAACGGCGGCCTGGCCGAGTACACCGGCATCGATGCGCTCCTGTGGCGGGTCGGCTTCGTCGCCCTCGCGCTCGCCGGCGGCACCGGCCTGCTGGTCTACCTCCTGCTCTGGCTGCTCATGCCGACCGGCCCGGAAGGGACGACCGAGCCGTCGCCCGGGCAGCCCGCCACACCGCGCGTCCGGGAACCGGCCGGCCCCCGCTCGCCGGTCCCCGGCTTCACGATCGCCTGCCTGCTGATCGTCGTCGGGGCGCTCGCGCTGATCGCCCAGCTCACCGGCTGGGACGTCGGCGCCGTCGGCTACCTCGGGACCGCCCTGCTCGTGGTCGGCGCCGGGCTCGTCGTCGCCGCGTTCAGCCAGGGCCGCACCGCGCGCGGCAGCCTGCTCACCCTCGGCATCATCCTGGCGGTGGCGCTGGCGATCGCCGACGCGGCGCCGAACGACGCCGGGGTGGGCGACCGCACGTACCGGCCGCAGACGGCCGCGGACGTGCGAGAGCTCTACGAGGGCGGTGTCGGCAACCTCACCGTGGACCTGTCGGAGGTCCCCATGGGCGACCTCGACGAGGCCCTGGAGGTGGTCGTGGAACACGGCGTCGGCGACGTCGAGGTGGTCGTACCCCGCTCGGCGGACGTGCGGGTCACGGTGTACCAGGGCCTGGGCGAGAGCGACGTGTTCGGCTCGGGCGGGGCGGGCCCCGAGTTCCACCCGGGCACGGGGTCGGCCGCGTGGACCGGCGACGGCGAGGCCGAGATCGAGCTCGAGATCAACAGCGGTATCGGACAGGTGGAGGTGTCCCGTGGCTGACTACAGCGAGTTCCCGACCACGCCGACGGCGTGGCAGGAGCAGCAGTGGCAGATGGTGGCGCCGCTGGCGACGGAGGACCACCCGCAGCCGCCACAGCGGCGGAAGCCGGATCTCGTCGCGCTGGTGCCCGGCCTGGTCTTCGTGCTCCTGGCTGTTACGACGATGGCCGGCGTGGACCTCGCCCTGGGCCTGCTGGACGACGGTGGCCTGCTCTGGCTGGTCCTGATCGGTGCCGGGATCGCGTTGCTGGTGAAGGAGCTGCGGAAGGCGCGGGGCCGCCGCTGACCGACGGGAGGGGTGGACGCCGGGGGCCCGGGAGCGATGACGCTCCCGGGCCCCCGGCGCTCGCGGCGGCTACCCGACGACGGCCAGGGCGACGGTGCCCACGTAGATCAGCGGGATCGACACGCCCTCGAAGCCGATCCACTTCCGGTCGCGCATGAGCAGCCCCGCGGAGAGCACCGCGGTCATCACCAGCGTGCCGCCGACGAGGACCAGACTGGTCGGGCCGGCGTCCCGGTAGATCGGCCCCTCCAGGTAGCCGACGTCGGCGACCGAGATCATCAGGATGTCGTAGACGTTCCCGCCGACGATGTTGCCGACGCCGAGGGTCAGCTGGCCCAACCGCACCGCGGTCAGCAGCACGACGAGCTCGGGCAGGGAGCTGATCGCCGTCGTGAGGGTGAATCCCACGACGCCGCTGTCCAGGTCGGCCCGCTCGATGACACTGAGCCCGGCCCGGCCCACTATCCAGCCCGCGACACCGGTCACCAGCCCGAGCGCGGCGAGCAGACCCCACAGGCGGGCGGTCGAGCGCTCGTCGCCGTTCCCGTCCCCGTCCCCGCCCCCGTCCCCGTCCCCGTCCCCGTCGCCGTCCCCGTTGCCGGTGCCGTTGCCCTCGTCCCCGTCTGCGGTCTGGTCGGTGTGGACCGGCTGCCACATCGGCTCCCGCTGCATCCGCCGGAGCAGCGTCAGCCCGTAGGCGTAGAGGACGGGGATCAGCAGGGTCATGGGGTGGATCCAGCCCAGCCGGAGGTCCGGCGTGGCGTAGGCGATCACCGGCACCGCGAGCATCGCGCTCAGCAGCACCGACTGCAGCACGTTCTGCAGCGACGCCGCTGCGTGCTCCAGGTTCACCCGGCGGTAGAGGAGGTCGGCGATCGCCAGCCACACCGTCTGGAGTGCGATACCGCCGACCGGGTTGGCCAGGGCGAACCCAGGATCCCCTTCCAGCGCGCCGGTGAGCACGGTGACGTTCCCCGGCAGCGAGGTGACCGCCCCGAGCAGCAGTGCGCCGCCGATCGCGTCACCGAGGCCGGTGCGCTCGGCCAGGGAGTCGGCGACACGGGTGAGCTGGACCCCCGCGACCACGATGACGAGGGCCATCGCGGCGAGCACGCCCAGGCTCGGCCAGAGGGGCCACGGAGCGAAACTCACTCGTCCTCCGGGTCCTCGACTGCAACGGCCGACGACGACCCCACCACACCGACCGGGATCCCGCCGGTCGAGGCCCCCTCCGGAGGGTCTCCGGAGGGTCTCCGGAGGGGGCGGACCTCAGGCGGCCACCCGCGCGCAGAACTCGAGGACCCGCCCCCACAGCAGCTCGGAGGCGGCGGCGTCGTACTCGCCGGGCAGGCTGGCGTCGGTGAACAGGTGGCCGGTCCCCGGGTAGTCGTGGACTTCGATCTCGACTCCCGCACCCCGGGCGTCGGCGACCACGGAGTCGATCCAGTCCTGCTGCCGGAAGGGATCGCCCTCGGTGTAGTGCAGCTGCGCGGGCACACCGTCCGGCCAGCGGTCGGCTCCCAGCACCTGCACCGGCAACGCCCCGGAGAAGAGCAGCAACCCGGCGCAGCGCCGCTGGGTGGCGACGTACTCGGCCATGCCGGCGCCGTTGGAGAAGCCGGCCGCGAGGAACCCGTCGGGCAGGTGGCGCACCGCCTCCACCGCCCGGGCCATCAGCGCCGGGAACCCGACCTCCTCGACGTGGGCCATCGCCGATGCGTAGTCGTCGAAGACCAGCCCGTCGTACTGGTCGACGACCAGGACGTCGTGCCCGGCGGAGCGGAGCCGTTCGGCCGCCGCCGTGATCCCGGGCCGGACGCCGAGGACGGAGTGGAAGAGCGCGATGGTGGTCATGGGGTCACCCTCCCGGGCTGCTGGTGACACCGTCCTGTCACCGTTTTCTGCCAGGATCCCGGCATGAACCGGACCGACCGGATGCACGCCATCTCGGAGGAGCTGCGCCGCGCCGGCGCAGGGGGACGGACGGCGCAGCGACTGGCCGACTGGCTGGAGGTGTCGCCGCGTACGGTCAAGCGGGACGTCTCCGCCCTGCAGCAGGCGGGGGTGCCGATCTGGGCGACCGCCGGGCCGGGTGGCGGCTACGTGCTCGACGCCACGGCCTCCCTGCCGCCGGTCAACCTGAGCCCGGCGCAGGCCGTGGCGCTGGCGGTGGCGCTGGCCGGTGCGTCGGAGGCGCCGTTCGCCGCGGATGGCCGTGCCGCGCTGGAGAAGGTCCTCGATGTCATGGGGCCAGGTGCCCGGGAGTCCGCCCGCGAGCTCGGTGGCCGGGTGTGGGTGCGCGGCGACGAGCGAGGACGCCCGGGGGCGGCATCCGTCGTCGAGGAAGCGCTCCTGCGCCGGCGGGTGGTCGCCATCCGCTACCGCGACGACAGCGGCGCGGTCTCCCGACGTCGGGTGGAGCCGCACCTGCTGGCCCGCACCGGCGACCGGTGGTACCTCGTGGCCTGGTGCCGGCTGCGGGACGCGCCGCGCTGGTTCCGCTGGGACCGGATCGAGGCCGCCGACCTCACCACCGAGACGCCTCCCCAGCGCGATCCGGACGCGTTCGGCACACCGCCACCCGACGCGCACACGGTGCGGGTGCCCGCGACGTGAGGCGCTGGAACGGCCCCGGCGACGTGCTGGAACGGCCCCCTTCCAGGGACCCGGCCCGAGCGGAGCGAGGGTCGGGGAGGAAGGGGGTCCTTACTCCCACTCGATGGTGCCCGGCGGCTTGCTCGTGACGTCCAGGGTGACCCGGTTGATCTCCTCCACCTCGTTGGTGATCCGGGTGGAGATGCGCGCCAGGACGTCGTAGGGCAGCCGGGTCCAGTCGGCGGTCATGGCATCCTCGCTGGACACCGGGCGCAGCACGACCGGGTGACCGTAGGTGCGCCCGTCGCCCTGCACGCCGACCGAGCGGACGTCGGCCAGCAGCACCACCGGGCACTGCCAGATCTCGTCGTCCAGCTTGGCCGCGGTGAGCTCCTCGCGGGCGATGGCGTCGGCCCGGCGGAGCACGTCGAGCCGCTCGCGGGTGACCTCGCCGACGATCCGGATGCCCAGCCCCGGCCCGGGGAAGGGCTGGCGCTGCACCAGCCGGTCGGGCAGGCCCAGCTGCCGGCCGACCTCGCGCACCTCGTCCTTGAACAGGGTGCGCAGCGGCTCGACGAGGGTGAAGGTGAGGTCCTCGGGCAGCCCGCCGACGTTGTGGTGGCTCTTGATGTTGGCCGTCCCGCTGCCCCCGCCGGACTCGACGACGTCGGGGTAGAGCGTGCCCTGCACCAGGAACTCCACCGTCTCGCCGTGCGCCTTGGCGTCGGAGACGACGTCGGTGGCCGCCTGCTCGAAGACCCGGATGAACTCGCGGCCGATGATCTTCCGCTTCTCCTCCGGGTCGCTCACCCCGGCGAGCGCCGCGAGGAACTGCTCGCTGGCGTCGACGACCCGCAGGTCCGCGCCGGTGGTCGCCGCGAAGTCGCGCTCGATCTGCTCGGTCTCGCCCGCCCGCATCAGCCCGTGGTCGACGTAGACGCAGGTGAGCCTGTCACCGATCGCCCGCTGGACGAGCGCGGCGGCGACGGCGGAGTCGACCCCGCCGGAGAGCGCGCACAGCGCCCGCCGGTCCCCGATCCGCTCGCGGATCGCCGCCACCTGCTCGTCGACGACGTTGCTCATCGTCCACGTCGGCTCGAGGCCCGCGATGTCGAACAGGAAGTGCTCGAGCACCGTCTGCCCGTGCGCGGTGTGCCGCACCTCGGGGTGGAACTGCACCCCGGCCAGCCGGCGGTCGACGTCCTCGAACGCGGCGACCGGCGCACCGGTCGACGTCGCGGTGACGGCGAACCCGGGCGGGGCCGCGCTGACGGCGTCGCCGTGGCTCATCCACACGTTCTGCTCGACCGGCAGGTCGCCGAACAGCCGCGCCTTCGTGGTGACGGTCAGCGGGGTGCCGCCGTACTCCCGGTCGCCGGTGCGGGAGACGGTGCCGCCGAGCGAGGCGGCCATCGCCTGGAAGCCGTAGCAGATGCCGAAGGCTGGGACGCCGGACTCGAACAGCGTCGGGTCGACCTTCGGCGCCTCGGGGGCGTACACGCTGGACGGCCCGCCGGAGAGCACGATCGCGGCCGGCTTGCGCGCGACGATCTCCTCGGCGGGAACCTCCGACGACACGATCTCGGAGTAGACCCCGGCCTCGCGGATGCGCCGGGCGATGAGCTGCGCGTACTGGGCGCCGAAGTCGACGACCAGGACGGTCGGGAAGTCCACGCTCAGCCGCCGATCACGAGGTCGACCCGCTGGAACTCCTTGAGGTCGGAGTAGCCGGTCTTGGCCATGGTGCGGGCGAGCGCCCCGAACAGGTTCGTCCGGCCGTCGGCGGAGTCCGCTGGGCCGAGCAGCACCTGCTCCAGCGATCCCGAGGGCTCGACGGGCGCCGACGCTGCGCCGCGCGGCAGACGGGGGTGGGCGGCCACCGAGTCCCACCACACGCCACCGGCCGGCGCCTCGGCGGCCACCCGCAGCGGCTCGCCCAGCTGGACGGCGTCGGCACCGCAGGCGAGCGCGCGGGCGATGGCACCGCTGGTCTCGATCCGGCCGTTCGCGATGACGTGCACGTACCGGCCACCGGTCTCGTCGAGGTAGTCGCGGCGGGCGGCGGCGGCGTCGGCGATGGCGCTGGCCAGGGGCACGCGGATGCCCATGACCGCGTCGGTCGTCGAGTAGGTGTCACCGCCCACTCCGACGATGACGCCGGCCGCGCCGGTCCGCATCAGGTGCAACGCGGTCGTGTAGTTGGCCGCGCCACCTACGATCACCGGGACGTCGAGGTCGGCGATGAACTCCTTGAGGTTGAGCGCGTCGCCCTGGCTGGTCACGTGCTCGGCGGACACGATCGTGCCCTGGATGACGAGCAGGTCCACCCCCGCCGAGAGCGCGGCCGGGGCCAGCTGCTCGGTGTGCTGCGGGGAGATCCGGATCGCCGTCGTCACCCCCGCGTCGCTCATCTCCTTGATGCGGGCGGCGATGAGGTCGGGCTTGACCGGCTCGGCGTAGACCTTCTGCAGCAGCGCCACCGGCGGAGCGCCGGCCGCGGCCGCCTCGGCGATCTCGCGGTAGACCGGCGCCGGGTCGTCGTAGCGGGCCCACAGCCCCTCGCCGTTGAGCACCCCCAGGCCACCCGCGCGCCCCACGGCGATCGCCGTCGCCGGGCTGACGACGGCGTCGCTCGGGCTGGTCACCAGCGGGAGGTCGAACCGGAAGGCGTCGATCTGCCAGGCGGTGGAGACGTCGTCGACGTCACGGGTCCGCCGCGAGGGGACGATGGAGACCTCGTCCAGGTCGTAGCCCCGGCGGGCGAAGCGGTTCAGCCCGATCTCGACGGTGTCGCGCACGTTCATGCCCAGCGTCCCCGGTGGTTCGGTGCCTCGACGGGCTGACTGGATGACATGTGCCGTTCGCTCATCTCGGTCACCGACCCCGGTAGTTGGGGGCTTCGACGGTCATCTGGATGTCGTGGGGGTGGCTCTCCACCAGGCCCGCGGAGGTGATGCGGGTCAGCTGCCCGCGCTCCTTGAGGTCGGCGATGGTGGCCGCTCCGGCGTAGCCCATGGAGGCCTGCAGGCCACCCACGAGCTGGTGCGCCACGCCGGCCAGCGCGCCGCGGTAGGGCACCTGGCCCTCGATGCCCTCCGGCACGAGCTTGTCGTCGGAGAGGACGTCGTCGGCGAAGTACCGGTCGCGGCTGAACGACTGGTTGCCGCGCTTCTGCATGGCGCCCAGGCTCCCCATGCCCCGGTAGGTCTTGTACTGCTTGCCGTTCATGAAGACCAGCTCGCCCGGTGCCTCCTCGACGCCGGCGAACAGACCACCGATCATCACCGTGTCGGCGCCGGCCACCAGGGCCTTGGCGATGTCGCCGGAGTACTGCAGCCCGCCGTCGGCGATGACCGGGACCCCCGCCGGGCCGGCGGCCAGCCACGCCTCGTAGATGGCACTGATCTGCGGGACGCCGACGCCGGCGACCACGCGGGTGGTGCAGATCGAACCCGGTCCGACGCCGACCTTGACCGCGTCGACCCCGGCGTCGACCAGTGCCTGCGCACCGGCGCGGGTGGCGACGTTGCCGCCGACGACCTCCACCCCGGCATCGCCGCCGAACTCCTGCTTCACGCGGGCGACCATCTCCAGCACCGCGCGCTGGTGGCCGTGCGCGGTGTCGACGACGAGCACGTCGACGCCGGCGTCGACCAGCAGGCCGGCCCGCTTGTAGGCGTCCTCGCCGACGCCCAGCGCCGCCCCGACGACCAGTCGCCCGTCGGCGTCCTTGGTGGAGTTCGGGAACTGGTCGCGCTTGACGAAGTCCTTCACGGTGATCAGCCCGCGCAGCCGGCCGGCGTCGTCGACCAGCGGCAGCTTCTCGATCTTGTGCTGGGAGAGCAGGCCCAGGGCGGTGTCCGGGTCGACCCCGACCGGCGCGGTGACCAGCGGCATCGGCGTCATGACGTCGCGCACGAGCCGGTTCATGTCGGTCTCGAAGCGCATGTCCCGGTTGGTGACGATGCCGAGCAGGACGCCGTCGGCGTCGACGACCGGCGCACCGGAGATGCGGTAGCGCGCCGAGAGCGCGTCGACCTCGGCGAGCGTGTTGTCGGGCGAGCAGGTGACCGGGTTGGTGACCATCCCGGCCTCCGACCGCTTGACCAGGTCGACCTGGCCGGCCTGCTCCTCGGCGGAGAGGTTGCGGTGCAGCACGCCCATGCCGCCGACCCGCGCCATGGCGATCGCCATGCGGGCCTCGGTGACGGTGTCCATCGCGCTGGACAGCAGCGGGACCGCCAGGGTGATGCGCCGGGTCACCCGGCTGCTGGTGTCCACCTCCGCCGGGACGACGTCGGACGCCCCGGGGATGAGCAGGACGTCGTCGTAGGTGAGACCGAGGCGGGCGAACTTCGCCGGCAGCTCGGTCACGGAGTCGGGCTGCATGTGCGCGGCCACCCTTCGGCGCGGATCGGGTCGGACACCGGTCGACACACCTCACGGGCGCGCGGGACCTGCCCCGATCGTAGGCGGCGGCGCG
Source organism: Blastococcus sp. SYSU DS0552 (assembly GCF_054050815.1). Lineage (NCBI taxonomy): Bacteria > Bacillati > Actinomycetota > Actinomycetes > Geodermatophilales > Geodermatophilaceae > Blastococcus > Blastococcus sp. SYSU DS0552. The sequence continues at coordinate 44,460 of NZ_JBJHAB010000017.1, forward strand.
GAGGGGGCGGTGCGCCGCCCGCTCGGCGGCTACCGTGTGACCGTGTCTTCGTTCGACGACGCCTTCGGGCCGGACTTCAGTTCCGCCGACGGCCCAGCCCCTCCGCCGCTCTCGATGGAGGAGCGGGCCGGGGTCCTCGACGACCTGGCCGAGCTCGAGGTCTTCCGCACCCTCCTGGAGCCGACCGGCATCAAGGGCATCGTGGTCGACTGCCCTGACTGCGAGGAGGAGCACCACGTCGACTGGGCGCTGATGCAGGCGAACCTGCGCCAGCTGCTGGACGAGGGGCAGACCGGCCGGCACGAGCCGCCGTTCGACCCGAACCCCGACGACTACGTCAGCTGGGACTACGCCAGCGGGTACGCCGACGGTGTCGCGGCGCTCGCCGAGCGGGACGAGCCCAGCGGCCGGCGCACCGGGCGCCACGCCCGCGACGACTGAGCTGTGACACTGCGGTCCTCCGGACCGCACCGCGGCCACTTGCCGTCCCCCAGCTGGGCTGAGCGCGTCCGTCGCGCCTGCGCAGACCCTCCGGGCCCACTCGGCGCCACCACACCGCGGCCAGGTGCCGTCCCCCTGCCGAGCTGAGCGCGTCCGTCGCGCCTGCGCGGACCCTCCGGGCCGGGCGCCGTTCCCCCGAGGGCGTGAATGCCTCCGTCGAGAACGCGTCGAGGGCCCTCTCCCGGCTCAGGAGACGGCCCTCAGCGCGTGCGTCGGTCGGGTGACCGCTCAGGTCATGATGCCGCGGCGGAAGCCGGTGGCCACCGCCTCGGCGCGGTCCTTGGCGCCCAGCTTCCGGAACAGCCGCCGGGCGTGGGTCTTGATGGTGTCCTCGGACAGGTAGAGCTCCCGGCCGATCTGGGCGTTGCTCTTGCCCTGGCTCATCCCGGTGAGCACCTGCATCTCGCGCATGGACAGCGCCACGGCCGGGGCGGCATCACGCACGGTGGACCGCACCGTGGTGGGCGCGGAGCCGGCGAGCGGCGCCGCACCGCTCCACGCGGCCACGGAGGCCGTCGCCTGCTGCGGGAGCCGGCCGTCGGCACGCAGCCCCACGCGGGAGAGCCCGAGCCCCATCTCGATCGGGGTGGCGTCCCAGCGCAGGTAGCCGCGGGCCCCGAAGGCCACGGCAGCCCGCACGCTGTCGGCGTCATCGGGAGCGCCGAGCACCAGCACCGGGAGCCCCGGGTGGGACCGGAGCGCCTGCGTGGCGGCGGACAGCCCGGTGTCCACGGCCCGCTGGGTGCCCACGACGAGCACGTCGGGGGTGCGGGTGGCGAGGCGGGCCATGAGCGACTGCGCGTCGCCGACCACCTCCACCCGGCCGACGAAGGGCAGGGCGACCAGCCGCGAGGCGACGTCGTCACGGACCCGCCGTCGCTCGTCGTACACCCACACGGTCGCGCCGTGCACGGGTGCGCGCATCCTGTCGTCGATCACGCCTGCTCCTCGCTCTCCCCGGCCGCGCGGCGGCCGGGTCCCCCCGCCGGCCGGGGAAGGCACCCGGCCGGGTGTCGCTCGGGTGGAGGGCCCACCGGGCCCCCCACCTCCGCGCTGGTCACGCGACCGGTCCGGGTTTCTCCCCCTCCCGGACGCCAGCGCGACCTGGAGCCACCTTGATCGACTCCCGACCGGGGGAACAGACGCCCTCACCCCCGGGGGTGAGCGCCGCACGCGGAGGTGACGCAGGGCACACCTGGGAAAAGTTGCGAATCGGCTGTGTTTGGACGTGGGACGGCGAGGGCACCGGGCCCCTTGCAGCCGGACAGCCCCCTCCGGCTCAACCGAGTCCTGGAGGAGACATGGCCGACATCCGCAGACTCCCGACGCCCGTGGCCGAGGTCTGGGACTGGCAGCTGCACGGCGCCTGCCGTGGCGAGAACACGTCCCTCTTCTTCCACCCCGACGGCGAGCGGGGGCCGGCCCGGGCGCGACGGCAGTCAGCGGCGAAGGCCGTCTGCGCGCGCTGCCCGGTCGTCGACGCGTGCCTCAAGCACGCGCTGGCCGTCCGCGAGCCCTACGGGGTCTGGGGCGGGATGAGCGAGGAGGAGCGGGCCCGGCTGATCGCCACCGAGCCCGCCGCCGTGGCCGCGGGGGTGTAGCACCCCGCCACGAACGCCGAGAGGGCCCGGTCCAGGAAGTCCTGGACCGGGCCCTCTCGTGTGCCCGGACGGCGCGAGCACCGTCCGGGCTCAGCCGGTGGGGTCCTGGCTCACGGTCGACGGTGAGCCAGGACCCCCGACCCCGTCCAAAGGCTCGCCGCGAGCGTGCGAGCGGCGAGGAGGACGGGGTCCATTCTCAGTGGCTGTGCCCGTGGCCGTGCGAGTGGCCGTGGGTGTGGTGCCCACCGGCGTCGTGGTCGTGCTCCTCCTCGGGAGCCTCGACGACGGCGGAGTCGGTCGTCAGGACCATCGCCGCGATCGAGACGGCATTGCCCAGCGCGGCCTTGGTGACCTTCACCGGGTCGATGACCCCCTGCCCGGCCAGGTCGCCGTACTCACCGGTCGCGGCGTTGAAGCCGTTCCCGGTGCCGAGGTCGCGCACCTTGGCGACGACGACGCGGCCCTCGAACCCGGCGTTGTCGGCGATCTGCACCAGCGGGGCCTCCAGCGCGGTGCGGACGGCGCGCGCGCCGGTCAGCTCGTCGCCGGTCAGCTCGAGGGCGTCGATCGCGCTCGCGGCGTGCACCAGCGCCGAGCCACCGCCGGGGATCACGCCCTCTTCCACCGCCGCGCGGGTGGCGGCGATGGCGTCCTCGATGCGGTGCTTGCGCTCCTTGAGCTCCACCTCGGTGGCCGCGCCGACCCGGATGACGCCGATGCCGCCGGCCAGCTTGGCCAGCCGCTCCTGCAGCTTCTCGCGGTCCCAGTCGGAGTCGGTCGCGTCGATCTCGCGGCGGATCTGCGCGACGCGGTCGCCGATGGTCTCCGACGTGCCGCCGCCGTCGACGATGGTCGTCGCGTCCTTGGTCACGGTGACCCGGCGCGCGGTGCCGAGCACCTCCAGGCCCACCTGGTCGAGCTTGAGGCCGACGTCCTCGCTGACCACCTGACCGCCGGTGACGACGGCGAGGTCGGTCATGAACGCCGTGCGCCGGTCGCCGAAGTAGGGCGACTTCACGGCGACGACCTTGATGGTCTTGCGGATCGAGTTGACGACCAGCGTGGACAGCGCCTCGCCCTCGACGTCCTCGGCGACGATCAGCAGCGGGCGGCCGCCGGTCGACAGCACCTTCTCCAGCAGCGGCAGCAGGTCGGCCAGAGCACTGATCTTGCCGCTGACCAGCAGCACGAGGGCGTCCTCGAGGACGGCCTCCATGGCCTCGGGGTCGGTGACGAAGTACGGCGAGAGGTAGCCCTTGTCGAACTGGACGCCCTCGGTGACGTCGAGCTCGGTGTCCAGGGTGTTGCTCTCCTCGACGGTGATGACGCCGTCCTTGCCGACGCGCTCCATCGCCTCGCCGATCAGCTCGCCGACCTCGGCGTCCTGGGCAGAGATGGTGGCGACACCCGCGATCGCGTCGCGCTTCTCGACCGGGATGGCGGCGGCGTCGAGCGCGGCGTGCACGGCGTCGACCGCGGCACGCATACCGCGGCCCAGCGCCATCGGGTTGGCCCCGGCGGCGACGTTGCGCATGCCCTCGTGCACCAGCGCCTGGGCGAGCACGGTGGCGGTGGTGGTGCCGTCGCCGGCGACGTCGTTGGTCTTGGTCGCGACGCTCTTCGCCAGCTGGGCGCCGAGGTTCTCGTACGGGTCCTCGAGCTCCACCTCGCGGGCGATGGTGACGCCGTCGTTGGTGATGGTGGGAGCGCCGAACTTCTTGTCGATGACGACGTTGCGGCCACGCGGGCCGATCGTCACCTTCACGGCGTCGGCGAGCTTGTCGACACCGCGCTCGAGGGCGCGGCGCGCATCCTCGTTGAACTTGATGATCTTGGCCATGGGCCCTTCCGATCAGGGAGTGCTGGGCGAAGACGACCGCCCCGGGACCCGGTGTTCGGGTCGCCGGGGCGGACGCAACGTGCTGGAACGGCCCCCTCGCAGGGCCCCGCGGCGAGCGGAGCGAGGCGTGGGGGGCGAGGGGGTCCTTCTACTTCTCCACGACGGCGAGCAGGTCGCGGGCGGAGAGCACGAGGTACTCCTCGCCGGCGTACTTGACCTCGGTGCCGCCGTACTTCGAGTAGATGACCACGTCGCCGACGTTCACGTCGAGCGGAACGCGGTTGCCGTTGTCGTCGATGCGGCCGGGGCCGACGGCGACGACGGTGCCCTCCTGGGGCTTCTCCTTGGCGGTGTCCGGGATGACCAGACCGGACGCGGTGGTGGTCTCGGCCTCGTTGGCCTGGACCACGACGCGGTCCTCCAGCGGCTTGATGCTGACCTTGGTAGCGGTCGTCACGTCGGTGACGCCCCCTTCGGTGTAGGACGGCAGGGATGTTCGATGCTGTGGCACGGGGTCCGGGCACCCGCCGTCGCGGGGGTCGGGCGCCAGCCCGTGTCGTTTGGCACTCTACCCAGGAGAGTGCCAGCCGCTCAACCCGGTCGCCGAGGTGGGTGACGTGGGGGCTGACCAGCCCGTGCGCCACCCTGTGCAGGTGGACCGGCCGACCGACGAGCAGACCGTCGAGACCGTGCGCCAGCTGCGCGCGCTGGTGACCCCGGAGGGCGCCAGGGCGCTGTCGCGCGCGGCGACGCTGCTGGACGAGGGGACCGATGCGGTCACCGCGCTGACGCGGCTGCGCGCCGAGGTGGGCACCGATCTCGCCGGGCCGGCATGGGGCATCGCCCGGCAGCGGCAGAAGGCGCGGCCGACGTTCGGGGCCGACGCGGACCGGATGCTGTTCACCGGCGACACCCTCGAGCAGGCAGGACGTCCGGAGCTCGCCTCCCGGCGCGCAGCCCGCCTGCTGGCCGGAGGGGCCGACTCCGTCGCCGACCTCGGGTGCGCCGCCGGCACCGACACGATCGCCCTCGCCCGCGCGGGCGCGCGGGTGCTCGCCGTCGACGTCGACCCGGTGGCGCGCGAGCTCACCGCCCTGAACGCCGAGGCGCTCGGCGTCGACGACGACGTCTGGGTGGTCGCCGGCGACGCGGTGGAGCTGGTGGCGGCCGCCCGTGGTGGGGAGGTGGCCGGGTGCGGGGCCGCCGTCCTGGACCCGGCCCGGCGGGCGGGTGGGCGGCGGCTGCTGGACCCCGACCGCTGGTCCCCGCCGTGGTCCACCGTCGTCCAGCTGCTGGACCGGGTGCCCACCTCGGTGGTGAAGGTGGCCCCCGGGCTCGACCACGAGCGGGTGCCCGACGGGGTCGAGGCCGAATGGGTGTCGGTCGGCGGTTCGATCGTCGAGGCGCTGCTGTGGGGCCGCGGGGTGTCGACGACGTGGCGTCGCGCCACCCTGCTGCGCGACGACGAGGTGCACGAGCTGACGGCGGACGCCGACCCCGGGCCCGCGCCGGCCGGCCCGGTGCGCGGCTGGCTGCACGAGCCCGACCCCGCCGTCATCCGCTCCGGCCTGGTGTCGCTCGTCGCCGCCGACCTCGGCGCGAACCTGGTCGACCCGACGATCGCCTACCTGACCTCCGACACCCGCGCGGACTCCCCCTGGGTCAGCTCCTACCGGGTCGACGAGGTGCTGCCGTTCAACCTGAAGAAGCTCAAGGCGCTGCTGCGGGAGCGCGGGGTGGGCCGGGTCGTGGTGAAGAAGCGCGGCTCGGCGATCGAGCCGGAGACCCTGGCCCGCCAGCTGCGCACCGACACCCCCGGCACCGCGATCGTCGTCGTCACCCGCGTCGCCGGGGCGCCCACCGTGCTCGTCTGCGACCTCACCACCTGACCAGCCGTCGGCCCCGGCCAGGGGCCCGCCCCGAGCCTGCGAGGGGTGGGGAGGGCGGGGTCCTCTCTCAGCGGCTGACGACGTCGATCGGCAGGGAGCTGTCCGCCCCGAGGTCCGGAGCGGACGGCGCCACCCCGGCGGCGACCAGCCGCGAACCGAGCGCCGCCACCATCGCGCCGTTGTCGGTGCAGAGCTTCGGGCTCGGCACCCGCAGCACGATGCCCGCCTTCGCGCACCGTTCCTCGGCCAGCGCGCGCAGCCGCGAGTTGGCCGCCACTCCCCCGCCCAGCACGAGGTGGTCGACGCCGTGGTCCCGGCAGGCGCGCACGGCCTTGGCGGTGAGCACGTCGGCGACCGCCTCCTGGAACGAGGCGGCCACGTCGGCCACCGGCACCGGCTCCCCGGCGCGCTCCCGGGCCTCGATCCACCGGGCGACGGCGGTCTTCAGCCCGGAGAAGGAGAAGTCGTAGGCAGGGTCGCGGGGTCCGGTGAGCCCGCGTGGGAACGCGATGGCGTGCGGATCCCCCTCGCGCGCGGCCCTGTCGATCGGCGGACCGCCCGGGAACGGCAGCCCGAGCACACGGGCGACCTTGTCGAACGCCTCCCCGGCCGCGTCGTCGATGGTGCGCCCCAGCGACTGCACCTCCTGCGCGAGGTCGGGCACCAGGAGCAGCGAGCTGTGGCCGCCGGAGACGAGCATCGCGATCGACGGCTCGGCGAGCGGCCCGTGCTGGAGCTCGTCGACGGCGACGTGCGCGGCCAGGTGGTTGACCCCGTAGAGCGGCTTCCCCAGCGCCAGTGCGTACGCCTTCGCGGCCGCGACCCCGACCAGCAGCGCGCCGGTCAGGCCGGGACCCGAGGTCACCGCCACCGCATCGACGTCGGAGGCCCGGACGCCTGCGTCGGCCAGCGCCCGGTGCACCGTCGGCACCATCGCCTCCAGGTGCGCGCGAGAGGCGATCTCCGGGACGACGCCGCCGAAGCGCTCGTGCTCGGCCATCGAGGTGGCCAGCGCATCGGCGAGGAGGGTGTGCCCGCGGACGATGCCGACGCCGGTCTCGTCGCACGAGGTCTCGAACCCGATGACCAGCGGCTCGCTCACGGCGTCCCTCCGTCACATGTCGCTCCCGCGGGGCGCTCCGCTCCTCGCTCGTTCCTCGCTGCGATGCTCACGCCCCTGTCCGCTCCCGCTTCATCACCACGGCGTCCGTGCCGCTCGGTTGGTAGTAGCCGCGCCGCCGGCCGATCTCGGCGAACCCGCGCCGCCGGTAGAGCCCCTGCGCCGTCTCGTTGTCCGCCCGCACCTCCAGCAGCACCACCGGGGCGCCGCGCCGGTCGGCCTCGGCCAGCAGCGCGTCGAGCAGCCGGGCCCCGATCCCCTCGCCCTGCCGGGTGCCGGTGACCCCGATCGTGGCCACGTGCGCCTCGTCGTCGTAGGCGATCAGCCCGGCGTAGCCGACGACCGCCCCCTCGTCCTCGGCCACCAGGTAGTGCCGGGTGTCGGTGCGCGCCAGCTCGTCCCGGTACATGGCGACCGTCCAGGTGTCGGGGGCGAAGAGCTCCTCCTCCAGCTCCATCACCGCGGGCAGGTCGGCCAGCCGCATCGGGCGCAGCCGGACGGTCACTTCTGCGACACCGCCTTGATCGAGCTGGGCGGGACGGCGTCGGGGCGGCGCAGGTACAGCGGCACCAGCGGTGCGGCGGACGACGGGTCGGCCAGCTGTGCCGCCGCGGCGCGCAGCAGCCCCGCCGTCGTCACCTCCGCCGGCTGCACGTCGGCACCGAGCCGCTCGGCGAACGCCGGGTCACCGACGAACGGCCCGGTCCGGCCGAGCTCCTCGGGGCGCTCGACGCCCGGGCCGTCGACCCGCCGGTCCTCGTCGTCGTAGGCGGCCCAGTAGACCTCCTTGCGGCGGGCGTCGGTGACCACCGTGCGGGCGCCCGAGCCGACGGCGTCCAGCGAGCAGACCCCCACGACCGGCAGGCCGCGCGCGTCCGCGATCGCCGCCGCGGTGACGATGCCGACCCGCAGACCGGTGAACGGCCCGGGGCCGAGCCCGGTGACGACCGCCTCGACGTCGCCCAGCGCGACACCGGCGTCGGCGAGCACGCCCTCGATCGCCGGGGTCAGCAGCTCGGCGTGCTTCGTGCCCGACGGGACGGCGCGCTCGGCGAGCACCTCCGTGCCGCCGTCAGGGGTCCACCGCGCGAGCCCCGCGACGAGCGTCGGGGTGGCGGTGTCGAGCGCGAGGACCAGCACGACCGCTCAGCGTAGGCGAGTGCCGGCGGCCACCTCGTAGACGATCTCGAGACCGTCCTCCTCGTCGACCTGCTCCCCCACGGCGACGAACCCCTCGCCGAGCACCAGGTCCCGCGAGGCGGTGTTCGCCGGGGCCACCGACGCGCGAACCGTGGTCACCGCCGGCTCGTCGGCCGCCCACGCCAGCAGCGCCCGCAGCGCCGCCCGCGCGTACCCCTGCCGCCGGTGCTCCGGATCGATCGAGTAGCCGACCTCCACCATGCCGGAGGCGTCCGGTGGCCCGTGGAAGCCGGCCCGGCCCACGGTCAGCTCCCGCCCCGGATCGCGGACCACCCGGGTGATCCAGCGGGCGCTGCCCGGGTCGGCCACCACCTGCTCGGCCCGGACCCTCCACACCCAGCGGCACTCCCGCCCGGCGAGGTAGGGGCTCAGGGCACCGGCGCCGCCGCCTCGGCCGCGGCCAGGTCCCCGTCGGCGAGCGCACGCAGCGCGGTCGGGCCGAGGGCGATGAGCTCCACAGCGGGAGGGCCCGGGGTCACAGCTCCTTCCGGAGGTGCACGTCGGCGGCGCCGGGCGTGGGCACGCCCTCCCAGCGGAAGATCTCGCGGTAGCCGTGCCGCTCGTAGAAGCCCGGCGCCTGGAAGGTGAACGAGGTGACGAACACGTGGGTACACCCCCGTGCCCGCGCCTCGGTCTCGAAGCTCGCCAGCAGCACTGCCCCCAGGCCGTCGCCACGGGACTCCGCGCGCACCCAGGTCATCCCGATGCCGGCGGCCACACCCCACGTCCAGCCGCTCAACCCCGCGGCGAGCTGTCCCGAGGGGTCGAGGACCTGCACGGTCAGCTCCCGGGCCGGCGCCACGGGCTCGGTCGCGGCCGCGTTGAACGCGTCGAGCTCGCCGGACAACCGCTGGTCCAGCTCCGGCAGCCCGTCGGCGACGACGGTGCGGTACGGCGCCGGGGGCGCACCAGGAGGGGTCACGGTGGCGGATCCTGCCACCCGACCCCGTGTGGCCGCCGGTGTCAGCTCGCGTCGAGCCGGGCCGCCCACCCCGGGCCGTGCGGCACGAGCAACGCGGTGCGGACGTCGTCGTCGCGCCGGTCCAGCCGCACCTCCAGGTGCTCGTCGGCCAGCTGCTCGACCAGCCCCTGCCCCCACTCGACGACCGTGACCGACTCCTCGGTCGAGGCGTCGAGGTCGAGGTCGTCGACGTCGGCGTGCCCGCCGAGCCGGTAGGCGTCCACGTGCACCAGCGGGATCCGCCCGCCGCGGTGCACCCGGGCGATGACGAACGTGGGCGAGGTGACCGGTTCCCGGACGCCGAGCCCGGCACCGATGCCCTGGGTGAGCGCCGTCTTGCCCGCGCCGAGCGGGCCGACCAGCACCAGCAGGTCGCCGGGGCGGGCGAGGGCGGCCAGCGCCTCGCCCAGGGCGTGGGTGTCGGCGAGCTCCGGCAGCACGTGCTCGCGCCTCACGCGACCTCCTCCAGCGCCCCGGCGACGGCGGTCAGGTCAGCCAGCAGCCCGGCGCGGGGGGCACCGTTCGGGCCGAACCGGATGGCGGCCGACGGGTGGTAGGTGGCCCAGACGGCGCGGCCGTCGACGTCGTGCGGGCGGCCGCGGACCGCCGCGAGCACCGTGCGCGGGCCGAGGAACCACTTGGCCGAGGAGAGCCCGAGCGCGACGACGACGGGCGTGTCGAGGAGCTCGAGCTGACGGCGGAGCCACCCGCTGCACCGCGCCACCTCGGCAGCCTTCGGTGTGCGGTTGGCCGGCGGCCGGCACTTCACGATGTTGAGCACGGCGGCCTCGGCCCGGGACAGCCCGGCCTCGGCCAGCAGCTGGTCCAGCAAGGCCCCCGACTTCCCGACGAACGGCCGGCCGGTCTCGTCCTCGGTCGCGCCCGGCGCCTCGCCGACCAGCACGAACCTGGGCCGGCCGCCGCGCGGGAGGTCCCCGACGACGACGTGCTGCCGGGCCGCGGCCAGCTCGGGGCACGCCACGCAGGAGCGGGCCACGTCCGCGAGGGCCGCCCAGTCCGCGGCCGCTGCCGCGGTGCGGGCGACCTCGTCGGCGGCGGCGTCGAGCCGGGGCGGACGGAGGGCGGCCACCCCCGCACCCTAACCGCGCCGGCAGGCCCGCTCCGGGGGCCGGGTCAGCTCGTCGCGCCCACGCCGAGCCCGGCGGCCACGCGCCGGAGCAGCCCGGCGATCGCCCGGCTCACCTGGTCGGGCTCCTCCAGGGGGACCATGTGCCCGGCCCCGGGGACGACGACGTAGTCGACGGCGTTCTCCCCCGTCGCGTCGAGCCGCTCCACGATGAGGTCGCTGTGCTCCTTGGGGATCATCCTGTCCCGGTCCCCGGTGAGCACCAGGGTCGGCACCCGGCGCAGCGGCTCCAGGCGACCGGTCTCGTCCAGGCCGGCGAGCGCCGGGTAGAACTCCGCGATGACGTCGACCGGGGTGCCGGCGATCATCGCGTCGACGTAGCGCACCAGCGCGGGGTCGACGTCGGACGAGCCGAACGAGAGCGCCCGGGTCGCCGCCGAGACGAGGTCGGCGGCCACCCGACGGGTGCGCTCGGCGAAGGCCGGCCGGCGGCGCATCGTCCAGGCGGCGACCGGCAGCACCGCGGCCCGCATCCGGGTGAGCATCTCGGGCAGGCCGAAGCTGAGGTCGGCGAGGTTGCCGCTCGAGGTGGAGACGAGTGCGACGCCGCGCACCCGGCTGCCGAACAGGTCGGGTCGCGTCGCGGCCAGGCCCATGATCGTCATCCCGCCCATGGAGTGACCGACGAGGACGATCGGTCCACGCGCCACCCGGGCGTCCAGGACCGCCACGAGGTCGGCCGCCAGCTGCTCGATGGTGGAGTGCTCGGCCGGGCCCCGGCCGGAGGAGCCGTGGCCGCGCTGGTCGTAGAAGACGAGCCGGGCCTGCGGTCGGTGCCCGTTCCCGGTGGCCAGCTCCGCGGCGAGGGCGCGTCGCTGGAACGCCCACGACGCCATCGAGAGCGTGTAGCCGTGCACGAAGACGACGGTCAGGGGTGCGTCGCGGGGCCCGATCTCCTCCACGGAGAGGAGCACGCCGTCGTCGGCGCGCACCAGTGCGGTGCGGTCGGCCGGGCGGGCGTCGGCGCCGAGCGGGTCGGCCTGCCGCAGCCGGCGCTCGGCCCGCGCGGCCGAGAGCTCGGCGGCGGGGCCGAGCTCGGCAGCGGGGCCGAGCTCGGCAGCGGGGCCGAGCTCGGCAGCGCGCACGCGGCGGGCCGCGACCCGGCTGAGCGCCACGCCGGCCGCGGTGCCGGCGGCGGCCAGCCCGACGACGGCACCCAGCAGGCCGGCGGCGTGCGCCGTGGGGTGCTTGTGCGGGGGCCGGGCCGGCCGCGAGCGGTTCCGCGCCATCAGACCGCCCCCGCCGACCCGACGTAGCGGCGGGTGAACCGCCCGCCGATCCGGGTGACCAGCTCGTAGTGGATGGTGCCGACGGCGTCCGCCCACTGCTGGGCGGTCGGCTCTCCACCGTCCCCCGGCCCCCAGAGGACCACCTCGTCGCCGGCCGCGATCGCGTCGTCGCCGACGTCCAGGACGAACTGGTCCATGCACACCCGGCCGGCGATGGTCCGCTGCCTACCGGCCGCCAGGACGGGGGCGGTGTTCCCACCGGCCCGCGGCACCCCGTCGGCGTAGCCGACGGGCACCAGGGCCAGCGTGGTCTCGCCGGCGGTCGCGTAGGTGTGCCCGTAGGAGACCCCGGCCCCGGCGGGGACGCGCTTGCTCAACGCCACCCGGGCCCGCACCGTCATCGCCGGCCGCAGGCCGTGGTCGGCGGCGTCCCCGCCGAGCGGATCCAGCCCGTAGACGGCGACGCCCGGGCGCACCATGTCGTACCAGGTCTCCGGCAGGGCGACCGTCGCCGCCGAGTTGGCCAGGTGCCGGCGGGCGTCGGTGAGCCCGGCCGCCCGGGCCACCGCGACCGCCTCCTCGAACACCCGCACCTGCGCGCCGATCGTGGGGTGGGTCGGCGCGTCGGCGTAGGCCAGGTGGCTCCACAGCCCCACGACCGCGACGTCGCCGTCGGCCTGGGCGCGGGCGGCCGCGGCCACGAGCGCCGGCCACTCGGCCATCGGGGCGCCCTCCCGGGAGAGCCCGGTGTCGACGAACAGGTGCAGCCGCGCGGTCCGGCCGGTCGCCCGGGCGCCGGCGACGACCTCGGCGAGGCCCCACGCGGCGTTGACCGACACCTCCACGTCCGCGGCCAGCGCAGCGGCGACGTCGGCGCCCGGGCCGTTGAGCCAGGCCAGCACCGGCGCGGTGACGCCCGCCGCCCGCAGGGCCAGCGCCTCGCCGATCACCGCCACGCCCAGCTGGTCGGCACCGCCGGCGAGCGCGGCCCGTGCCGAGGGGACCAGGCCGTGCCCGTACCCGTCGGCCTTGACGACCGCCATCAGCGGGCGGCCCACCCGTTCGCGCAGCACCGCGGTGTTCCCCGCGATCGCGTCGAGGTCGACGACCACCTCCGCACCGGTTCCGTTCGTCACGCCTCCGAGTCTGGCAGGCCGGCCGGCGAGGTCCCCCGGACCCGGCTGATCGCCTCGGGGAGGTGTCGTACGACGTCCCCGGCCAGGAACGGGCCCCCGGCCGCGGTGACCTGCCCGGCCCGCCCGTGGACGTGTGCGGCCACCGCGGCCGCCTCGGCCGCGGGCAGGCCCGCCGCCAGCAGCGCGCCGGCGATGCCCGAGAGCACGTCACCGGTGCCGGCGGTGGCCAGCCACGGGGTGCCGGTGCCGTTGACGAACGCGGCGCCCTCCGGATCGGCGACCACGGTGGCGTCGCCCTTCAACAGGACGACGGCGCCCAGGTCGGCCGCCAGCCGGCGGGTGGCCCCGAGGCGGTCGTCCCCGGGCTCGGCGCCGAAGCGGGCGAACTCCCGGTCGTGCGGGGTGAGCACGGTGGCGGCCGCCCGGCCGCGCACCAGCTCCGGCTCGCGGGCGAGCAGGGTCAGCCCGTCGGCGTCGACGAGCACGGGCAGGTCGGTGGCGAGCACCTCGGCGAGCACGCTCCGGGCGTCGTCACCGGTGCCCAGGCCCGGCCCGACCACCCACGCCTGGACGCGGCCGGCGTCCCCCGGCCGGCCGTCGGTGACGATCGCCTCCGGCCACGCGGCCCGGACGCCCTCGGCCGCCGTCCCGGCGTAGCGCACCAGCCCGGGACGGGTCCGCAGCGCCGCGCCGGTGCAGAGCACCCCGGCCCCGGGATAGGCGGCCGAGCCGGCGACCACGCCGACGACCCCCTGCGAGTACTTGTCGTCGTCGGCGTCGGGCAGCGGCAGCCGGGCGGCGACGTCGGCGTCGGTCAGCTGGCGGGCGGTCGGTGCCGGCAGGTGCGGCCCGAGCCCGATGTCGACCAGGTGCACCTGCCCGGCGCAGCCGCGCCCGGCCCCGACGACCAGGCCCGGCTTGACCGCCCCGAAGGTGACGGTGTGGGTCGCCGTGAAGGCGGCGCCCGGCACGGCACCGGTGTCGGCGTCCACGCCGCTGGGCAGGTCCACCGCGACCATGTGCGCCGGCCCGGCGGCGGCCCGCTCGACGAGTGCGGCGGCCGGCTGCCGCAGCCCGCCGGTACCGCCCAGGCCGACGATGCCGTCGAGCACCAGGTCGGCGCGGTCGAGCAGCGGATCGGCCGACCCGGCGTCGACGGTGCGGCCACCGGCCCGGCGGAAAGCGGCGAGCGCCGCCGGGTGCGTGCGGTCGGGAGCCAGCAGGACGGCGGTCGCGCGCGCCCCCCGCGCGGCGAGGCGGGCGCCGGCGAAGAGGGCGTCGCCCCCGTTGTTCCCCGCCCCGACCAGGACGGTGACCCGGGCGCCGTAGGGGCGGGCGAGCAGCCGCAGGCACACGGTGGCCAGCCCGGCGGCCGCGCGCTGCATGAGGGCGCCGTCGGGGAGGGTCGCCAGCAGCGGGGCCTCGGCCGCCCGGATCTCGGCGGCGGTGTGCAGACTGATCACTTCCCCTCCCGGGTCAGGCCCTCGGCGACGACCACCGCGGAGGCGATACCGCCGTCGTGGCTCAGCGAGACGTGCCACGACGTGACGCCCAGCTGGGCCGCTCGCCCGGCGACCGAGCCGCGGACGGCGAGCTGCGGCCGCCCGTGGGCGCCGACGGTCACCTCGGCGTCGTGCCAGTGCAGGTCACCGGGGGCGCCCAGCGCCTTGGCCAGCGCCTCCTTGGCGGCGAACCGGGCGGCCAGCGACTCCCCGGTCCGCGGCGCCCCGGAGGGGGTGCGCTGCTCGTCGGCGGTGAACAGCCGGTCGCGCAGCCCCGGCGTGCGGGTGAGCGACTGCGCGAAGCGCTCGACCGGCACGACGTCGATCCCCACCCCGATGATCACCGAGGCGACCGGATGGAACGGCCTCGATGCAGGGGCCCGCGGCGAGCGGAGCGAGTCGTGGGGGGCATCGAGGTCCTTCTACTCGACGGTGACGCTCTTGGCCAGGTTGCGCGGCTGGTCGACGTCGTACCCACGGGTGTCGGCGATCTCGCAGGCGAGCACCTGCAGCGGCACGGTCGTCACCACGGGGGCCATGAGGGTCGGCGTGCGCGGCACCCGGATCAGGTGGTCGGCGAACGGCACCACGTCGTCGTCGCCGTCCTCGGCGATCACGATCGTGCGCGCCCCGCGGGCCCGGACCTCCTGGATGTTGGACACGACCTTGCCGTGCACCGAGTTGCGGCTGCGCGGCGAGGGCACCACGACGACGACCGGGGTGCCCTGGTCGACGACGGCGATCGGCCCGTGCTTCAGCTCGCCCGCGGCGAAGCCCTCGGCGTGGATGTAGGCCAGCTCCTTGAGCTTGAGCGCGCCCTCCAGCGCCACCGGGAACCCCACGTGCCGGCCGAGGAACAGGATGGTGCCCGCGTCGGCGAGCGACCGGCCCAGCGCGCGCACCGGCTCCATCTGCTCCAGCACCTTCTCGACGGCGTCGGGCAGCTGCCGCAGGTCCTCGACGATCGCGGCGATCTCGTCCTCGTACTTGACCCCGCGCACCTGGGCCAGGAAGAGCCCGACGAGGTAGCAGGCGACGACCTGGGCGAGGAACGCCTTGGTCGACGCGACGGCGATCTCGGGGCCGGCGTGGGTGTACAGGACGGCGTCGGACTCCCGGGGGATGGTCGAGCCGTTGGCGTTGCAGATGGCGAGCACGCGGGCCTTCTGCTCCTTGGCGTGCCGCAGCGCCATGAGGGTGTCCATCGTCTCGCCGGACTGGCTGATGACGATGACCAGCGTGGAGCGGTCGAGCACCGGGTCGCGGTAGCGGAACTCGCTGGCGACCTCCACCTCGACCGGGATGCGGGTCCAGTGCTCGATGGCGTACTTGGCGATCAGGCCCGCGTGGTAGCTCGTGCCGCAGGAGACGACGAAGATCTTGTCGATGTCGCGGAGCTCCTGGTCCGACAGCCGGACCTCGTCGAGAACCAGCTCGCCGTTCTCGCCCAGCCGGCCCAGCAGGGTGTCGGCGATCGCCTGCGGCTGCTCGGCGATCTCCTTGAGCATGAACCAGTCGTAGCCGCCCTTCTCGGCGGCGGCGGCGTCCCAGTCGACCGTGTAGGCCGTGGGCTCGGCCGGCGCCCCGTCGAAGCCGGTCACCGTGAGCCCGCGGGTGCGGTCGATCTCGACCACCTGGTCCTGGCCGAGCTCCCGGGCCTCCTTGGTGTGCCCGATGAACGCCGCGACGTCGGAGCCCAGGAAGTACTCGGCCACGCCGTCGGCCGTCTCCCCGATGCCGACCACGAGCGGGCTGCTGCGCCGGGCGGCGACGAGGGTGTCGGGCTCGGCGACGTGGGTGGCGACGAGGGTGAACGCGCCCTCCAGCCGCCGGCAGACCCCGCGCATCGCCTCGGCCAGCCGGCCCGGCCCCTCCGGGGTCGCCCCGTAGACGGCGGCGAGCAGGTGGGCCACCACCTCGGTGTCGGTCTCCGACGTGAACTCCACGCCGGCGGCCTCGCACTCGGCCCGCAGCGCCGCGAAGTTCTCGATGATGCCGTTGTGGATCACCGCGACGGTCCCGTCACCGGAGACGTGCGGGTGGGCGTTCCGGTCGGTGGGGCCGCCGTGGGTCGCCCACCGGGTGTGCCCGATGCCGATCGTGGCGGCCGGCAGCGGCTCGTCGGCCAGCACCTTCTCCAGGTTGGCCAGCTTGCCGGCCTTCTTCGCCGTGCTCAGCTCACCGCCGGAGACCACGGCGATGCCCGCGGAGTCGTACCCGCGGTACTCGAGCCGGCGCAGCCCCTCCAGGACGACGTCCAGCGCGTCCTGAGGGCCGACGTATCCCACGATGCCGCACATTTCACCGAGAGTACCGGGGACCGTGGCCCGTTCGTCCCCCGCGCGCGACCGGTCCGCCCCGAGGGGTGAGGCCGGATCCAGCCGTCAGCCGACCGCGGCGACGACCTCCGCGAGCCGCTGGGCGACGGCGTCGGCCTGCTCCTGCGTGGGGGCCTCCACCATGACGCGGATCAGCTGCTCGGTGCCCGACGGGCGCAGCAGCACCCGGCCGCTGTCGCCCAGCTCCGCCTCCACCGCGTTGACCGCGGCGGCGACCTCGTCGCTCTCGGCCACGGCGAGGCGGTCGGAGACCGGCACGTTGACCAGCACCTGCGGCAGCCGCTGCACCACCGAGGCCAGCTCCGCCAGCGAGGCGCCGGTGCCGGCCATGCGGGAGAGCAGGGCCAGCCCGGTGAGCAGGCCGTCGCCGGTGGTGGCGTGCTCCAGGAAGACGAGGTGCCCGCTCTGCTCCCCGCCGAGGCTGAGGTCGTGGGCGCGCAAGGCCTCGAGCACGTAGCGGTCGCCGACGGCCGTCGTGCTCACGGTGATCCCGGCGTCGCGCATCGTGTGGTGGAACCCGAGGTTGCTCATCACCGTCGCGACGACCGTGTCGGACTTCAGCGCACCGCGCTCGTGCAGGTCCAGCGCACAGATGGCCAGGATGGCGTCGCCGTCGACGACGTCGCCGTCGGCGGTCACGGCGAGGCACCGGTCGGCGTCCCCGTCGTGGGCGAGCCCGATGTCGGCGCCGCGCGCCCGGACGGCCTCGACCAGCGGCCCGAGGTGGGTGGAGCCCACGCCGTCGTTGATGTTCCAGCCGTCGGGCGCGCAGCCGATCGCGTGCACCGTCGCGCCGGCCCGCCGGTAGACCTCGGGAGCGGCCGTGGCGGCCGCTCCGTGGGCGGCGTCCACGACGACGGACAGGCCGGTCAGCGGCCGGACGGCCGTGCCGAGCAGGTGCTCGACGTAGGCGTCGGTGCCGTCGTCGAGTGCGCGGACGCGGCCGACCCCGCCGCCGGTGGGGCGGTGGCCGTCGGAGGAGCCGGAGGCGACGGTCTGCTCGATGGCCGCCTCGACGGCATCGGGCAGCTTGTGCCCGCCCCGGCTGAAGAGCTTGATGCCGTTGTCGGGCATCGGGTTGTGGCTGGCCGAGATCATGACGCCGAGATCGGCGCCGCTGCGGCCGGTCAGCCAGGCCAGCGCCGGCGTGGGGACCACTCCGGCGAGGAGCACCTCGGCTCCGGCGCTCGTGAGGCCCGCGACGACCGCGGCCTCGAGCATCTCCCCGCTCGCACGGGGGTCGCGGCCGACGACCGCGACGGGACGCGAGGTCCCGTCGCGGTCGGCGAGCACGCCTGCGGCGGCGCGTGCCACCGAGAGGGCCAGCTCCGGCGTGAGGTCGGCGTTCGCCCGACCCCGGACGCCGTCGGTGCCGAAGAGTCTCCCCCCCATGGCCGACGCAGCCGTGCCGGTCAGCGCTTGGAGTACTGAGGCGCCTTGCGGGCCTTCTTGAGCCCGTACTTCTTGCGCTCCTTGACCCGCGGGTCACGGGTCAGGAAGCCGGCCTTCTTGAGGGCCGGGCGGTCCTCGCTCTCGACCTCGATGAGGGCGCGGGCGATGGCCAGGCGCAGCGCGCCGGCCTGGCCCGTGACGCCACCACCCTTGAGGAGGCCGACGACGTCGTACTGCTCGGCCTTCTCGAGGGTCACGAACGGCTCACGGATGAGCTGCTGGTGCACCTTGTTCGGGAAGTACTCCTCGAGGGTGCGGCCGTTGAGCTTGAACTGGCCGGTGCCGGGGAGCAGCCGCACGCGGACGACTGCCTCCTTGCGCCGGCCGACGGTCTGCACCGGACGCCCCTCGGCGTCGGTCACGGTCAGTGCGCTGGTCACTGGGCCACCTGCTTGATCTCGTAGGTCTGGGGCTGCTGCGCGGCGTGCGGGTGCTCCGGGCCGGCGTAGACCTTGAGCTTCTTGATCATCTGCCGACCGAGGCTGTTATGCGGCAGCATGCCCTTGATCGCGCGCTCGATGACGCGGTCGGGGTGCGTGCGCAGCTGGTCGCCCACGTTGATGGTCTTGAGGCCACCCGGGTGGCCGGAGTGCCGGTAGGCGCGCTTGTCCTCGCGCTTGGACCCGGTCAGGGCGACCTTGCCGGCGTTGACGATGACGACGAAGTCGCCGACGTCCACGTGCGGGGCGTACTGGGGCTTGTGCTTGCCGCGCAGGAGCTGCGCGGTCTGGCTGGCGAGTCGACCGAGCACCACGTCCGTGGCGTCGATGACGTGCCAGGCCCGGGCGACCTCGCCGGGCTTGGGGGTGTACGTGCGCACGGCGCGCGTCCTCCGTCGTCGTCGGGATGGCTGGTGGGATCGCCTCGCCGAGCACGGGAGACGGTTCTGCACGCGCGGCACCAGCCGGCACGCGCGCCAACCGAGCACGATACCAGTCGAAGGACCCCTGTCCTCCTCACCCCTCGCAGGCTCGGGGCGAGCCTCTGGACGGGGGCCGTTCCAGCGCGTCACCGGGACCCTGGACGGAGGCCGTTCCAGGACGTCACCAGGCCCAGGGCGGGATCCTGGACGGGGGCCGCTGACGGACGGTTACCGGACTTCGCGCAGCCGCCCGGTGTCGACGTCGTAGACGGTCCCCCGCACCTCGCGCGACAGGAGGTAGGGGCAGTCCCGCAGCAGCCGCATCGACTCGCGGACGTCGGCGTCGACGTCGGTGAACGTGCGCGCCGACCACGGCGGACGGCGGCCGGTGGCCTGCTCGACCCGGTCGGCGAAGTCGACGTCGTTGCTCTTCTGCAGCCCGCAGTCGGTGTGGTGGACCAGCACGATCTCCCGGGTGCCGAGCAAGTGCTGCGAGATGGTCAGCGACCGCACGGTGTCCTCGGTGACGACGCCGCCGGCGTTGCGGATGACGTGCGCGTCACCGACCTCCAGACCCAGGAGGGGGAACAGCGGCATCCGGGAGTCCATGCACGCCACGACGGCGACCTTCCGGGCCGGGGCCACCGGCTTGCTGCCGGGGAACCGCTCAGCCCACTCCGCGTTCGCTTCGAGCATCCGGTCGATCTCAGCCACGACCGGACGATAACCGGACTCCCAGGCGTCCGCGCTCGCGGGCGACCACGTCGGCCAGCACCGCCGGGTCCAGCGCCGGCCTGCCCCCTGCGTGCGAGACCGTCGCGGCCGCCGCCGCGGCGGCGAGCCAGGCCGCGTCCTCGGGGCCGCCCCTGCCGAGCAGCGCGGCGACGAGCGCCGCCACCCACACGTCCCCGGCTCCGGTCGGGTCGACCGGCGCCTCCCCGAGCAGCGGCACGACGAGCTCGCCATCGGCCCACGCCGGGTCGACCTCGCGCTCCCCCGCCGCGACGCCGAGGGCCGGTCCGGACCGCCAGGCCACCAGGTCGCCCTGCTTCCCCACCGCCATCGCCACCAGCCGGGGGCCCGCCGCCAGCAGCTGCGCCGCGGCGTCGCGGGCGTCCTCCACACGGGGCAGCGGGCGGCCGACCAGGAGCTCGGCCTCGGTGGCGTCGGCCCGGACGACGTCCGCGCGGGCGAGCACCGCCTCCCTCGTCGCCGGGTCCTCCGCGGCGCCGTCGGCCACCACGAGGGCCGTCCGGGGGACGCGCGCCAGCGCCGCGCGCACCGCCGCGCCGGGCTGCTGCAGCTGCAGGCTCAGCACCTGGCAGGCCGCCAGCTGCTCGGCCGCGCCGGCCACGTCGGCGGGGGTCAGCAGCGCGCCGGGCGGCACGTCCTCGACCAGCCGCCGGCGGCCGCCGTCCTCCACCAGGTCGAGCAGCAGCGCGGTGGGCGTGCCCGGCCGGGTGACGACGCCGGAGACGTCGATCCCGTCGGCGGCGGCCTGCGCCCGCACGTCGCGTCCCGCGGCGTCGTCGCCGACGACGCCGACCAGCGCCACCGGGACGCCGAGCTGGGTCAGCGCGACCGCCTGGTTCGCCCCCTTCCCGCCGAGCAGCTCCCGGCGCCCCGTGGCCGGGGCCGACCCACCGGCCGCGGGCACCCGCGAGAGCCGGAGCACCAGATCGCGGCCGATCTGGCCCAGCACGACCACCGCTGCCATCCACGCGCCCCCTTCCACCGCCGGTGGCGGGCACGCGGCGATGGGCGAGGATGTGCCCCGTGCGCACGGTCGAGGAACACCAGTCGGTGGTGGACGCCCTGCTGCCCGCCCTGCCCGAGGAGACCGTGCCCCTGTCGGCCGCGCACGGCCGGGTGCTGGCGCGGGACGTCGTCGCCGAGGTGCCGCTGCCGGGCTTCGACAACTCGGCGATGGACGGCTACGCCGGCCGGTGGGCCGAGCTCGCCGGCGACGACGGCGGGCCGGTCCGGCTGCCGGTGGCCGAGGACATCCCCGCCGGGCGCACCGACGTCGTCCCCCTGGCGCCGGGCACCGTCCACCGCATCATGACCGGGGCCCCGCTGCCCCCGGGGGCCGACGTCGTCGTCCCCGTGGAGCTCACCGACGGGGGCACCGACGTCGTGGAGATCCGCGGCCGCCCGCCCGCCGGGAGCCACCTGCGGGCGGCCGGCGAGGACATCACCGCAGGCACCGTGGCCCTCCCCGCCGGGGCCCCGCTCGGCGCCGCCCAGCTGGGCCTGGCCGCCGCGGTGGGGGTTTCGGAGCTGGTCGTCCGGCGCCGGCCGCGGGTACTGGTCCTCTCCACCGGCAGCGAGCTCGTCGCACCGGGGCAGCCGCTGGTGCGGGGGCAGATCTACGAGTCCAACTCGGTGCTGCTGGCCGCCGCGGTCGAGGAGGCCGGCGGCATCCCCCGGCGACTGCACTTCGTCCCCGACGACGTGGACCAGTTCCTCGCCACCGTGCGGGCGGAGCTGGCGACGGCCGACCTGCTGATCACCAGCGGCGGGGTGAGCGCCGGCGCCTACGAGGTGGTCAAGGACGCCTTCCGCACGCTCGGCACCGTCGAGTTCGGCAAGGTCGCCATGCAGCCCGGCGGGCCCCAGGGCGCCGGCACGGTCGACGGCGTCCCCGTGGTCACCCTCCCCGGCAACCCGGTGAGCGCCTTCGTCTCCTTCGAGGTGTTCGTCCGCCCGGCCCTGCGCCGGGCACTGGGGCACAGCTCGCCCGCCCGGGTGCGGGTACCCGCCCGACTCGCCGGCCCGCTGCGCTCCCCCGCCGGTCGCCGGCAGTACCTGCGCGGCCGCTACGAGGGCGGGGAGGTCTCCCAGGTCGGCGGCCCCGGCTCGCACCTGGTCGCACACCTGGCCAGGGCCAACTGCCTGGTCGTCGTGCCCGAGGACGTCACCGAACTGCCCGCCGGCGCCTCCGTGGACGTCGTGCTGATCGAGGGAGCGCTCCAGTGACCGGACCACGCCTCACCCACGTCGACGAGTCCGGCGCCGCCCGGATGGTCGACGTCTCCGCCAAGGCGGTCACCGCCCGGGAGGCCACCGCGGCCGGCCGGGTGCTGATCAGCGCCGAGGTGGTCGACCTGCTGCGCGGGAAGGGCGTCCCCAAGGGCGACGCCGTCGCCGTCGCGCGGATCGCCGGCATCGCCGGGGCCAAGCGGACGCCGGACCTGGTGCCGCTGTGCCACCCGATCGCCCTGCACGGCGTGACGGTGGACGTCGAGGTCGCCGACGACGCGGTCGAGATCACCGCCACCGCCCGCACCGCCGACCGCACCGGGGTGGAGATGGAGGCGCTCACCGCGGTCACCGTGGCCGGGCTCACCATGATCGACATGGTGAAGGCGGTCGACCCGCGGGCGACGATCACCGACGTCCGGCTGCTGCGGAAGTCCGGCGGCAAGAGCGGGGAGTGGACCCGGTGACCGCCGCGCTCCCGGCCGGCGCGCGCGCCGTCGTACTCACCGCCTCGAACCGGGCCGCGGCCGGCGTCTACGAGGACCGCAGCGGCCAGGTGCTCGCCGCCGGGTTGCGCGAGCTGGGCTTCGCGGTGGAGGGGCCGCACGTGCGGCCCGACGACGCCGCCGAGCTGGAGGCCGTGCTGCGCAACGCGGTGGACCTCGGCGTCGACCTGGTGGTCACCACCGGCGGCACCGGCCTCTCCCCCACCGACGTCACCCCCGAGGCCACCCGGGCGGTGCTCGAGCGGGAGGCGCCCGGCATCGCCGAGGCGGTCCGCCGGTACGGCGCCGAGCACGGGGTCCCCACGGCGGTCCTCTCCCGTGGGCTGGCCGGCACCGCCGCGCGCACGCTGATCGTCAACCTGCCCGGCTCCACCGGCGGGGTGCGGGACGGGCTCGCCGTCCTCGGCCCGCTGCTCCCGCACGTGGTGAGCCAGCTCCGCGGCGGAGACCATGTCTGACGTCGTCCTCCGGACGACATCGCGGCCAGGAGCCGTGCCCCAGCTGCGCTGAGCGCGTCCTGACCTGCGTCGCGGGAGCCTCCGGCCCTCACTCCTGCGGTCACCTCGCGGGGCGCGCAAGGCCCGTGCAGGTGGCCGCGTCAGTCCAGTGCGATGCGCTCCTGGTGGGTGTAGACGTTGCAGCCGTCGCCACGGAGGAAGCCGACGAGGGTGATGCCGACCTCGCGGGCCAGCTCCACGGCCAGCGACGACGGCGCGGAGACCGCCGCCAGCACCGGGATGCCGGCCATCGCCGCCTTCTGGGTCAGCTCGAAGCTCGCCCGGCCGCTCACCATCAGGACGTGCCCGGCCAGCGGCAGCCGGCCGGCCCGCACGCCGTCGCCGATCACCTTGTCCACCGCGTTGTGCCGACCCACGTCCTCGCGCAGCGCGAGCAGCTCGCCGTCGGCGCCGAACAGCCCGGCGGCGTGCAGGCCACCGGTCTTGTCGAACACCTGCTGCTGGGCGCGGAGCCGGTCCGGCAGCGCCAGCAGGGCCGCCAGTGGGAGCCGCAGGGTGTCGGCGGCGACGTCGAAGGAGGTCTTCGTGCGGATCGCGTCGATGCTCGCCTTGCCGCAGACCCCGCAGGAGCTGGACGTGTAGAAGTTCCGCTCCAGCCCGGTGTCGGGCATCGGCACGCCGGGCGCCAGGTCGACGTCCACGACGTTGTACGTGTTGCGCCCGTCCGCGTCGACCGAGTCGCAGTAGCGCAGGCCCGCGACGTCGTCGGCGCCGCGGATCACGCCCTCGGTCGCCAGGAAGCCGTGCACCAGGTCGAAGTCGTCGCCGGGGGTGCGCATGGTGATCGCCAGCGCGGTACCGCCCAGGCGGATCTCGAGCGGCTCCTCCGCGGCGACCGTGTCGGGCCGGGTGGTGTGCTGCGCGCCGCGGATGCGCAGCACCGGGGTGCGGCTGGTGACTCGTCCCACGCGGAGGACGGTACCCATGCCGTGGGCCTACCGTGTCGGCGTGGACCCGCTGCCCCCGTACTCGGCCGTGGTGCTGGCCGGTGGACGGGCCGAGCGGCTGGGCGGGCAGGCCAAGCCCCAGCTGCGCGTGGGCCGCCGGACGATGCTGACGGCCGCCCTCGACGCCGTCGGCGACGCGCGGCAGCGGATCGTCGTGGGGCCGGCGCAGGAGGTCCCGGGCGACGTCCTCCTGACCCGCGAGGCGCCGCCCGGCGGTGGGCCCGTCGCGGCGCTGCGGGCCGGGCTCGCGGTCGTGGACACCGCCGTCGTCGTCCTCCTCGCCGCCGACCTGCCGTTCCTCACCGCCCACCTGGTCGCGGAGCTGCGCCGACGCCTGCGCCACGACGGTGTCCTGGTGGTCGACGACACCGGTCGCGACCAGCTCCTGCTCGGCGCCTGGCGCACGGCTGCGCTGCGCGCCGCCGTGGCCGCGCCGGACTGCCCTCGCGCCCTGCACCGGGTGGTCTCCGGGCTCGCCGTCGACCGCTTCTCCCCGCCGGTGGCACCCGGCCGCCCGGCGCCGTGGCTGGACTGCGACACCCCCGAGGAGCTGGCGCGCGCCCGGGCGGTAGCCGGCGCGCCCCCCGGGTAGGGCGTGGGCATGCGCATCGTCATCGCTGGGGCCCACGGGCAGGTCGCCCGCCGCCTCGGCCGTCTCCTGTCCGGCCGCGGCGACACCGTCGTCGGGCTCGTCCGCAATCCCGATCACCGGGCCGACCTGGAAGCCGATGGCGTGACGCCGGCGGTGATCGACCTCGAGTCGGCCTCGCTCGAGGAGGTCGCCGAGGTGCTGCAGGGCGCTGACGGGGTCGTGTTCGCCGCGGGCGCCGGGCCGGGCAGCGGGGCCGCCCGCAAGGACAGCGTCGACCGCGGAGCGGCGGTGCTGCTGGCCGACGCCGCCGAGCGGGCGGGGGTGCGGACCTACCTGCTCGTCTCCTCCATGGGGACCGACCTGGTGGCCGGTGGCGCCGCGCCCGACGGCGTCGACGAGGTGTTCGCCGCCTACCTGCGCGCCAAGCTCGCCGCCGAGCAGAACCTGCTCGCCCGCCCCGCCCTCGCGGTCACGGTGCTGCGGCCGGGCGGCCTGACCGACGATCCCGGCACGGGCCGGGTCACCCTCGACCGGCACGTGGAGCGCGGCGAGATCCCCCGCGACGATGTCGCCGCAGTGCTGCTGGCGTTCCTCGACTCCCCGCGCGACGGAGCCGTGGTGGAGCTGGTCTCCGGCACGACGCCGGTCGGCGAGGCGGTCGCCTCCGTCCCCTGACGCGGCCCTTCCGCCCGGCGACGCTTGGTGGTACACCTGTATCACCAACGCCGCCGAGGCAGGAGCCGCCATGCCCACCAGGACCGCCCGCCCGTCCGCGTTCACCAGCGATGCAGCGCGGAACAGGTTCCTCGTGCGCTACGACGAGGTGCTGGACCGGGTCTGGCCGGTCCCGGTCGATCCGGTCGACCTGCCGACCACGGCGGGCACCGTCCGGGGATACCGGGCCGGCCCGACCGGCAGCGCCCCGGTCGTCCTGCTCAGCGGCGCGGGTGGCAACGCGATCGGCTGGTACCGCGCCGTCGCCGCGTTGAGCCGGCAGCACCCGGTGCTGGTCGTGGACACACCCGGTGAGCCCGGCCGCTCCCGGCAGACCGCGCCGCCGGCCGACGGGCCGGCGCTCACGGGCTGGCTCGAGGAGGTGCTCGCCGGGGTCGGGGCCCGTGGCGCCCACCTGGTGGGGTGCTCCTACGGCGGCTGGCTGGCCCTGGAGCACGCGCGGGTGCAGCCGGGGCGGATCTCCGCGGTGACGCTCGTGGACCCGGCCGGCCTCCAGCCGCTGACCGGCCGCTTCTACCGCTGGGTGGTCCTCGGCGGGATGGCCGCCGCACTGCCCCGGGGACTGCGCCACCGGGCGGCCCGGCGCCTGGTGAACGGCACGCTCGCCGACGACGACCTCATGGCCCTGGTGTCGGCATCCATGGCCTTCCGGCGCCGGCTCCCCGCCCCCTCGCCGTGGTCGGACGACGAGCTCGAGAGCGTCGCCCCGCCGGTGCAGGTGCTGATCGGCGAGCGCAGCACCATCCACGACGCCACCGGCGTCGCCCGCCGCCTGTCCGCCGTACGGCCGGACTGGCGCGTGGAGGTCGTCCCCGGCACCGGCCACGCGCTGCAGGTCGAGGCTCCCGAGCTGGTGGCCGACCGGGTGCTCTCCTTCCCCCCATCCGTGAGCCGCCCACGCGCGGAGGCCTGATGCCCAGGCGCGTCGACCACGGCGAACGGCGGGCACACATCACAGCAGCTCTGCTGCGCATCGCGAGCAGCCGCGGCCTGCAGGCGGTCACCATGCGGGAGGTCGCCGCCGAGGCGGGGGTGTCGCTGCGCCTGGTGCAGTACTACTTCACCGACAAGCGGACGCTGATGCGGGCCGGCCTGGACGAGCTCGCGGCGCGGCTCGACCGCCGGGTCCGTGAGCGCGCCACCGCGCACGGTGTCGGCCTGCCACCGCGGCTGGCCCTCGAGGTCGTGCTCGGCAGCATCCTGCCCACCGACGAGTCGGGTCGGGCGGACCGCATGGCGTGGACGGCCTACTTCGCCGCAACGCTGACCGACCCCGGGCTGCTGGAGGGCACCACCGACCACCCGGATGCGCTCGCCGACCTGCTGACCGGGTACGTCGTGCGCGGGCAGCAGAGCGGAGACGTCGACGCACAGCGGGACGCCCGCATCGAGGCGGCGAGCCTGCTCGCCCTGGTGAACGGCCTCAGCGACAGCGTGCTGGGCCGGCAGCGGGACGCCGAGGACGCGCTGGCGATCCTGGGCTACCGCCTGGACCGGCTGTTCGACGGCCCGGCCGTCACCCCCGGCGCGCCCGGGTGACCTGGGCACGGGTGGCGAGCTCGGCATCGGGCGGGTAGTCGACGGCGAGCAGCGTCAGGCCGTGGGCCGGGGCGACCGGCACCTCGCTGGACCGCTCGGAGCGTGCCAGGAGGCTCGCCGGCCAGTCGAGCGGGCGCCGCCCCTCACCCACCGCGATCAGGCCCCCCACGAGGCTGCGCACCATCGAGTGGCAGAAGGCGTCGGCGGACGCATCGATGCGGAGCACCTCGACGCCGGCGTCCTCCACGGCCCTCGAGACCTTGAGCCGCAGCAGGGTGCGGATCGTCGTCGCCCCCTCGCGGCGCCTGCAGAAGGCCGCGAAGTCGTGCTCACCGAGGAGCAGCCCCGCCGCGAGATCCATGGCGGTGGCGTCGAGCCGACGCGGCCAGGCCACCGTGTCGTTCCGGCGCAGCGGCGGCGGACCCGCCGGGTCGTCGGTCAGCCGGTACGCGTAGTGGCGGGCCAGCGCACCGAAGCGCGCATCGAAGTCCGGGGGCGCCTCGGTCACCGACCGGACCACCACGTCCGGCGGCAGGACGCCGCGGAGCCGCCGGACCAGCTTGGCGGCCTGCTCCTCCCACACCCCCCGCGGGACGTCGCAGTGGACGACCTGACCGGTGGCGTGCACGCCGGCGTCGGTGCGGCCGGCGACGGTGAGGTCGACGTCGCGGCGGAGCACCGTGGCCAGACCCCGCTCCAGCTCGTGCTGGACCGTGCGCATCGCCGGCTGGCGGGCCCAGCCGTGGAAGCCGGTGCCGTCGTACTGCACGGCCAGCCGGAGACGGACGAGCCCGCCACCGGAGTCGGTGGCGGGCTCGTCCGTGCGCTGCTGATCGCTCAGCGGCACGTCACTTCGGGTCCGGAGCGGCGTCGCCGCCCTGGTACTGCTGGCTCGCGGTCGCGGCGTCCCCGAGCTCGGCGGCCTCGACCTCCGCCGCCGCGGCCCGGGCCACCTCGGGCGAGAGCGCCGGGTCGTCCACCAAGGCCGCGTTCTCGCGCTGCGGCTCGGGCGTCACGTCACCGTCGTCCTGCCGGTCGCCGTCGGGGTTGTAGACGTCGGTGACGATCTCCTGCGCCTCGTCCGTGACGCTGCCGTCGGTCACCGCGGGCGAGGTGTCGCCACCGGGACCGGTGGTCTCACCCTGGAACGTCGCCCCCTGGTCGCCGCCACCGGCGGACACGCCGGCCGCGCCGGCGCCCGTCACGTCCTCGGGCGAGCTCATCGGGCGTCCGTGTCCTCGGCGTCGGCGGCGGTCTCGTCGGCCGCCTCCTCGGCGACCTGGTCGGCCGCCGCGTCCTCGGCGTCGGCGGTCTCGATCGCGTCCGCGGTGACCTCGCCGGTGGCAGCGGCCGCGCCGGCGCCGGTGGCGAACTGGGTGCCACGGGCGCGCTCGGCCTCGCCGACGGCCTGCTGGCCGACGGTCAGGGCCTCGACCAGCTCGATGACCGCCATCGGGGCGTTGTCGCCCTTGCGGGGACCGACCTTGGTGATGCGGGTGTAGCCACCGGGGCGGTTCTCGTAGCGAGGGCCGATCTCGGCGAACAGGGTGTGGACGACGTCCTTGTCACGGATGGTCGTCATCACCTGACGACGCGCGTGCAGGTCACCGCGCTTGGCGAAGGTCACCAGCTTCTCGGCCAGCGGACGCAGCCGCTTGGCCTTCGCCTCGGTGGTGGTGATCCGCCCGTGCTCGAACAGCGAGGTGGCCAGGTTGGCCAGCATCAGCCGCTCGTGCGCGGGGGAGCCGCCGAGACGGGGGCCCTTGGTGGGGGTGGGCATGTCGGTCCTTCCTCAGGCGGCCGGGCGCTCGCTGCCGGCTGCATCCGTGGTGGTGCTGTCGTCCTTGCTGCGGTGGTGCTGCACTGCTCGTGGCGTCAGTGTGGCGTGCCCCGAGCGGCCCCGCTGCAGGGGCCCACCGCGGACGTGCCGGCGGCGGGGTGCAGCGGGGCCCTTGCTCAGAGCTGCTCGGTCTCCTGGTAGGAGCCCTCGTCGTACTGCGCCTGGTCGTAGCCGGCCGCGTACTCGCCCGTGCCGTGGTAGGCGTCGGTCTCGTAGCCCTCGTCGTAGCTCTCGATCGAGGTGGGGATGAACCCGGGCGGGCTGTCCTTGAGCGCCAGCCCCATGGCGGCCAGCTTCATCTTGACCTCGTCGATCGACTTGGCCCCGAAGTTCCGGATGTCGAGCAGGTCGGCCTCGGAGCGGGTCACGAGCTCACCGACGGTGTGCACGCCCTCGCGCTTGAGGCAGTTGTAGGACCGGACGGTGAGGTCCATGTCCTCGATCGGCATCGAGAAGTTGGCGATGTCGGCGGCCTCGGCCGGGCTGGGCCCGACCTCGATGCCCTCGGCGTCGATGTTCAGCTCGCGCAGCAGCCCGAAGAGCTCGACCAGGGTCGACCCGGCCGAGGCGATCGCGTCCCGCG
The DNA here is from genome assembly GCF_054050815.1 of Blastococcus sp. SYSU DS0552. Lineage (NCBI taxonomy): Bacteria > Bacillati > Actinomycetota > Actinomycetes > Geodermatophilales > Geodermatophilaceae > Blastococcus > Blastococcus sp. SYSU DS0552. The sequence continues at coordinate 73,481 of NZ_JBJHAB010000017.1, forward strand.
GGGCGATGGAGGGCTTGGTCTCCACGTCCACCACGAGCCGGTCGAAGTCCGTGCGCTGCTCGACGCGGGTCGCCTCGACGGCGTAGGTGACCTTGCGGACCGGCGAGTAGATCGAGTCGACGGGGATGCGGCCGATCTCCTGGCCCGGCTGCTTGTTCTGCGGGGCCGGCACGTAGCCGCGGCCGCGCTCGACGACCAGCTCGACCTCCAGCCGACCCTTGCCGTTCAGGGTGGCGATGTGCAGCTCGGGGTTGTGCACCTCGACGCCGGCCGGCGGCGCGATGTCCGCGGCGGTGACCTCACCCGGGCCCTGCTTGCGCAGGTACATGGTCACCGGCTCGTCGGAGTCGGAGCTGACGACCAGGCTCTTGAGGTTGAGGATGATCTCGGTGACGTCCTCCTTGACGCCCGGCACGGTGGTGAACTCGTGCAGGGTGCCCTCGATGCGGATGCTGGTGACAGCGGCACCGGGGATGGACGACAGCAGCGTGCGCCGCAGGGAGTTGCCGAGGGTGTAGCCGAAGCCCGGCTCGAGCGGCTCGATGATGAACCGCGAGCGCTGCTCCGAGATGGTCTCCTCGGTCAGCGTGGGGCGCTGTGCGATGAGCATTGGGTGTCTCCTTCAGGTCCTCCGGCACCCGCCATATGACGCCGTGAGGGGTGGTGCTGGTCCCGGCGGACATCTGTCCGTCCGCCGGGACCGGTGGTGCTGGAACGGCCCTGTCGCAGGGGCCCGCCGCGCGCGGAGCGTGTGGCGGGGTGCGACAGGGTCCTTCTACTTCGAGTACAGCTCGACGATCAGCTGCTCCTGGACCGGGGTGTCGATCACCTGACGGGCCGGGATGCCGTGGACGAGCACGCGGAGCTGGGTGCTGATGACCTCGAGCCACGGCGGCACGGGGCGCTCGCCCGCGCGGGCCTGGGCCACCTCGAACGGCATCATCGTGCGCGACTTCTCGGCGACCTCGATGATGTCGTTCTCGCTGACCCGGTACGACGGGATGTCGACCTTGCGGCCGTTCACCCGGATGTGGCCGTGGCGCACCAGCTGGCGGGCCATGTCGCGGGACTCGGCGAAGCCGGCCCGGTAGACCACGTTGTCCAGCCGCGACTCGAGGATCTGCAGCAGGACCTCACCGGTCTTGCCCGTCTTGCGGTTGGCCTCTTCGTAGTAGCCGCGGAACTGCTTCTCCAGCACACCGTAGATACGGCGGGCCTTCTGCTTCTCGCGCAGCTGCAGCAGGTACTCGCTGTCCTTGCTGCGGCCCCGGCCGTGCTCGCCCGGCGGGTACGGCCGGATCTCGATCGGGCACTTCGGGGACTCGCACTTGCTGCCCTTGAGGAACAGCTTCATCTTCTCGCGCCGGCACATGCGGCAGTCGGCTCCGGTGTAACGGGCCACGTCTATCTACCTCTTCGTCTCGTCAGTGGCCGGTCAGACCCGGCGGCGCTTCTTGGGGCGGCAGCCGTTGTGCGGCTGCGGGGTGACGTCCTGGATCTGCCCCACCTCGAGGCCGGTGGCCTGGAGCGAACGGATCGCGGTCTCCCGGCCGGAGCCGGGACCCTTCACGAAGACGTCCACCTTGCGCATGCCGTGCTCCTGCGCCTTGCGGGCCGCGTTCTCGGCGGCCATCTGCGCGGCGAAGGGGGTCGACTTGCGGGAGCCCTTGAAGCCGACGTGGCCGGCGGAGGCCCAGCTGATCACGTTCCCGCTGGGATCGGTGATCGAGACGATCGTGTTGTTGAACGTGCTCTTGATGTGCGCAGCACCGTGAGCGACGTTCTTCTTCTCCTTGCGGCGGACCTTCTTGGCGCCGGCCGCGGCGCGAGCCCTGGGAGGCATGAGTCTGTCGAGTTCCTTCTCTTCGTGGCCTAGAGAGGCAGCACGCGTGCGCGCCGACGCTCCCCCCTCACGGGATCTGCGGCGACGCGCTCTCGCGGCTTACTTCTTGCCGGCCTTCTTCTTGCCGGCGATGGTCTTGCGCGGGCCCTTGCTCGAGCGCGCGTTGGTCTTGGTGCGCTGACCGTGCACCGGGAGGCCACGGCGGTGCCGCAGACCCTGGTAGCAACCGATCTCCACCTTGCGACGGATGTCGGCGGCCACCTCGCGGCGCAGGTCACCCTCGACGCGGAAGTGCTCGTCGATGTAGTCGCGGAGCTTCAGCAGGTCCTCGTCACTGAGGTCCTTGGCGCGCAGGTCGGGGTTCACACCCGTCGCGGCCAGGGTCTCCTTGGCGTGGTGCTTGCCGATGCCATAGATGTAGGTGAGCGCGATCTCCATCCGCTTCTCGCGGGGCAGGTCGACGCCAGCCAGTCGTGCCATGTTCAGGTACTCCCTCAGCCCTGGCGCTGCTTGTGCCGGGCGTTGTCGCAGATGACCATGACCCGGCCGTGCCGGCGGATCACCTTGCACTTGTCGCAGATCTTCTTCACCGACGGCTGGACCTTCACCGGTGCCGCCCCTCATTCCTCGAAATCGATGTGCCCGGACCGCGCACGCCGTGCGGGTCCGTGACGGTCACTTGTAGCGGTAGACGATGCGACCGCGCGTCAGGTCGTAGGGCGAGAGCTCCACGACCACGCGGTCCTCGGGCAGGATGCGGATGTAGTGCTGCCGCATCTTGCCGCTGATGTGGGCGAGCACCCGGTGCCCGTTCTGCAGCTCGACCCGGAACATCGCGTTGGGCAGCGGCTCGACGACGCGACCCTCGACCTCGATGGCCCCGTCCTTCTTCGCCATGCCCTACACGCACTCCTTGACTCGGTGGTACTGGTTCCTTCGCGCGGCCGCGCCGGTGACCGGCTGGACGCACTCGGGACTTTGCAGATCGGGTGGTGCCGGCGCTCTCGCAGAGGGCGCTCTGCGTCATGCGGCCACAGCACGACGACAGAACGGCGCTAGCGCCACAGAAGATCGTACCCCGATGTCCCACGCGTCACCAACCCGCCCCCGGAGTGACAGTGGTGACGTGCTGAACGGCCCGATCAGGGGCTCACCCCGAGCGTGCGAGGGGTGAGGATGCCGGGTCCCTCCTCAGGTGCGGGGCGTGATCCCGAACGGCGCCAGACCCGCGACGCCGCCGTCCTCGGCGGTGAGCACCCACGGACCCTCGGGGGTGATGGCGACCGTGTGCTCGAAGTGTGCCGCGCGCGACCCGTCCTTCGTGACGACCGTCCAGCCGTCCTCGAGCTCCACGGTGGCGGGGTCGCCGACGGTCACCATCGGCTCGATCGCCAGGGCGAGGCCGGGGACGAGCTTGGGGCCACGGCCCGGCCGCCCGTAGTTCAGCACGTGCGGGTCCTGGTGCATCTCCGTGCCGATGCCGTGCCCGCCGTAGTGGTCGACGATGCCGTACGGGTGGCTCTCGGCCCGGATGACCTGCTCGACCGCGGAGCTGATGTCGGTCAGCCGGCCGCCGGCAACGGCACGGGCCAGCCCCGCCCACATCGACCGCTCCGTCACGTCGAGCAGCGCCGCATCCTCGGCGGAGGGCTCCCCCACCGTCACCGTCACGGCGGAATCCCCGTGCCAGCCGTTCAGGATGGCCCCGCAGTCGATCGAGATGTTGTCGCCCGAGGCGAGCGCCCGGTCCTTGTGGGGGATGCCGTGCACGATCTCGTCGTTGATCGACGCGCAGATGCTGCCGGTGAAGCCGTGGTACCCCAGGAACGAGGGCACCGCACCCGCGCTGCGGATGTGGTCCTCGGCGATCGCGTCGAGCTCACCCGTGGTGACCCCCGGGCGGATGGCGGCGCGGACGGCCGCGATCGCTCCCGCGACGACGAGCCCCGCGCCCCGCATCAGCTCGATCTCGTGCGGCGTCTTGATCTGGATCATGCGTCCACTCCACTTCGCGACCAACGGAAGGCGGCCGAGGATGCCTGCCGTCATCTTCCGCGTCGCTCCTTCACCGCACCGGCCGGCCGGTGGCTCACGCCGGCTGACCGGCCTCGCCGTCATCGTCAGCGCCCAGCGCGCGCAGCGCCCGGGCGGTGACCTCCTCGACCGGACCGATCGCGTCGATGCGCGCGAGCAGCCCCTCGTCCTCGTAGAAGCCTGCCACCGGTGCGGTCTGTTCCCGGTACACGTGCAGCCGGTGCCGCACCGTCTCGGGCTTGTCGTCGTCGCGCTGGACCTCTTTACCGTCCACGATCATGCGCCGGCCCGAGAGCCGCCGGACCAGCTCGTCCTCGTCGACCACGAGTTCCACGACGCGGTCGAGCTTCTGCCCCAGCTCGGTGAGGGACTCCCGCAGCTGCTCGGCCTGGGCGATGGTGCGCGGGAAGCCATCGAGCAGGAAGCCCGACTCCGCGTCGTCCTCGGCCAGCCGGTCCTTGACCATGGCGACGGTGATCTCGTCGGGCACGAGGTCGCCGGCGTCCATGTAGACCTTGGCCTTCTGGCCCAGCTCCGTCTTCCCGCTCACGTTGGCGCGGAAGATGTCGCCGGTCGAGATCGCGGGGACGCCGAGCTTGGCGGCGATGATCTGCGCCTGGGTGCCCTTGCCCGCTCCGGGGGGGCCCAGGAGGACGATGCGCACTACTTCAGGAACCCTTCGTAGTTGCGCTGATTCAGTTGCGTCTCGATCTGCTTCACTGTCTCCAACCCCACTCCGACCATGATCAGGACAGCGGTTCCACCGAACGGGAAGTTCTGGTTCTGCCCTTCCTGCGTGATCGACAGGAAGAGGTTCGGCAAGACTGCGACCAGACCCAGGTAGATCGACCCCGGAAGCGTGATCCGGGACAGGACGTACTGCAGGTACTCGGCGGTGGGCCGCCCCGGCCGGATGCCCGGGATGAAGCCGCCGTAGCGCTTCATGTCGTCGGCCCGTTCCTCCGGGTTGAACGTGATCGACACGTAGAAGTACGTGAAGAAGATGATCATCGCGAAGTAGATCGCGACGTGGACCGGGCTGCTCTGGTCGATCACGTAGTTCTCGAAGAACCGACGCACCGCTCCGGTCTCGTTGCCCTGGAGCTGGGTGATCAGCTGGGGCAGGTACAGCAGCGACGAGGCGAAGATGACCGGGATGACGCCGGCCTGGTTCACCTTCAGCGGCAGGTAGGTCGACGTGCCGCCGTACATCCGGCGGCCGACCATCCGCTTGGCGTACTGCACCGGGATGCGGCGCTGCGCCTGCTCGACGTAGACCACGGTGCCGATGATCACGACGGCGAAGGCACACACGACGGCGAAGACGATGCCGCCCCGCGTCTGCAGGATCGAGCCGCCCTCGGCCGGGATCCGCGCGGCGATCGAGGTGAAGATCAGCACGGACATGCCGTTGCCGATCCCCTTCTCGGTCAGCAGCTCGCCGAGCCACATGATCAGCGCGGTGCCGGCGGTCAGCGTGATCACCAGGATCACCGTCGTCCAGACCGACTCCGACGGGATGATCTCCTGGCTGCAGTTCGGGAACAGCTGCCCGCTGCGGGCGAGGGCGATGATGCCGGTGCTCTGCAGCACGGCCAGCGCGATGGTGAGGTAGCGGGTGTACTGGGTCAGCTTGGCCTGACCCGACTGCCCTTCCTTCTTCAGCTGCTCGAAGCGCGGGATCACCACCACCAGCAGCTGCACGATGATGCTCGCGGTGATGTAGGGCATGATCCCCAGCGCGAACACGCTCAACCGGAGCAGCGCGCCGCCGGAGAAGAGGTTCACCAGCGAGTAGAGGTCCCGCTGGTCGGAGGCCTGGGCCTGCTCCAGGCAGCTGTTGATCGCCTCCACCGAGACGCCCGGCCCCGGGACCGCCGCCCCCAGCCGGTAGACGGCGATGATCGCCAGGGAGAACAGCAGCTTGCGCCGGAGATCTGGCGTCCGGAACGCCGCGGCGAACGCCTGCAGCACGTGCCCTCCCCTGTTCGGTCGAGTGAGGTTAGCAAGAGAAGGACCCCGTCCCCCTCACCGCTCGCGAGCTCGCGGTGAGCCTCCGGACGGGGCCGAGGGAGGGGAAGGGGTCCTTCTACTCAGAGAACGGTGGTGCTGCCGCCGGCCGCGGCGATCTTCTCGGCAGCCGAGGCGGAGAAGGCGTTCGCGTGCACGTCGACCTTGATCCCGCCGAGGTCACCGGTGCCCAGCACCTTGACCGGCTGGCCGCGGCGCACCGCGCCGGCCTCGGCCAGCGTGTCCGGGTTGACCGCGCCCCCCTGCGGGAACAGCGCCGCGATCCGGTCGAGGTTGACGACCTGGAAGACGACCTTGTTGTTGTTCTTGAAGCCCGAGAGCTTGGGCAGCCGCATGTTCAGCGGGGTCTGCCCACCCTCGAACCGCGCGGAGACGGTGCCCCGCGCGCCGGTGCCCTTGGTACCGCGCCCGGCCGTCTTGCCCTTGGAACCCTCACCACGACCCACGCGGGTCTTCTTGGTGTGGGCGCCGGGGGCCGGACGCAGGTGGTGGACCTTCAGTGTCATAGCGAGTCTTTCCTCAGACCTCTTCGACGCGCACGAGGTGCGGCACCGTCGCGACCATCCCGCGGATCTCGGGACGGTCCTCCTGGACGACCGAGTCGTTGATCTTCTTCAGGCCCAGCGAGCGCAGCGTCTGGCGCTGGTTGGGCTTGGTGCCGATCGCGGACTTGACCTGGGTGACCTTCAGCTGCGCCATCTCAGACCCCCTGACCCGCACGCGCACGCAGCATGGCGGCCGGGGCGACGTCCTCGAGGGGCAGACCACGGCGGGCCGCGATCTCCTCGGGGCGGACGAGGTCCTTCAGCGCCTGCATGGTGGCGTGCACGATGTTGATCGGGTTCGACGAACCGAGGCTCTTCGAGAGCACGTCGTGGATACCGGCGCACTCCAGCACGGCGCGCACCGGGCCACCGGCGATGACACCGGTACCGGGGCTCGCCGGCTTGAGGAGCACGACGCCCGCCGCCGCCTCACCCTGCACGGGGTGCGGGATGGTGCTGGCGATGCGCGGCACCTTGTAGAAGTGCTTCTTCGCCTCCTCGACGCCCTTGGCGATCGCCGCGGGCACCTCCTTGGCCTTGCCGTAGCCGACGCCCACGGTGCCGTCACCGTCGCCCACGATCACCAGAGCGGTGAAGCTGAAGCGCCGACCACCCTTGACGACCTTGGACACGCGGTTGATCGCCACCACGCGCTCGATGTAGTTGCTCTTCTCGGCGGGAGCGCCTCCGGGGCCCCGCCCGCCGTCACGACGGTCGCGGCGGTCGTTGCCGCCGCCGGCGCCGCCGCCGCGTCGCTGTGGTCCTGGCATCAGACGTCCCTCTCGATCTGCTCGCTCGTGCTGGTGCGGTGGCTGGTCATCAGAAGTCCAGCCCACCCTCGCGGGCACCGTCGGCCAGCGCGGCGATGCGCCCGGCGTAGCGGTTGCCCCCGCGGTCGAAGACGACCGCCGTGATGCCGGCGGCCTTCGCGCGCTCGGCCACCAGGGCACCCACCTGGCGGGCCAGGGCGGACTTGTCGCCCTCGGCGCCACGCAGGCTGGCGTCCATGGTCGACGCGCTCACCACGGTGCGGCCGACGGTGTCGTCGACCACCTGCACGTGGATGTGGCGCGAGCTGCGCTTGACCACCAGGCGCGGGCGCTCCGGCGTGCCGGCGACCCGCTTGCGCAGCCGGTTGTGCCGACGCAGGCGCGAGACGCGCCGCGCGGTGCTGATGTCGGTGCCGACGGGCTTGCGGCCGCCGGCGGTCTTCCCGTTCGTGGGAGCAGTTGCCTGAGCCATCACTTACCCGTCTTCCCGACCTTGCGCTTGACGACCTCGCCCTGGTACCGCACGCCCTTGCCCTTGTACGGGTCGGGCTTGCGGATCTTGCGGATCTTGGCCGCCACCTCACCGACCAGCTGCTTGTCGATCCCGCTGACCCGCAGGCGGGTCGGGGACTCGACCGCGAAGGTGATGCCCTCCGGGGCCTTCACCGGCACGGGGTGGCTGAAGCCCAGGGCGAACTCGAGGTCCGAGCCGCGCGCCTGGACGCGGTAACCGACACCGACGATCTCGAGGGTCTTGGTGTACCCCTCGGTGACGCCGGTGATCATGTTGGCGATCAGAGTCCGCGAGAGCCCGTGCAGGGCGCGGCTCTGCCGCTCGTCGTTGGGGCGCTGCACCCGCAGCGTGCCGTCCTCGTCGCGCTCGACGGTGATCGGCGCGGCGACCGTGTGGCTGAGCGTGCCCTTGGGTCCCTTCACGCTGACCGTCTGACCGTCGATGGCGACGTCGACACCACCGGGCACGGCGATCGGGAGTCGTCCGATCCGTGACATTGTCGTTCGCTCCCTTACCAGACGTAGGCGAGGACTTCCCCACCCACGCCCTTCTTGTTCGCCTGCTTGTCGGTCAGCAGCCCGGTCGAGGTCGAGATGATCGCGACGCCGAGGCCGCCGAGGACCTTGGGCAGCGCCGTCGACTTCGCGTACACCCGCAGACCGGGCTTGGAGACCCGCCGGACGCCGGCGATGCTCCGCTCGCGGTTCGGGCCGTACTTGAGGTCGACCACCAGCTGCTTGAACGGCCTGCCGTCGGCGTCGGTCTCGTCCACGCGCCACCCCGCGATGTAGCCCTCCTGCTGGAGGATCTCGGCGATGTGCGTCTTGAGCTTCGACGACGGCATGACCGCGGAGTCGTGGTACGCCTGGTTGGCGTTGCGCAGACGCGTCAGCATGTCTGCGATCGGGTCGGTCATGGTCATGACGTAGTGGTGCCTCTCTCGCCGCGGTTCCTCGTGCGCCGGGTCATCGGGGACTTGGCGCGGGGCCTTTCGGCGATCAGTGGTGCGTTGGTGAGGGGATGGAGCGGCCCGGCCCCGTCCCGGGTCCCACCCTGAGCTTGCGAAGGGTGGGGAGGACGGGGTGTTTTACCAGGAACTCTTGCGAACGCCCGGGAGCTCCCCGGCGTGGGCCATCTCCCGCAGGCAGATCCGGCACAGGCCGAACTTGCGGAACACCGAGTGCGGGCGACCGCACCGCTGGCAGCGGGTGTAGCCACGCACCTTGAACTTCGGGGTGCGGGCCGCCTTGTTGATCAGCGCCTTCTTGGCCATCTCTTCTCTCCTGCCCGGCTCAGCGGACGGTCGTGACGACGGGCTGGCCGGCGAAGGGGAAGCCGAGCTGGCGGAGCAGCTCGCGACCCTCCTCGTCGGTGGTCGCGGTGGTGACCAGCGTGATGTCCATGCCGCGGGGACGGTCGATCTTGTCGACGTCGATCTCGCGGAACATCGACTGCTCGTTCAGCCCGAACGTGTAGTTGCCGTGGCCGTCGAACTGCTTGGGGTTCAGGCCGCGGAAGTCGCGGATGCGGGGCAGCGCCAGCGACAGCAGGCGGTCCAGGAACTCCCACATGCGGTCGCCGCGGAGGGTGACCTTCGCGCCGATGGGCATCCCCTCGCGCAGCTTGAACTGCGCGATGGACTTGCGGGCCCGGACGACGGCCGGCTTCTGGCCGGTGATGGCGGTGAGGTCGCGGACCGCGCCGTCCATCAGCTTGGCGTCGCGGGTGGCCTCGCCGACGCCCATGTTGACGACGATCTTCGTCAGGCGCGGGATCTGCATGACGTTCTCGTAGCCGAACTCCGACTGGAGAGCCGGCGTGATCGTCTCGCGGTAGTGGGCGAGCATGCGGGGCAGCTCACGGGTGGGTGCGCTCATGAGGTTCAGAGGTCCTTACCGGTGCGCCGCGAGACCCGGATGCTGCGGCCTTCCTCGTCCTTGCGGTAGCCGACCCGGGTCGGCTTCTCCTCGGAGTCGACCACCATCACGTTGCTCACGTGGATGGGCGCCTCCTGCGTGACGATCCCGCCCTGCTGGGCGCCGCGCTGGGTCGAGCTGATGCGGGTGTGCTTCCGCACGCGACCGACGCCCTCGACCAGGACCCGCTGGAGCTTGGGGTAGGCGGCGATGACGCGGCCCTTGGCTCCCTTGTCCTTGCCGGCCAGCACGAGGACGGTGTCGCCCTTCTTGACCTTCATCGACGGGGTCTTGTCCGCCATGATCACAGCACCTCCGGGGCGAGCGAGATGATCCGCATGAAGCGCTTGTCGCGGAGCTCCCGGCCGACGGGCCCGAAGATGCGCGTCCCGCGCGGGTCGCCGCTGTCGCGGATGATGACCGCGGCGTTCTCGTCGAAGCGGATGTAGGAGCCGTCCGGACGACGGCGCTCCTTCACGGTGCGGACGACGACGGCCTTGACGACGTCACCCTTCTTGACGCCTGCACCGGGCAGCGCGTCCTTCACGGTGCCGACGATGATGTCGCCGATGCCCGCGTAGCGTCGCCCGGAGCCGCCGAGCACCCGGATGCAGAGGATCTCCTTCGCACCGGTGTTGTCGGCGACGCGCAGCCGCGACTCCTGCTGGATCACGTCCTACTCCCAAATACTTGTGGTGACAGCCGGGCCGGAACGGTGAACCGGCTGTCCGGCACTCGCGTGCGGACGCACCGGCGGCAGTTGCCGCCGGTGCGTCCGAAGCACGGGTACCGGGATGTGGCGCGCGACCCCCTCGAGCCACGAGGTGCGCGCCAGTCGTTCAGCGTACTCCTACCTGGGGCGACCCTGCCGGGCCGCCTCCTGCAGGACTACTTGGCCTTCTCGATGACCTCGACCAGCCGCCACCGCTTGGTGGCCGACGTCGGCCGGGTCTCCATGATCTGCACGCGGTCACCGACACCGGCGACGCCCTGCTCGTCGTGCGCCTTCAGCTTGCTCGTCCGGCGGATGACCTTGCCGTACAGGCCGTGCTTCACGCGGTCCTCGACCTCGACGACGATGGTCTTCTCCATCTTGTCGCTGACGACGAGGCCCTCGCGGACCTTGCGGTAGCCACGGCCGGCCAGGCCGGGGCCGGACGACTCCTGGGTCTCGCTCATGCCACACCCTCGTTCGGGGCGACCGAGAGACCCAGCTCGCGCTCGCGCATGATCGTGTAGATCCGGGCGATGTCGCGGCGGACGGTCTGCAGTCGCCGATTGTTGTCCAGCTGGCCGGTGGCCACCTGGAACCGCAGGTTGAACAGTTCTTCCTTCGACTCGCGCAGCCGCGAGGCGAGCTCGTCAGCAGAGAGCTCGCGCAGCTCGGGAGCGGTCAGACCGGCGGCCATCACACTTCTCCTTCACGCGTGATGAAGCGGCACTTCATCGGCAGCTTGTGGATCGCACGACGCATGGCCTCGCGGGCCACGGGCTCGGCGACCCCGGACAGCTCGAACAGCACGCGACCGGGCTTGACGTTGGCCACCCACCACTCGGGCGAACCCTTACCGGAACCCATGCGGGTCTCGGCGGGCTTCTTCGTCAGCGGACGGTCGGGGTAGATCGAGATCCACACCTTCCCGCCACGACGGATGTGCCGGGTCATCGCGATACGCGCGGACTCGATCTGCCGGTTGGTGACGTAGGCCGGCTCCAGGGCCTGGATGGCGTACTCACCGAAGTTGATCTCGGTGCCACCCTTGGCCCGGCCGGAGCGGCTCGGGTGGTGCTGCTTGCGGTGCTTGACGCGCCGTGGGATGAGCATGGCTCAGCTCTCCGTGTTCTCGGTGGCCGTCTCGGCGGCTGCCGTGCCCTGCGGGCCGGCTGCCTCGGCGACGGTCTGCTCGGGAGCGACCTCACCGGAGGTCTGCGCGACCACGGCGTCGGTGGTCTCGGCCACCGGCCCCGTCGTGGACTCGGCGGCGGCGCGGCCGGCCTCGGTGCCACCAGCGGTGGTGCCCGAGGAACCCGAGCGGCGCTGGGGCCGCTGCGCGCGCTCACGTCGCTGCTGACGCTGGGCGAGGGCCTCGAGGGCCTCCCGCTCGGCGCGCGAGCCGCTGACGTCGCCCTTGTAGATCCACACCTTGACGCCGATGCGACCGAAGGTCGTACGGGCCTCGTAGATGCCGTAGTCGATGTTCGCCCGGAGGGTGTGCAGGGGCACCCGGCCCTCGCGGTAGAACTCCGAGCGGCTCATCTCGGTGCCGCCGAGGCGACCCGAGCACTGCACCCGGATGCCCTTGACCTGCGGGCTGCGCTGGGCGGACTGCATCGCCTTGCGCATGGCGCGACGGAAGCTCACCCGGCTGGAGAGCTGCTCGGCGACGCCCTGGGCGACCAGCTGCGCGTCGGACTCGGGGTTCTTGACCTCGAGGATGTTCAGCTGCACCTGCTTGCCGGTCAGCTTCTCCAGCTCGCCGCGGATGCGGTCCGCCTCGGCGCCGCGGCGCCCGATGACGATGCCCGGACGGGCGGTGTGGATGTCGACGCGGACCCGGTCACGGGTGCGCTCGATCTCCACCTTGGAGATGCCGGCCCGCTCCATGCCCTTGGACATGAGCTTGCGGATCGCGACGTCTTCCTTGACGTAGTCCTTGTACAGCTTGTCCGCGTACCACCGGGACTTGTAGTCGGTGGTGATCCCGAGCCGGAACCCGTGCGGGTTGACCTTCTGACCCACTATCGGGTCCCTCCCCTCGTGTTGCTGGTGGACTGCTGGGTGGCCGGGCCGGACTGGCCGGTGTCCCGGCGCGCCTTGCGCGACTTCTGCGCGAGGACGGCGCTGCTGGCGACCTCGCTCACCTCGATGGTGATGTGGCTGGTCCGCTTGTTGATGCGGAACGCCCGGCCCTGCGCACGCGGACGGATCCGCTTGAGCGTCGGCCCCTCGTCGACGTACGCCGCGCTGACCACGAGTGCAGCCGGGTCCAGCTGCAGGTTGTGCTCGGCGTTGGCCACCGCGCTGGCGACCACCTTGGCGACCGGCTCGCTCGCCGACTGCGGGGCGAAGCGCAGCAGCGCCAGGGCCTCGTCGGTCGGCAGGTAGCGGATCAGGTCCACCACGCGGCGGGCCTTCATGGGGGTCACGCGGACGAACCGGGCCGTAGCCCGGGCGACCGGCGCCTCCTGTCCCAACTGGGAAGTCATCTGAATCTCTCTCTACCTGGTCAGCCCCGCCGCGAGCGGCGGTCGTCCTTGACGTGCCCGCGGAAGGTGCGCGTGGGCGCGAACTCCCCGAGCTTGTGCCCGACCATCGCCTCGGTCACGAACACCGGGACGTGCTTGCGGCCGTCGTGCACCGCGAGGGTGTGGCCGAGCATGTCCGGGATGATCGTCGAACGGCGTGACCAGGTACGGATCACGTTCTTGGTGCCCTTGGCGTTCTGGGCGTCCACCTTGGCGAGCAGGTGGTCGTCGACGAACGGGCCCTTCTTCAGGCTGCGTGGCATATCTGTCGGACTCCTCTACCCGCTCAGCGCTTCTTGTTGGTGCGCCGGCGGCGCACGATCAGGGCGTCACTTGCCTTCCGCTTGCGCGTCCGGCCCTCCGGCTTGCCCTTCGGGTTCACCGGGTGGCGACCACCGGAGGTCTTGCCCTCACCGCCACCGTGCGGGTGGTCGACCGGGTTCATCGCCACACCGCGGACGGTCGGGCGCTTGCCCTTCCACCGCATACGGCCGGCCTTGCCCCAGTTGATGTTCGACTGCTCGGCGTTGCCCACCTCGCCGACGGTCGCGCGGCAGCGCACGTCGACGTTGCGGATCTCGCCCGACGGCATGCGCAGCTGCGCGAAGCGACCCTCGCGGGCGACCAGCTGGACGCTGGTCCCCGCGGAACGGGCGATCTTCGCGCCGCCACCGGGACGGAGCTCGATGGCGTGAACCACGGTGCCGACCGGGATGTTCCGCAGCGGCAGGTTGTTGCCCGGCTTGATGTCGGCCGCGGGGCCGCACTCCACCGTGTCGCCCTGCTTCAGCCGCGCCGGCGCGATGATGTAGCGCTTCTCGCCATCGGCGAAGTGCAGGAGCGCGATCCGGGAGGTGCGGTTCGGGTCGTACTCGATGTGCGCGACCTTGGCCGGCACGCCGTCCTTGTCGGCACGACGGAAGTCGATCACCCGGTAGGCGCGCTTGTGGCCGCCACCCTGGTGGCGAGCGGTGACCTTCCCGTGCACGTTGCGCCCGCCACGACCGTGCAGCGGTCGGACCAGCGACTTCTCGGGGTGGTCTCGCGTGACCTCGGCGAAGTCGGCGACGCTGGAGCCGCGGCGGCCCGGCGTCGTCGGCTTGTACTTGCGGATAGCCATTGCTGACTCAGTCCTCTATCTCTGGTCCGAAACGGTCACGGCGCTCAGGCGCCGGGACCACCGAAGATCTCGATGCGGTCGCCGGCAGCCACGGAGACGATGGCGCGCTTGGTGTCCTTGCGCTTGCCCATCTGGGTACCCCGGCTGCGCTTGCGCTTGCCCTGGCGGTTGATCGTGTTCACGCCGAGGACCTTCACCTTGAAGATCTGCTCGACCGCGATCTTGATCTGCGTCTTGTTGGCGTCCGGCCGCACGATGAACGTGTACTGGTTGCCATCCAGCAGGCCGTAGCTCTTCTCGGAGATGACCGGGGCGAGCAGGACGTCCCGGGGGTCGCGGACGCTCATGCCTTCTCCTCGGTGGTCTCTTCGACGGTGCCCTCGCCGGCGGCGGGGGCGATGGACGGGATGCCACCGGGGATCTCGGAGGTGGCGAGGTCGGGCAGGTCGGCGCCGGAGCGCTTGCCCTTGGCCGGACCGGCGACGAACTCGGCCAGCGCCGCCTCGGTGAAGATGACCTCGTCGGAGACCAGCACGTCGTAGGTGTTGAGCTGGCCGGCCTCGATGAGGTGCACCTCGGGGACGTTGCGCAGGCTGACCCAGTTGAGGACGTCGTCGCGGTCGAGGACCACCAGGACCCGCTTGGCCTGGGTGACGGCGTTCAGCGTGGCCAGCGCGGCCTTCGTCTTGGGGGCGTCGCCGTCGACGAACGCGGAGACTACGTGCACCCGGCCCTCGCGGGCCCGGTCGGAGAGGGCACCGCGCAGGGCGGCGGCCTTCATCTTCTTCGGAGTCTTCTGCTCGTAGTTGCGCGGCTGCGGGCCGTGGACGATGCCACCACCGGTGAACTGCGGCGCGCGGATCGAGCCCTGGCGGGCACGCCCGGTGCCCTTCTGGCGGTACGGCTTCGCGCCACCGCCGGCGACCTGACCCCGCGACTTGGTGGCGTGGGTGCCCTGGCGGGCAGCCGCCAGCTGCGCGACGACGACCTGGTGCATCAGGGAGACGTTCGCACTGGCGTCGAAGAGCTCACCGGGCAGCGTCACGCTGCCGGAGGTCTCCCCCGCCGGGGTGCGGACGTCGACCTGGCGGTCGGTGCGCGTCTCGGTCGATGAGGTCACTTGTCGTCACTCCCCACGGGACCGCCCTTGACGGCCGAACGGACGAGCACGAGGCCGCCCTTCGGGCCGGGGATGGCGCCCTTGATCAGCAGCAGACCCCGCTCGGTGTCCACCTTGTGGACGACGAGCGACAGGGTCGTGGTCTTGACCGCACCCATGCGGCCGGCCATGCGCAGGCCCTTGAAGACCCGGCCCGGCGTCGACGCGCCACCGATGGAACCCGGCGACCGGTGCTTGCGCTGGGTGCCGTGCGAGGCGCCGAGGCCCTTGAACCCGTGGCGCTTCATGACACCGGCGGTGCCCTTGCCCTTGCTGGTGCCGATGACGTCGACCTTCGCGACGCCGTCGAACACGTCGGCGGTCAGCTCCTGGCCGACCGTGTAGTTCCCCGCGTCGGAGGTGCGCAGCTCCACCAGGTGGCGCCGCGGCGTCACGCCCGCCTTGGTGAAGTGCCCGCCCTCGGGCTTGTTCACCTTGCGCGGGTCGATCTCACCGAACCCGAGCTGGACGGCGGAGTAGCCGTCGACCTCGGGGGTGCGCACCTGGGTCACCACACACGGGCCCGTCTTGACGACGGTCACCGGCACGAGGCGGTTGTTCTCGTCGAAAACCTGGGTCATCCCCAGCTTCTCGCCGAGGAGACCACGGAATGTGCTCGCCATGTCTGCTGACTGCCCTTACTGAATGTTGACGTCGACCGAGGCCGGCAGGTCGATGCGCATGAGCGCGTCGACCGTCTTCGGCGTCGGGTCGAGGATGTCGATGAGCCGCTTGTGGGTCCGCATCTCGAAGTGCTCGAAGGAGTCCTTGTACTTGTGCGGAGACCGGATCACGGCGTACACGTTCTTCTCCGTCGGCAGCGGCACCGGGCCGACGACGCGCGCTCCGGTCTTCGTCACCGTCTCCACGATGCGCCGCGCCGAGGCATCGATCGCCTCGTGGTCGTAGGCCTTCAGCCGGATGCGGATCTTCTGTCCCGCCATCGCCTGTTCTCGCTCCTGCCGATCGGTTGTGAAAGATCAAGTGGGTCTGTTGACCCGGTGGGTCCAGGACCCGGGCGGGCTCGGGCGGCGTGCCGCCCCGAGCCCATGGCCGGGGGGGGGGGGGGGCGGGCCCCCCCCCCCCCCCCCCCCCCCCCCCGCGACACTAATTATGTTGTCGTGGGCCCCGCCCCCCGCCCCCCCCCCCCCCCGCCCCCCCCCCCCC
>NZ_JBJHAB010000018.1:0-78197 GCF_054050815.1 Blastococcus sp. SYSU DS0552
CCCCCCCCCCCCCCCCCCCGCCCCCCCCCCCCCCCCCCCCCCCCCCCCCCCCCCCCCCCCCCCCCCCCCCCCCCCCCCCCCCCCCCCCCCCCCCCCCCCCCCCCCCCCCCCCCCCCCCCCCCCCCCCGCCCCCCCCGCCCCCCCCCCCCCCCCCCCCCCCCCCCCCCCCCCCCCCCCCCCCCCCCCCCCCACGGCGCCGTCGGCAGGGTGCGGGCGGCTCGCGCCGACTCCCGGGGCAGGGGGATCGTCGGGACGCCGGCGCGACCCCGCCCGGCGAGGTGTCCGCTCGAGCCGCTCCGGACCTCGGTGTCGTCGATCGCGCGCATGGGCCGCCCTCCACCCCTCGGGACGACGGAGGCCGGTGGATCGGCGCTCCGCCCCTCGGTCCACCGGCCGCGAGGAGGGTGCACACGCCCCTGCACGGAGCGCCTACGATCCAGCGAGCAGGTGGAACGAGGTCGAACCTAAGCGGCGCGTCGCACGCCCTCTTATGGCGGATGTCGCCAAGAATGGATGGCGGCGTCCGGGGACACCTGACAGGCCGCTGCCGTGTGGCACCCTGGACGACGACTGGAAGGGGATGCCTTGTGACACAGAGTGATTCGTCACTCCTGGCGTCTACTCGCGGTAGTGGAACCACCCCGTTCCGTCGCAACTGGTCGGTCGACGAGTCGCCCCGGGCCGAGCGGCGCGGCGAGCGCGCGAGCTGGCAGCAGCGGATGGGCCTGACCGTGGAGGAGGCGCTGGACCTCCCCGTCCTCGCGGGGAGCACCGTGACCAGCGGCTCGGCCGGGCTCGGCCGGGTCATCCGCCACATGGTCGTCGACGACCCTGCGGAGCCGCTGGCCGCCGCGGGCCCCGACGTGCTCGTCGTCCTCGGCGCCCGCCTCCCTCCCGCCGACCCGGCCAGCTGCCGGGCGCTGGTCGAGCGGCTCGAGGCCGCCGGCACCGCGGCGCTGGCCTACCGGCGCGTCGACGGGCCACCGCCGCTGCCCGCCGAGGTCCTGGCCGAGTCGGAGCGCCGCGGTCTCCCGGTGCTCGCGCTCCCGCCGACGGCACGGCTCGACGAGGTCGTCTCCGGCGTGCTGGGCGCCGTCGTCGCCAAGCAGGGGCAGGCCCTCGCCCTGTCCTCCCGCATGGACGACGAGTTCACCGAGGTGGCGCTCACCGGTGGCGGCCTGGCCGAGGTGACCCTGCGCCTCGCCGTGATGCTCGAGGGCGCCGCGGTGCTGGGCCTCGGCCCGGACCGGGAGGTCGTCACCAGCGCCGGCCCCGCCGACGACGTCGCCGAGATCAGCGACTGGCTGTGGCTCCTCGACGCGGCCGCCGACGACGAGCTGGCCGCCATGGCGCCGTCGCTGCGGCTCTCCGGGGTCCGCGCGGACCAGACGGTGGTCACGCCGGCCGACCTGAACGCGGACCTCTCACCCGCCGACGGCATCCTGCTCGTGCCCGGGCACCACGAGCTGCCCGGCGGGATCGGCGAGTACGCGGTGGCGCCGATCATGGCGGGCGACCAGCGGCACGGCTGGCTCGTCGCCGTCCACCGGACCGGCGCGATGATGCTGGGCGCCGGCGGCGTGCTGGAGCGGGCCGCGGTCATCGCCGCGCTGTCGGTGATCCGGCTGCAGGCGGTCCACTCGGTGGAGCTGCGTTTCCAGGGGGACCTGGTCCGCCGGCTGGTGGGGGGCGCGGTGGGCCACACCGAGCGGACGCTGGCCTACACCCGCTCGTTCGGCTGGCGGCTGGACGGCCCGGTCGCGGTGCTGGTGACCGCCACCGAGACCGTGGCCGACGCGGCGGCCGACCCCACCCGCGCCCTCGACGTCCTGGACCGGCTGGCCGACGGCTGGCGCGCCGCGTTGGAGTCGGAGGTGGCCGGCGCGGCCGTCGCGGGGCTGGCCACGGAGATCGTGACGCTGCTGCCCCTGGACGGGCGCACGCCGGAGGAGCTGTCGGCCCTGGTCTCCGCCGTGACCTCTCGGGTCAACGGGCGGCTGCGCCGGGTGGGCCGGTTGCTGGGCACCGGCATCGGCCGGCCGGCCGGATCGCTCTCGGAGCTGGCCGAGGTGCACCGGCAGGCGCAGCGCGCGCTCGGTGTCGGGCAGGAGATCCACGGCGCGTCGTCGGTCGTCCACTTCGACCAGCTCGGGGTGTTCCGGCTGCTGTCGCTGATCCCCGACAGCACCGAGCTGCGTTCCTACGTCGACGAGGTGCTCGGCCCGCTGGCCGACGCCGTCGACGCCGATGCCGCCGACCTCCGGGAGACCCTGCGGGTGCTGCTGGAGACGAACCTGAACGTCGCGGAGTCCGCCCGGCGGCTGCACTTCCACTACAACACGATGCGCTACCGGATCGGGAAGCTGGAACGGATGCTCGGGCCGTTCACCACCGACCCGACGCTGCGGCTGAACCTCCTGCTGGCGCTGCACGCCGCCCGCATGCGCGGCCTGGACCAGCCGGCGCGCCCGCCGCTGGACGGCGGCCTCGGCCCGCTCGACGACGGGTTCGACGCCCTCCTCTGAGGACCGCCCTGCGCGGCCGACGTGCGCCGCCGGGTGCTGCGTGGGAAGGATGTCCGCATGACCCAGGTCGATCGCCCCCTCGCCGGCACGGTGGCCCTCGTGACGGGGGCGTCCTCGGGGATCGGCGAGGCCACGGCGGTCGCCCTGGCCGGGGCCGGGGCTGCCGTCGCCCTCGGAGCGCGGCGGAGCGACCGGGTCGAGGCGCTCGCCGGTCGGCTGCGCGACGGCGGGACGGCGGTGCTGCCGCTGGCCCTGGACGTCACCGACGAGCGGGCGTGCGCCGATGCCGTCGCGCGCACCCGGTCGGAACTGGGCGGCCTCGACGTCCTGGTGAACAACGCCGGCGTCATGCTCCTGGGCACCATCGCCGGGGCGGACACCGAGGACTGGCGCCGGATGATCGACACCAACGTCATGGGCGTGCTCTACATGACCCACGCGGCCCTCGACGGGATGCTCGAGCAGGGGTCGGGCGACATCGTGAACATCTCCAGCGTCGCCGGGCGGCAGGCCCGCAAGGGCGCCGGGGTGTACAACGCCAGCAAGTGGGCGGTGAACGCCTTCAGCGAGTCGCTGCGCCAGGAGGTCACCGGCCGCGGGGTGCGGATCGGCCTGGTCGAGCCCGGCGCGGTCAGCACCGAGCTCACCGACCACATCACCCAGCCCGCGGCGAAGGCCGCCTCGGTGCAGATGTACTCGAGCATGCGGGCGCTGCACGCCGAGGACATCGCCCGCGCCGTCCTCTACCTGGTGACCCAGCCGCCGCACGTCGCGGTCAACGAGGTGCTCGTCCGCCCCACCGACCAGGAGAGGTGAGAAAGGACCCCGTCCTCCCCACCGCTCGCAGGCTCGCGGCGGTGCCCTGGACGGGGCCGTTAGTCGCGGAAGACCTCGATGTCGGCGCCCATCTCGACCAGCCGCTCGTAGAGCTGCTCGTACCCGCGGGCGATGATGTCGACGTTGCGCAGCACCGACGTGCCCTTGGCCGCCAGCATCGCCAGCAGTATGCAGACCGCCGGGCGCAGCGCGGGCGGGCAGACGACCTCCGCGGCCCGCCAGCGGGTCGGGCCGGTGACCAGCACCCGATGCGGGTCCAGCAGGCGGACGTCGGCGCCGAGCCGGGTGAGGTCGGAGAGGTGGATCGCCCGGTTGTCGTAGACCCAGTCGTGGATCAGCGTCGACCCCTGCGCCTGGGCGGCGATCACCGCGAAGAACGGCAGGTTGTCGATGTTGAGCCCCGGGAACGGCATCGGGTGCACCTTGTCCAGCGGCGCCCGCAGCTCCGACGGGTGGATGGTGATGTCGGCCAGCCGGGTGTGCCCGTTGTCGGCGAGGTACTCGGCGGAGAGCTCGTAGCGCAGCCCCATCTCGGCGAGCACCGCGAGCTCCACCTCGAGGAAGTCCACCGGGGCCCGGGTGACGGTCAGCTCCGAGCCCGTGACGATCCCGGCGGTCAGCAGGCTCATCGCCTCCACCGGGTCCTCGCTGATCGTGTAGTCGACGTCGGCGTCGAGCACGGGGCGTCCGCGCACCACCAGCGTCGTCGTCCCCAGGCCCGTCACCTCGACGCCGAGCAGCTGCAGGTAGAGGCACAGGTCCTGGACCATGTAGTTGGAGCTCGCGTTGCGGATGGTGGTGGTGCCGTCGGTGCGGGCCGCGGCCAAGAGCGCGTTCTCGGTGACGGTGTCCCCGCGCTCGGTGAGCACGATCGTCCGATCCGCGGCGGCCGGTCCCTCCACCGTGGCCTGGTACTCACCGGCGTGCGCCTCGACGGCCAGCCCGAACGGCCGGAGGGCGATCATGTGCGGCTGCACGGTCCGCGTCCCCAGGTCGCAGCCGCCGGCGTAGGGCAGCCGGAACGCGCCGGCCCGGTGCAGCAGCGGGCCCAGGAACATGATGATGCTGCGGGTCCGCCGGGCCGCGTCGGCGTCGATGCCGTCGAGGTCGAGCTCGTCGGGGACGACGAGGGTGAGGTCGTGCCCGTGCTCGTCCCAGGTCGCGGAGACGCCGATGGACCGCAGCACGTCGAGGATGCGCTCGACCTCCACGATGCGGGACACGTTGCGCAGGGTCGTGCGGCCCCGGTTCAGCAGCGCCGCGCAGAGCAGGGCGACGGCGGCGTTCTTGGAGGATTTCACCGCCACCCGGCCGCGGAGGGGGCGCCCACCGGTCACCCGCAGGTGTGCCGGCCCGGCGGGACCCAGCCGGATGAGCTCGCTGTCGAGCGCGGCGGAGAGGCGGCCCAGGAACTCCAGCGTGAGGTTCTGGCTGCCCTGCTCGATGCGGGCGACCGCGCTCTGGCTGGTGCCGAGCCGTTCGGCCAGCTGTTGCTGGGTGAGGCCCCGGTGGCGGCGGGCATCGCGGACGAGCGCCCCGATGCGCCGCATGGCTTCGTCGGCAGGCAGGTCGGTGAGCGTCACCGGGACACGATATCTCGTATCTGAGATGCCGGCCGCTCCGTGCGCAGACGTGGCGCCTCCGGGGAGACTGCACCCGTGGACGTACTGGTCACCGGCGGCACGGGCCGCCTGGGGCGGCACCTGGTGCCGCAGCTGCGGGACGCCGGGCACCAGGTGCGGCAGATGTCGCGCCGGGGCGCCGGCCCGGGAGGGGTGCGGGGTGACCTCGCCACCGGGCGGGACCTGGCGCACGCGGTGGCGCGGGCGGAGGTGGTGGTGCACGCGGCGAGCGCCCCCCGGGGCGACCCCTGGGAGGTCGACGTCGCCGGCACCCGACGGCTGGTCGAGGCGGTCGACCGGTCCCGGCCGCCGCACCTCGTGTACGTCTCCATCGTCGGGGTGGACCGGGTTCCCCTGAGCTACTACCGGGCCAAGTACGCCGCCGAGCAGGTGCTGCTGGCCTCGGGCCTGCCGGTCACGCTGGTCCGCATCACCCAGTTCCACGGCTTCGTCGACGAACTGCTGGGCACGGCGCGCCGCGGGCCGCTGCTGCCGGTGCCCATGGGCTGGCGGGTGCAGCCGGTGGACGTCACCGACGCCGCGGCGCACCTGGTGGAGCGCGTGAGCGCCCCGCCGTCCGGCGGCGTGGTGGAGCTCGGCGGACCCGAGGAGCACTCGGTGGCCGACCTCGCGCGGACCTGGGCAGAGGTGCGCGCTCCGGGGGCGCGGGTCATCGCGACCCCCGTTCCGGGCCGGCTCGGCACGGCGCTGCGCGACGGCGCGGCGCTGCCCACCCGCGGTGCTCGTGGCCGGCGCACGTGGGCCGAGCACCTGCGGGGCTGAGGACCGCAGCGTTCCTGCCAGTTCCCGGCGGCCGGGTGCCAGTCGCGTGCCGCGGCCGGAAACCGCCGGACCGGGTCGGCAGCCGGCCCTAGGTTCTGCGGACGTGACCACTCCCGCTGCTCCGGACGGGCGCACGCTGCTCGCCGTCGTCGTCACCGTGCTCGCCTGGGCATCGGCCTTCGTGGGCATCCGCGCGGTCGGCCAGGACCTGTCGCCCGGCGCGCTGGCCCTCGGCCGGCTGCTGATCGGCGGGCTGGTGCTGGGCCTGCTCGTCGCCCGCCGCGGCTGGGTGCGCCCCACGCCCGGTGAGTGGCGTTTGCTGGCCGTCTGCGGGATCGGCTGGTTCGCCGTCTACAACCTGGCGCTGAACGCCGCCGAGCGGCACCTGGACGCCGGCACGACGGCGATGCTGGTCAACATCGGGCCGATCCTCATCGCCGTGCTCGCCGGCTTCTGGCTCGGGGAGGGCTTCCCGCGCTGGCTGGTCGTCGGCATCACCGTCGCCTTCGGTGGCGTGGTGCTGATCGGCGTCGGGACCCGCGGCGCGGACGCCGATCTGGTCGGCGTCGCGCTGTGCGTGGTCGCGGCGGTCACCTACGCGGTGGGCGTGGTGGCCCAGAAGCCGCTGCTGCGGCGGCTGCCCGGGCTGCAGGTCACGTTCACGGCGTGCGCGATCGGCGCGGTCGCCTGCCTGCCCTGGGCCGGCGCCCTGGTGACCGATGTCGGCCGCGCGCCCGCGGGCTCGGTCGCCGGGCTGGTGTACCTCGGTGTCGTCCCGACGGCGCTGGCCTTCAGCACCTGGGCCTACGCGCTGTCGCGGATGGACGCCGGTCGCCTCGGCGTCACCACGTACCTGGTGCCCCCGCTGGTCGTCCTGCTCAGCTGGCTGCTGCTGGGGGAGGCGCCCCCGCTGCTGGCGGTGGCCGGCGGTGCGGTGTGCCTGGCCGGCGTGGCGGTGTCCCGGCGGCGGACCCGGCCCGCGCTGGCCCCCGCGGCCGGCGCTCCGCCGGCACCGGCCGGAGCGGCCGGTCAGCGGTAGGCGGACCGATCGACGACCGGGTGTGCGGACGACTGCGGCCATGGGGTAGGCACGCACCGGGGCCACCGCCGGTGGTCCTCCGTGGAGACCGGTCGGGAGGGTTCGTGGTGGAGGAGCAGGGCCGGGCGCAGGTGGTGGCGGCTGCCACGCGGGCGCCGTCGATCCACAACACGCAGCCGTGGCGGTTCGTCTGGTTCGAGCCGGCCGGCTGAACCCCCGCTCAGCCGCGCCGGCGGGGAGGCGCCCACGGGTCCTCCGGGTCAGCGTCGTCTCCGTCGCCGGACGTCTCCCCGTCGGCGCCGCGCGTCGCGCCGGTCCGCCGGTCGCGGCCGGCGGCGGCCTCCAGGGCCTCGTCGCGTGCCCGCGCCTGCTCCGCCCGCCGCGCCTGCTCCTGCGCCCGTGCCGCGTCCAGGGACGACTCCGCGGGCGCGACGTCGCCGCGCCGGCCGAGCCACCACAGCCACAGTCCGGTGAGCGCCAGGGCGATCGGCAGCGGATACGCCGCGGCGCGCTCGACGCCCCCTTCCCCGAGGTACCGGGTGACACCGGTCAGGAAGAAGGCGGTCGCGGCGGTGGCCAGGATGCCCAGCAGCACCACGGTCGTGCCGAGTGCCTCCGACAGGGGGCGCACGGCGTAGGCCAGCGCGATCAGCCCGAGGGCGCCGCCGACCAGGTGCAGGACCGCCCCGAGCGCGTGCAGCGTGCCGTTGCCGTCGGTGGGGAAGACGCCCACGAGCAGCACACCGGCGGCGGAGACGCCGAGCAGCACGGCCACCGCACGGGCGGCCCCGCCCCGCAGCGCGGGGAGCAGCAGCAGGGCCCCGCCCAGGATGAGGGCGGCCTGCACGACGAACGAGGCGTTCATCAGCTGCCGGCCGGCGGAGTCGGCGGCGCCCAGGGCGCTGATCACGTCGTCCGTGCGGGAGTAGGGCCCGGCGTAGCGGGCCTGGGCCACCGCCTCCGCCAGGAAGAACTGCAGGGTCAGCACCCACGCGAGGGCGCCCCAGCGGAGGCGGTGGGCAGTCACGGCAGCCATGATCCCAGCTGGTCGCGGGGAACCCGGTCGAGGACGGCGGACAGCTGCGCGCTCGACAGCCACGACGGGTTGCTGCCGGCCGGCATGCGCAGCACCTCGGCGTCCGCGAAGGCCGGATCGGCCCGCAGCCCGGCGCGGTCCACCGGCGTGTCGAGGCGGAGCAGGCGGACCGGCAGCACCGGCCCGTCCGCGGTCTCGTGGACCGGAGCGGTGACCCGGCCGACGGCGTGGACGCCGGCCGCGGCGCGCCCGCTCACCCACAGGACCACCGGCTGCCCGGCCGCGACGAGGTCGAGGCGGTAGCTCCGGCGCACGCAGCGCGCCAGGTCGCGGGTGGTACCGGGCAGCCAGGCCGCGTCGACGGACGCCGGCGGTCGGGTGCTCTTGAGCAGCCAGCAGGCGACGTCGCCGGCGCGCAGCCGCGCCGGCGTCGCCGGCCGGGCCGACCGCTCGGTCAGTCGGTGGCCGAGTGGACGTCGGCGCCCGCGGGGTCGGCGTCGTCGGAGCCGACGGCCTGCCGCTCCTTCTCGGTGCGGTACTCCAGCACCTCGTCGGCCGGGTGCGGGTCCTTCGCGTGCTGCGTGCGGTCCCGGGTCGGGTGCTCCTCCGGCGTGATGACGTCGTCGAGGGTGGGGCGGTCATGGGGGTCGGTCATCGTGACGTCCTCCGGTCTGTCGGGATGCGGTCGGCAGGAGCCATAGCCCCCACCCGCGCCCGCTAACCGGGACGGAGCTCACCGCGGCTCGAGTCGGGCGGCCGGCAGCCACGCCTCGACCAGTGCGGGCCCGTGCGGACCGGCAACGGCGTAGGTCACCCGGCCGTGCCAGGCGCCGGCACGCTGCTGCCACTCCACCAGCAGCCCGGGCCACGTGCCGGGCGCCTCCGGGGGGTCGTGCACCCAGCAGTGCCGCCCCTCGGCCGGGTCCGCCGCCGGGCGCGGGGCCTGCTCCCGGACCTCCGGCCGGACCCCGGACCCGAGCGCGCGCTCGCCCAGCGTGCGGCGACCGGAACGTCCTGGGTGCATGCCGCCGGCCATGCCGGCAGTCTGCCACGAGATCGAACAGGCGTTCGACTCGGCGCGGCGCGGGGGCGAGGTCCCCGGCCGGGGCGGGCCTCGTGTGGTCTCCCGACTTGCCGTCACGGCCCGGTCACCTAGCGTCGGCCGGGACGTCACCCGACACCGCTACGGTCGCCGGGTCCCGTTCCCTCCGGAAGGACCCCCGTGCTCGCTCACCCCCGCGGCGCACGCCTCGCGCGCTGCAGCACCCTCGGCGTCGTCGCCGTCTCCCTCACCACCCTGGGGCTCCCGGCCCTGGCGCAGGCCGCGCCGCCCACCGACCCGTTCGTCTCCGAGATCCACTACGACAACGCCGGCACCGACGCCGGCGAGTTCGTCGAGGTGCAGCTCCCGGCGGGCACGAGCTCCGCGGGGCTGTCGGTGGTCCTCTACAACGGGAACAACGGGACCGTCGACGACACCGACGCGCTGCCCGCCGTCACCGCGCCGGCCGACGCGCCGGCGGTCGCGGTGGTCGAGTACCCGTCGAACGGCATCCAGAACGGCGCGCCCGACGGGCTCGCGCTGGTCCGCGGTGGCGAGGTGCTCGAGTTCCTCTCCTACGAGGGGGAGATGACGGCAGCGGGCGGCCCCGCGGCCGGGCAGACCAGCACGGACATCGGGGTGTCCGAGGCCGGGAACGAGCTGGAGGGGCAGTCGCTGTCCCGGACGTACGACGAGGCGGCCGACGCCCTCGTGTGGAGCGGCCCGGCGACCGCCACGAAGGGCGTCGTCAACGGCGGGGGCACCACCGACCCGGAGCCCGAGGAGCCGGTCGACGTCTGCGAGACCACGCCGACGCACGAGATCGGGGCGGTCCAGGGCGCGGGCGCGGAGACGCCGCTGGCCGGGCAGCAGGTGACGGTCCGCGGCACCGTCGTCGGCGACCTCGAGGGGCTCTCCGGCTTCTACCTCCAGGACGCCGACGGCGACGGCGACGCCGCCACCTCCGACGGCATCTTCGTGTTCAGTCCCGTCGCGGTCGACCTCGGCGACACGGTCGCCGTGACCGGTCAGGCCCAGGAGTACTTCGGCCAGACCCAGATCAGCTCCCGCGAGGACGTCGCGGTCTGCGCCGAGGGCACGGCGGACGACCTGCCCGACGCCGCGCCGCTGGACCTGCCGGCCGACGACGCCGCCCGTGAGCGGCTCGAGGGCATGCGGGTCGCGCCGGTCGACACCCTCACCGTGAGCGAGGTCTACGACCTGACCAGCTACGGCGAGCTGACCCTCGCCGAGGGCGGGGTCCTGGTGCAGCCCACCGAGCTCGCCCGGCCCGGCACCGCCGAGGCGGAGGCGATCGCGGCGCAGAACGCCCTGCGCCGCATCGTCCTGGACGACGGCACGAGCGCGCGGGTCAGCGCGACCACGCGCCCCTACCTGTCGCCCGGGACGCCGGTCCGGGTCGGGGACGAGCTGACGTTCACCGAGCCGCTCGTCCTCGGCTACGGCTTCGACCAGTGGCGGCTGCAGCCGGCCGACGGCACCGCGGACGGTGTCTTCGCGCCGCAGAACACGCGGCCGACCGCTCCCGAGGAGGTCGGTGGGGACGTCCAGGTCGGCGCCTTCAACGTGCTGAACTACTTCCTGACCTTCGGGGGCGTCGGCCGCGGTGCGCGGAGCGCCGAGCAGTTCGAGCAGCAGGCGGGCAAGATCGTGCCGGCCATCGAGGCCCTCGACGCCGAGGTCGTCACCCTGATGGAGATCGAGGACACGGACTCCACCGGTCTCACGCCCGGCGACGCCGACACCGCGCTGGCCGACCTGGTCCGCCGGCTGAACGAGGCGGCCGGCCGCGACGTGTGGAGCTACGTCCCGCTGCCGGCGGAGCTCTACGCCGTCGACCGCGACGTGATCCGCAACGGGATCATCTACCGGCACGACGTCGTGCTGCCGGTGGGCGACCCGGCCGGCCTCGTCGACGAGGACGTCTGGGACAACGCCCGCGAGCCGATCGCCCAGACCTTCGTCAAGGACGGTGACGCATTCACCGTCGTCGCCAACCACTTCAAGTCCAAGAGCCCGGGCCAGCCCGAGGGGGACAACGTGGACTCCGGTGACGGCCAGGGCGCGTGGAACGGCGACCGCGTCCGGCAGGCGGCGTCACTGGCGCAGTTCGCGGCGGACCTGGCGAAGGCCACCGGCGACCGGGACGTCCTGCTGATGGGTGACCTGAACGCCTACACCCAGGAGGACCCGATCCAGCTCCTCGAGGACGCCGGCTGGACCGACCTGGGGCTGCGATTCGACGAGGGCTCGTACAGCTACGTGTACGACGACATGTCGGGCTCCCTGGACCACGCGCTGGCCACGCCCGAGCTGACCGCGAAGGTCACCGACGTGACGCACTGGAACATCAACGCGGTCGAGTCCTTCGCCTACCAGTACACCGGCGACCCGGCCCTCTACGCGGCGGACCCGTACCGCTCCAGCGACCACGACCCGCTGGTGCTCGGGATCGACCTGGAGGAGCGCTGCCAGGGCCTGCTCCCCACCATCCGCGGCACGGCGGGGAGGGACGTGCTCAGCGGCACGAACGGCCGCGACGTGATCATGGGCCTCGGCGGGGACGACGAGATCCGGGGTCGCAACGGCGACGACGTCATCTGCGGCGGCGCCGGGAACGACCGGATCGCCGGGGAGAACGGTGACGACGTGCTGTCCGGCGGCTTCGGCGACGACTGGCTCAACGGGGGCAACGGCGACGACGTGCTCATCGGCGGCCCGGGCACCGACCGGCTCGACCAGGGCCGCGGAACCGGGAGCCACACGCAGGACGGCGTCGAGTCCTGACCTGACCGGTCCCTGACGCGCGCCGGCGCGGCACCTCCACGAGGTGCCGCGCCGGTTGCGTCCGGCGGAGTCAGTCGCCGGCGAGGCCCTCGGCGAGGGTGCGGGCGACCGTCTGCAGCAGCGGGTGGCCCGGCAGGTCCTCGACGAGCACGGGCAGCGGCAGCGACCAGTTGGGCCGGTCGTCGGCGCCGGGCATGTTCGGCCGGCGCTGCTCCCCGACGGCGTCGTCCAGCGTCGCCGACAGCAGCAACGACGGCGCCGTCGCCAGCAGTGCGTGCGCCTGCTCTACCGCCTGCTCGACCGTGGCGTCGTCGGAGAGACCCGGGAGGTGCGCCAGCAGCGACTGCCGGCCGCGCTCCAGCTCCTCCTCGGTGCCCGTGCCGTGCTCCCGCTGCTCGTCGACGTCGGCCTCGGTCCACAGCCCCGCCACGGTGGGCAGGTCGTGGGTGGTGATCGCCGCCATGGCCTCGGCCGGCCATTCCGCGGGGGCGTCGTCCTCGAACCACAGCAGCCGGTAGGACAGCACCCCGTGCTCGGCCATCGCCTCGCGGACCCCGTCCTCGACGGTGCCGAGATCCTCACCCACCACCAGCGCCTGGGCGCGGTGGCTCTCGAGGGCGACGATGTTCAGCAGATCCTCGGCCGGATAGCGGACGTAGGCGCCGTCCGCCGCGCTCCCGTCGGCCGGCACCCACCACAGCCGGAACAGGCCCATGACGTGGTCGATCCGCAGGCCACCGGCACCGGCCATGGTGGCCCGGATCGACTGGATGAACGGTTCGTAGTCGGCGTCGCGGAGCCGCCAGGGGATCAGCGGCGGGGAGCCCCAGTCCTGGCCGGCCGAGTTGAACGCGTCCGGCGGCGCGCCGACGCTGACCCCGTCGGCCAGCACCTCCTGCCACGTCCACGCGTCCGCGCCGCCGCCGGCGAAGCCGATCGGCAGGTCCTGGATGACGGTCATGCCCTCGGCGGCGGCGGTGAACTGCAGCTCCAGCGCCCACTGCAGCCAGGCGTGGAAGGCCACGACGGCGCCGTGCCGCTCGGCGTAGGCCGCGACGGCCGGGCCGTCCGGGCGCCGCAGCTCCTCGGGCCAGGCGTGCCAGTCGGCGCCGTGCTCCTCGGTGATCGCCGCCCACGTCGCCCAGTCCTGCAGCGTCCGCCCGCGCTCCTCCCGCCAGCGGGCGAAGGCCTCCCCGCCGCCGTGGGCGAAGAAGATCCGCATGAGCACCTCGCGCTTGCGCGCCCAGATCGCGTCGCGGTCGATCAGCGGCCCCTCGGACAGCGCGCGGCCGGCATCGGCCTCGAGGTCGACCGCGTCGGCCCCGGGCACCTCGTCCACCCGCAGGTAGATCGGGTTGCGGAACCGGCGGGTGGCCGGCAGGTAGGGGCTGGCCTCCTGCTGCGCGATCGGGGCGACGGCGTGCAGCGGGTTGATCAGCAGGAACCCCGCCCCCTGCTCGTCGGCCATCTGCCGGAGGGCCCGCAGGTCGCCGAGGTCGCCGATGCCCCAGCTGTCCCGGCCGCGGGCGGCGTACAGCTGCACCGCCCAGCCCCACGCGCGGTCCTCGGGCAGCCAGCAGCGTCCGGGCGACACGATCAGCCGGCGCCGGCGGCCCTCCGGGGACTGCAGCCAGTGGTAGCCCAGCGGGAAGTCCTCCGGCAGCTCGCCGTCGATGTGCCGGACCTCGCCGTCCTCGCAGACGACGTCGGCCTCGTCCACCTCGAGCGCATCCCCGGGCCGGGCGACGATCGGCGCCCGGTCCTCCAGGTCGGCCGGCGGCTCGCCGATGACGGCGCGCAGCTGCTCGATCGTCTCCTGGGCTACCTGGTGCTCCTCGTCCAGCGCGTCCAGCCAGCTCGCATCGATGCCCCAGTCGTCTGTGGTCGGCTTCGTCGTCACCCCGCGATCCTCGCCGGGTGCGCCCCGGCTCGCAGTCCGGACCGGCGTGGCGCCGCTCTCGTCCGGCGCCGGCCCGCGATCGACCCCGACGCGTCCCACGTGGCCGCGCCGTCGGGACTCGGGTAGGCATCGGGCCATGCCGGTGATCGGGTTCCACAATTCCCACGAGCAGGTGCACCCCGCCGCGTTGCTTGACGCCGTCCGGCACGCCGAGGAGGTCGGGTTCACCGCCGCGATGTGCTCGGACCACCTCACCCCCTGGAACCCGCGGCAGGGCGAGTCGGGGTTCGCGTGGTCGTGGCTGGGGGCGGCGATGGTGACGACGTCGCTGCCGTTCGGCGCCGTGAACGCGCCCGGGCAGCGCTACCACCCGGTGATCGTGGCCCAGGCGATCGCCACCCTGGGCGCGATGTTCCCGGGGCGCTTCTGGGTCGCCCTGGGCAGCGGCGAGGCGATGAACGAGCACGTCACCGGCGACGCCTGGCCGCGCAAGTCGGTGCGGGACGCCCGGCTGCTGGAGTGCGTGGCGGTCATCCGGGCGCTGCTCGCGGGGGAGGAGGTCAGCCACGACGGGCTGGTCACCGTCGACCGGGCCAGGATCCACACGCTGCCCGAGCAGTCTCCGGCGCTGATCGCCCCGGCCGTCAGCGTGGCCACCGCGCGCAACGGCGCGGCATGGGCCGATGGGCTGGTGACCATCAACCAGCCGCACGACAAGCTGCGCGAGGTGGTGGCCGCCTACCGCGACGCCGGCGGGCGCGGCACGCTGGCCCTGCAGGTGCACCTGTCCTGGGCCCCCGACCCCGACCGGGCCCTGGCGATCGCGCACGACCAGTGGCGCAGCAACGTCTTCCCGCCGCCGCTGTGCTGGGACCTCGACAGCCCGGAGGCCTTCGAGCAGGCCAGCGCGCACGTGCGGCCGGGCGACGTCATCGGACCGGTCCGGGTATCGGCCGACCTGGGGCAGCACACCGCCTGGCTGCAGGAGTACCTGGAGCTCGGTTTCGACGCGGTGTACCTGCACCACGTCGGCAAGGAGCAGCGGCCGTTCCTGGACGCGTTCGGCGAGCACGTGCTGCCGCAGCTCGGGGTCACCGCCCCCGGCCCCGTCGAGGCGGTGCAGGCGTGAGGATCAGCGACACCAGCGACCTGTGGTGGAAGAACGCCGTCGTCTACTGCCTCGACGTCGAGACCTACCTGGACTGGGACGGCGACGGCTGCGGCGACTTCGCGGGCCTCGCCCAGCGGATCGACCACCTGGCCGACCTCGGCGTCACCTGCCTGTGGCTGATGCCCTTCTACCCCACCGCCGAGCGCGACGACGGCTACGACATCACCGACTTCTACGGCGTCGACCCGCGGCTGGGCACCCACGGCGACCTGGTCGAGGTGATCCGGACGGCGAACGACCGCGGCATCCGGGTGATCGCCGATCTGGTGGTGAACCACACCTCCATCCACCACCCGTGGTTCGAGTCGGCGCGCCGGAGCACCGACGCCCCGTTCCGCGACTTCTACGTGTGGCGCGCGGACGAGCCGCCGGACACCAGCGACCAGGTGGTCTTCCCCGACCAGGAGGACAGCATCTGGACGCTCTCGGAGGAGACGGGGGAGTGGTACCTGCACCGCTTCTACAAGGAGCAGCCCGACCTGGACGTGACCAACCCGCGGGTCCGGGACGGGATCGCCAAGATCATGGGCTTCTGGCTCCAGCTGGGGCTCTCGGGGTTCCGCGTGGACGCGGTGCCGTACTTCCTGGAGACCCAGCACGCCGCCGCCGACGACCTGCCGCAGCCGCACGAGTACCTGCGGGCGCTGCGCCGGTTCCTCACCCGGCGGTCGGGGCCGGCGATCCTGCTCGGCGAGGTGAACCTGCCCTACGAGGAGCAGGTGACGTTCTTCGGTGGCCCGGACGGCGACGAGCTGACCATGCAGTTCGACTTCGTCGGCATGCAGGCGATGTACCTGTCCCTGGCGCGCTGTGACGCCGGCCCGCTCACCGAGGCCCTGCGGGCGCGGCCGTCGATCGCCTCGGACACCCAGTGGGCCACGTTCGTGCGCAACCACGACGAGCTGACCCTCGACAAGCTCTCCGAGGACGAGCGCGCGGAGGTCTTCGCCGCCTTCGGCCCGGACCCGCGGATGCAGCTCTACGGCCGCGGGCTGCGCCGGCGGCTGCCGCCGATGCTGGCCGGTGACCCGCGCCGGATCCGGCTGGTCTACAGCCTCATGTTCTCCTTGCCCGGCACCCCGGTGCTCTTCTACGGGGAGGAGGTCGGCATGGGGGAGGAGCTCTCCGCCGACGGGCGGCAGTCGGTGCGGACGCCGATGCAGTGGGACGACGGGGTCAACGGCGGCTTCTCGACGGCCGAGCCCGACCGGCTGCCCGGCCCCGTGGTCCGCGGCGGGTTCGCTCCCGAGTTCGTCAACGTCGCCGACCAGCGGCGCGACCCGGATTCGCTGCTGTCGTTCATGAAGCTGCTGATGCGCCGGTACCGGGAGTCGCCGGAGCTGGGCTGGGGGAGCTTCGAGCTGCTGGACCAGCCGCACGCGGCCGTGCTGGCGCACCGCTGCGCCTGGGACGACGGCGCGCTGATCGCCGTCCACAACCTGGGCGCCGAGCCGTGCACGGTCCCGCTGCGGTTGCCCGACCTCGGCGGTGCGGGGCTGCACGACCTGTTGCAGGAGGGCGCCACCCCGGTGGCCGACGACGGCGCGGTGGAGCTGGCGCTGGACGGCTACGGGCACCGCTGGCTGCGGGTGGTGCGGCAGGGGAGCCGCCGGCTGCTCTGAGCGCGGCGGTGGCCGGCTGCACCCGGCCGGTCACGCGCTGACCTGCGTTCCCGCGCCCGGGGAGGGTGAGGGATGACCCACGCCGCGGCGGCGGGGTGTCCTGCGGCGTTCGCGGTGCACCTGTGCCTAGCGTGGCCCGTGAGGTGAGTGCGATGAGCGAACGAGACCAGACCATGTCCCTGCCCGAGCCGAGCGCCGACGGCGCCGGCGCCGGTGCCACCGCAGCGGGAGCCGCCGGGCCCGTCCCGCCGCTGCCCGACCCGACACCGGTCGACGACCCGGGGGGCACGCCGACGGTCGGGCACGCCACCGCACCGGTGAGCGTGCGACCGGCCCCCCGCAAGCCACGGCGCGGTCCGATGACCGTCATGGGTCCCTGGGCCCCGGTCGCCGGCGGCCTGCTCGGACTGTTCCTCGGCCTGGTCGTCGTGCTGCTGCTCGCCGGCTCGGCGGACGCCTTCGACGACCGGCTGGCGCTGGCGTTCGCCGTCGTCGGCCTCGGCCTGCTCGGCGCCGCCGGCGTCCTGCTCGCCGACGAGGTGCGGATCGTGCGCCAGCGCTCCCGGGAGGCCGGGGTGCGGCCGCAGTGGATGGAGGCGACGGCGGGGCTGGTGAACGGGCTGACCCCCGCCCGGCTGCTGCTGCTGGTCAGCGCCTTCGTGCTGTTCCTCTCGGCCTACGTCGCCCGCTGACCGAGCCCGGCGGGCGCCGGTCGTGGTCATGGCGCGGCCGGACCACGACCGGCGGACACCCGCCGGGAGGGCTCAGAGGTAGGCCTGCACGCCCAGGTGGACGGCGAGCCCCAGGCCGGCCAGCGCGATGAGCCGGCGCAGCAGCGTCTGCGGGGCCCGGCGCACGACGCGCGGCCCCAGGCGCCCGCCGGCGAACAGCCCGATCGCCAGTGGTAGCGCCGCGGTCCAGGCGACCGGGGCCAGCACCACGAACGCGACGGCGGCCACCGCGTTGGCCATGCCGAGCATGACGTTCTTCAGCGCGTTGCTGCGGGCCAGCCCCTCGCCGGTGCCGAGCAGGAACAGCGCGAGCAGCATGACGCCGGCGGCGGCGCCGAAGTACCCGCCGTACACGGCGACGGCGAAGGTGGCCACGGGCAGCCACCGCGGGTCGGGGGTCGCCGCCTGCGCGGCCATCCCCTCGACGGCGAGCTCGCGCGGCGGGCGCTGCAGGAGGAGGACGAGGGACGCCCCGGCGACCAGCCAGGGGACGATCCGTTCGAACGCCGCGGACGGGGTGAGCAGGAGCAGCGTGGCGCCGGCGGCGCCGCCCAGCACCGCCCCCACGGCCAGCCGCCCCACCCGTCGTCCCTGGCCGCGCAGCTCCGGCCCGGAGGCGCTGACCGACCCGGCGCTGTTCAGCACGAGCGCCACGGTGTTGGTGACGTTGGCGGCGACCGGGGGGAGGCCGGTGGCCAGCAGCGCGGGGTAGCTCACCAGCGAGGCGAGCCCGGCGATGCTGCCGGTCAGCCCGGCCCCCACGCCGGCGGCGACGAGGAAGAGGAACTCGAGGACGCTCATCGGGAGACGAGCACCCCGATCGCCACCACGCCCAGCACGACGATCGCCGTCCGCAGCACCGGCTCGGGCAGCCGCCGTCCGTAGCGGGCGCCGA
Organism: Blastococcus sp. SYSU DS0552; assembly: GCF_054050815.1. Classification (NCBI taxonomy): domain Bacteria; kingdom Bacillati; phylum Actinomycetota; class Actinomycetes; order Geodermatophilales; family Geodermatophilaceae; genus Blastococcus; species Blastococcus sp. SYSU DS0552. The sequence continues at coordinate 18,012 of NZ_JBJHAB010000018.1, forward strand.
CGTGCCCGCCGGCCAGCGAGCCGACGGCCAGCAGCCCGGCCGCCGACCAGACCACCCGGTCGGTGGCGACCACCACGTAGGCGCCGGCCGCCACCGAGTTCACCGTCAGGGTCAGCACGTTCTTGATCGCGTTGAGCCGCTGCAGGGGCTCCCGCAGCAGGAAGCCGAAGACGCCGATCTGGATCACGCCCTGGCTGGCGGCGAAGTAGCCGCCGTAGGTGCCGGTCAGGTAGGCGGTGCCGACGAGGGCCGCGTGCCGTCCCGGGCCGATGCGGGGAGTGCGTCGCTCGTCCGCCCCCCGCCGGGCCAGCCGGCGCCGGACCAGCGGGTGCGCGGCCACCAGGACGACGGCGAGGGTGATCAGCACCGGCACCACCGCCTCGAAGGTCGCGGCGGGCAGGTGCAGCAGGAGGAAGGCGCCGGTCAGGCCGCCGAGGACGGAGGCGGGGATCAGTCGCAGCAGCAGGGGCCACTGCCCGCGCAGCTCACGCCGGTAGCCGATCGAGCCGGTCAGGTTGCCGGCGATCAGGCCCAGCGAGTTGCTGATCGTGGCCGGGACCGGGGGGATGCCCACCCCGACGAGCACCGGGAAGGAAACCAGCGTCCCGGAACCGATGACGGCGTTGATGCCGCCGGCCGCGACGCCCGCCACCGCGACGGCCACCATCTCCCACGCGGTCATGCGGTCATCGCCGACGAGCCTGGCACGCCAGGACGCCGCCCGGGCGGGCAGGTGGGTGTGATCGTCGCCGCGCCGCGCCGCGCTACCGGTCCCGTCGGCTCCTGGGGGCAGGACCCCGGCAGGGGCCGGTAGACAGGGGCCATGGACACCACCGCCGATCTCGCCGAGCTCGCCCGGGCCGGCGATCTGCGCGCGCTGCACGGGGTGCTCGCCGAGCTCGACGTCCCCGGCACGGTCGACGAGCTGGAACGGGTCGACCCCACGACGCGGGCGGTGGTCTTCCGCCTGCTGCCCAAGGACCGCTCCCTGGCGGTGTTCGAGGACCTCGACCCCGCGCTCCAGCGGGAACTGCTGGACACGCTGCGGGAGGAGCCGACCCGGGAGCTGATCACGGGGCTGGACCCCGACGACCGGGCGAACCTCTTCGACGAGCTGCCCGCCACCGTCGCCGCACGGCTGCTCTCCGGGCTCGATGCCCGGGAGAGCGCGATGACCACGGAGCTGCTCGGGTACCCCCAGGAGTCCGCGGGCCGGCGCATGACCCCGGAGGTGGTCTCCGTCCCGGTGGGCAGCACGGTCGCCGACGCGCTGGCGATCGCCCGCAGCGAGGAGCCGCACGCCGAGACGATCTACACCCTGCCGGTGGTCGGGGCGGGACGGTGCGTCGTCGGGGTGGTGTCCCTGCGCCGGCTGTTCGTCAGCGACCCCGATGTGCCGGTCGACGACGTGATGAGCGAGCCCGTGGTGGTGCGCACCGAGGACGACCAGGAGGTGGCCGCGCGGGTGCTGCGCGACCACGGGCTGGTCGCGGTGCCCGTGGTCGACCGGGAGGGGCGGCTGGTCGGCCTCTTCACCGTCGACGACGCCATGCGCGTGCTCGAGGCGGAGGAGAGCGAGGACATCGCCCGGGCCGGCGGTGCCGAACCGCTCGACCGCCCCTACCTCACGGCGGGCGTCGTGGGCCTGGCGCGCAGCCGGGTGGGCTGGCTGCTGGTGCTCATCGCCGCGGCCACGCTGACGGTCAACGTGCTCGACTACTTCGAGGACGTCCTCGCCGAGGTGGTGGCGCTGGCGCTGTTCGTCCCGCTGCTGATCGGCACCGGGGGGAACACCGGTGCGCAGGCAGCGACCACGGTCATCCGGGCCATGGCCGTCGGCGACGTGCGGTTCGGGGACCTGCCGCGCGTGGTGGGCCGCGAGATGGCCACCGGCGCGCTGCTGGGGGCGCTGCTCGGGCTCGTGGGCTTCGCGCCGGCCGCCTGGCTGGTGGGGGTGGAGATCGCCGTGGTGCTGTGCTCCGCGCTGCTGGTGGTCTGCACGCTCGCCACCACCGCCGGGGCGTTGACCCCGATGCTCGCCCGGCGGGTGGGCGTGGACCCCGCAGTCGTCAGTGCGCCGTTCATCACCACGTTCGTGGACGCGACCGGCCTGATCGTCTACTTCCTCATCGCCCGCGCGGTCCTCGGGATCTGACCGCCGCGGGCCGGCTCACGGCTTGACGGCGAGGACCGGGCGGTCGGCGTCGAGGAGGATCCGCTGCGCGCTGCTGCCCATGAGCAGCTTGCCGACGGGGGAGCGCTTGCGCAGCCCGATCACGATCACCGACGCGTCCACCTCCCGCGCCACGCGCAGCACCTCGTCGGCCGCCTCGCCGTCGCGCATCCCCTGCCGGAGCTCGAGTGCGACACCGGCGCGCTCGGCCCGCTCGGTGATGTCGCGGACGGTGTCCTCGTCGGCGACCTCCACGCTGACCGGGGCGCCGCCGCGCGCGGAGTTGAGCACCAGCACTCCCTCGCCGCGGCGGGCCGCCTCGGCGATCCCTGCGTCGAGCGCAGCGCGCCCCTCCGGGGTGGGGACGAATCCGACGAGGACGGTCATGCGGGCTCCTTGGCGGGACGGGCGGGGGACGAGGAGCAGTGTCCCCGAGAGCCCGGGTGAGGAAACCGTGGAGAGCCCCGGCGACGGCGTCCTCCATTCCAGTGCTGCAGGGAAGCCCCGGGGATCGATACCTTGCGTGCATGGGTTTCACGTTGGAGCAGCTCCGCGGTTTCGTGGCCGTCGCTGAGGAGCTGCACTTCGGCCGGGCCGCGGCCCGGCTCGCGATGACGCAGCCTCCGCTGAGCCGGCAGATCCAGAAGCTCGAGCGCGCGGTCGGCGCACAGCTGCTGGAGCGCGACAACCGGCGAGTCGCCCTGACTGCGGCGGGGCAGGTGTTCCTGACCGAGGCGCGGCGCCTGCTGGCGCTGGCGGACTCGGCGCCCGAGCTGGCCCGCCGGGTGTCGTCGGGGTCCAGTGGCGTCGTCCGGATCGGGTTCACGGCCGCCTCGACCTACGGCGTCCTGGGCGGTCTGCTCAACGAACTGGCGCGCGAGCTGCCCGACGTCGACGTCGACCTGGCCGAGATGGTGACGCGCGAGCAGGTGGCCGCGCTGCTCGACGAGGAGATCGACCTCGGCCTGGCCCGCCCGCCGTTCGACGCCGAGACCTTCCAGTCCCGCCTGCTGCATCGCGAGCCGATGCTCGTGGCCGCCCCCGCCGGACATCGGCTGCTGGAGCTCGGACGGCCGGTCGCCGCCGCCGACCTCGCCACCGAGCCGGTGGTCATGCACTCGCCGACCCGGGCCCGGTACTTCTACGACCTCGTGGTGGGCGTCGTCCCGGTTGCCTCGGAGAACGCCGTGCACGTGGTGGGTCAGGTGCTCACGATGCTGTGGCTCGTGGCGGCCCGTCGCGGCATCGCCTTCGTCCCCGGCTCGGCCGCCCGGTTGCCGATCGACGGCGTCGGGTTCGTGCGGCTGGAGACGGCGGTGCCCGAGCCGGTGGAGCTGCACCTGCTGTGGGCGAAGCAGGCCAAGAACCCGGCGCTCCAGCGGGTGCTGGAGGTCCTCGAACGGCGAACCACCGGGTGACGGTGTCGGCCTGACCATGCCCTGAGGGCATCGCGCGATACGCAATCGCTCTTGGACAGGCATCCATCCGCCTTCCTACCGTGATGCCGACCGCCGCCACCCGGTGCGCCGTAGCGCCCCCCGGAGCGGACCCGCCGGACCCGAGGACCCACCCGTGACGCTGCTTGCCCCGGATGCTCTCGCCGACCGGCTGAAGTCCGGCCTGCTCTCCTTCCCGGTGACCCACTTCGACGCCGACCTGCAGTTCGACGAGCCCCGGTACCGGGAGCACCTGGCCTGGCAGGCGAGCTTCGACGTGGCCGGCCTGTTCGCGGCCGGCGGCACCGGCGAGGGCTTCTCGCTGACCTCCGCGGAGCTGGACCGGGTCGTGCGTGTCGCCGTCGACGAGGTCGCCGGGCGGGTCCCCGTCATCGCCCCGGCGACCGGCGGGACGGCGGTGTCCGCGGCGCAGGCACGCGCGGCCGAGGCAGCCGGGGCATCCGGGCTGCTGCTGTTCCCGCCCTATCTGACCGAGGCCAGCCAGCGTGGCCTGGTCGAGCACATCAGCGCGGTGTGCCGGTCCACCGACCTGGGCGTCATCGTCTACAGCCGGGCCAACGCGGTGCTCAGCGACACCACGGTGGCCGAGGTGGCCGAACGCAACCCCAACCTGATCGGGCTCAAGGACGGCGTCGGGGACATCGAGCAGATGACGCGCACCTACGCGCGCGTCGGTGACCGGCTGATCTACATCGGCGGGCTGCCCACCGCCGAGACGTTCGCGCTGCCGCTCCTCCAGCTGGGCGTGACCACGTACTCCTCGGCGCTCTACAACTTCCTCCCGGAGTTCGCGCTCAGGTTCTACGCCGCCGTGCGCGCGCAGGACAGGGGCGCCGTGTACGGCATGCTCAACGACTTCGTGCTGCCCTACACCGAGATCCGCGACCGGGCCAAGGGCTATGCGGTCTCGATCGTGAAGGCCGGGCTGACCGCCGTCGGCCGGAACGGCGGCCGGGTGCGCCCGCCCCTGACCGACCTGACCGAGGCGGAGCTGGCCGAGCTGACGGCCCTGGTCTCCAAGGTCTCCTGAGCCCGCACCTGCCTCGACGCGCCCCGCTGAACCCCGCACCCCTGAGGAGCACCCCATGGACGTCGTCAGCATCGACCCCCGAACCGGCGAGGCCGCCGAGGTCGTCGCCCAGGAGACCACCACCGAGGAGGTCGACCGCCTCTGCGCCGCGGCGCTGGCCGCCGCGCCCGCCCTCGACGAGCTCGGCCGGGCAGGCCGTGCCGCCCTGCTGCGCACCCTCGCCGACGCCCTGGAGGGGCGCCGGGAGGACGTCGTGGCCGTCGCCGACCGCGAGACGGCGCTGGGCACCACCCGGCTGAACGGCGAGCTGACCCGGACCTGCTACCAGCTCCGGCTGTTCGCCGAGGTGCTCGAGGAGGGCAGCTACCTCGAGGCGGCCATCGACCACGCGGGTGACACCCCCATGGGCCCGCGGCCGGACCTCCGCCGGATGCTCGTGCCGATCGGTCCGGTGGCCGTGTTCGGCGCGAGCAACTTCCCGCTCGCCTTCTCGGTGCCCGGCGGTGACACCGCGTCGGCGCTGGCCGCCGGCTGCCCCGTCGTCGTCAAGGCGCACGGCTCCCACCCGGCGACGTCGCAGCTGGTGTTCGAGGTGCTCGCCGAGGCCGCCGGCAAGGCCGGAGCGCCCGAGGGCACCCTCGGCATCGTGCACGGGCTGCAGGCCGGGGCCGACCTCGTCGCCCACCCGGCGATCCGCGCGGTCGGCTTCACCGGCTCGGTCAACGGCGGGCGCGCGCTGCTGGAGATCATCGAGCGGCGTCCCGACCCGGTGCCGTTCTTCGGCGAGCTGTCCAGCCTCAACCCGCTGGTCGTCACCCCGCAGGCCGCCGTCGAGCGCGGCGAGACCATCGGCCGCGAGCTGGTCGGCTCCTTCACGCTCGGCGGCGGCCAGTTCTGCACCAAGCCCGGGCTGGCCTTCGTGCCGGCCGGCCCCGAGGGCGACCGGGTCGTCGACGCGATGGCCGAGGCGGTCCGCTCGGCGCCGGCACCGGTGCTGCTCAACGAGGGCATCGCCGCCGCATACGGCCGCATCTCCGACGGCCTGGCCGCCGCACCGGGCGTCGAGGAGGTGGCCCGGGGCGAGCAGACCCCGGACGAGGGTTTCCGCGCCGTCCCCCGGCTGCTCACCACCGCCGCCGCCGACCTGCCGGAGGAGGTCACCGAGGAGTGCTTCGGACCGGTGAGCGTCGTCGCCCGCTACGACGGCGAGGACGAGCTGTTCGCCGCCTTCGCCGCTCTTCCCTCGTCCCTGACCGCCACGGTGCTGCGCGGTGACGGCGAGACCGAACTGCCGCTCGCCGTCTCGCAGCAGCTGCGCACGCTGGCCGGCCGGATCGTCTACGACGCCTACCCGACCGGCGTCGCCGTCTCCTGGGCCCAACACCACGGCGGGCCGTGGCCGTCGACGAACTCCCAGCACACCTCGGTGGGGACGACGGCGATCCGCCGGTTCCTGCGGCCGGTCACCTGGCAGGGCGCTCCCGCCGAGGTGCTGCCGGAGGAGCTGACGGACGGCTACCAGGGCATCCCGCGGCGGGTCGACGGGAAGCTGCAGCTGCCCCGGGGCTGAGCGGGTCGCCGCCGATCAGTCGTGCGCGGTGACGCGAGCGAGCAGGACGTCGTCGAGCGCGCGATCGGCGTAGACGAGCCGGACGGCGGCGGGATCGGGGTTGCCGGCGTCCGGCCCGCGCCAGACCAGCTCCAGCCCGGCCCGCTCGGCCCGCGCCCTCGACTGCACGTTGTGCTCGAGCAGGTAGGCGACCACCGGCAGCTCCGGTCGGACGGCGCGCGCGGCGTCGAGCGCGGCGTCGACCATCTCCGCCGCCAGTCCGCGGCCCCAGGCGGGCGCGGCGAAGCGGTAGTAGAGGTTCCACCACGCCGTCCCCACCCGGACGGCGCAGCCGCCGGTGCCGACCACGTGCCCGGCGAGCAGCCCCGACCCGGGCAGGTCCTCGCGCAGCCGGGCGGTCCAGTAGCCGAGACCGTCGCGCGCCCAGTGCCCGAGCGAGTGGCTGATGCCCCCCCGCCGTCCGCCCGGGGTCGGCGTGCCGGCCCGACGGCAGGTGCCCCCAGACCCCGGGGTCCGACATGAGCGCGAAGTGCTCGTCCAGGTCGCCGGGGGTGACGGCGTCGAGGTGGAGCCGGGCAGTCGTGACGTGTCGCAGATCCAGGCCACCCATACCGTGATCATCGCCGTCGCATGGCCACGGCCGCGGCGCGGTGATCGGATGCCTCGTGTGATGCCGGCTGCAGGTGACCCGTCGGTGGTGCGACTGCTCGTCGTGCCGTGGGATTCCGGGCGACACGACGTCCGCATGGGCGCCGGGCCCACAGCGCTCCTCCGTGCGGGTGCGGTGGACCGGCTGCGGGAGCGCGGGTACGGCGTCCGGGAGCAGGTGCTGATGCCTTCGGGGGAGTGGCAGGCGGAGTTGACCACGACGTTCGCCCTGCACCGGCTGGTCGCGCAGGCGGTCGCCGGCGCGCGCGCCGCGGGCGAGGTGCCGCTGCTCCTGTCGGGGAACTGCAACCAGACGGTCGGCGTGCTCGCGGGTCTGGGGGCGGACCAGCGGCGGGTCGGGCTGGTCTGGCTCGACGCGCACGGGGACTTCAACACCCCGGAGGAGGACGCCTCCGGCTTCCTCGACGGCCAGGGGCTCGCCATGGCCGTGGGGCGCTGCTGGCGCGGGGCGACTGCCCGGCTGCCGGGGTTCGCCCCGCTCCCGGAGGACGACGTGCTGCTCGTCGGCGCCCGCGACCTCACGGCGGAGCAGACGGAGGTGCTCGCCGGGTCGGGTCTGACGTGGCTGCGACCGGAGGTGGCCCGCCGTCCCGAAGCCGTGGCGGCAGCGCTGGACGCGCTGGCCGCTCGGGTCGAGGTCGTGCACTTCCACGTGGACCTGGACGTGCACGACCCGTCGATCGCCCCGGCGAACGGCTACGCCGCCCCCGACGGGCTCACCGCACAGGAGGTGCTCGGCGTGCTCCGGCTGGCCGCCGAGCGGCTGTCCGTCGTCTCCGGGACCCTGGCTTCCTTCGACCCCGCCTACGACCCGGACGGATGCATGCGGGCGGTGGCCCTCCAGCTGCTGACGGCCCTGGCGGAGGTCACCGCACCGGCCTGACCGGGGTCAGTCCTTGCGGCCGGCGTCCACGAGCCGGATGACGGCTGCGCCCTCCTCGTCGGAGGCCGCGAGGTCGACCTCGACGTCGAAGCCCCAGTCGTGGTTGCCCTCGGGGTCGTCGACGATCTGCCGCACGTGCCAGACGTCCGGGCGCTTGTCCCAGATCAGCAGCGCGGGACCGCGGGCGTCCGCGCCGGTGTTCACCTCGCCGTGCTCGGCGAAGTAGGCCTGCACCACCTCGCCCCAGCGCTCGGCGTCCCAGCCCGAGCCGGCGTCCAGCTCGCCCAGGTCGTACCAGCGGCGGCGGGCCCACAGCTCGACGCGGCGGAACAGCGCGTTGCGGACCATCGCGGTGAACGCCCGCTCGTTGCCGGTCAGCGGGCGCGGCCGGGCGGGGACGGCGACCTCCGCCACCGGCCCCTGGTCGGCATCGGTGAGCGCCTCCCACTCGTCCAGCAGCGAGGAGTCGACCTGGCGCACAAGCTCGCCGAGCCACTCGACGAGGTCGGTGACCTCCTCGGTGCGCGCCGCGGCCGGCACCCCCGAGCGCAGCGCCTTGAACGCGTCGGAGAGGTAGCGCAGCACCGCCCCCTCGGCGCGGGTCAGCCCGTAGGTGTTCACGAACTCCCGGAAGGTGAACGCCCGCTCCCACATCTCCCGGACCACCGACTTCGGCGACAGCGCACCGTCGGCGGCCCAGGGATTGGACTGCCGGTAGACCTCGAAGGCGTGCCCGAGCAGCTCCTCCAGCGGCTTGGGATAGCTGATCTCCTCGAGCAGCTCCATCCGCTCGTCGTACTCGATGCCCTCGGCCTTCATCTGCGCGACCGCCTCGCCCTTGGCCTTGTTGAGCTGGGCGGCGAGGATCTGGCGCGGGTCGTCGAGCGTGGCCTCGATGACGCTGACGACGTCGAGCGCGTAGGAGTCCGAGTCGGGGTCGAGCAGGTCGATGGCGGCCAGCGCGAATGTGGACAGCGGCTGGTTGAGCGCGAAGTCCGGCGGCAGGTCCAGCGTCAGGTCGTAGCGGCGGCCGTCGGGCTCCGGCTCGGGCAGCCGCTCCAGGACGCCGGCCTGCAGCAGGGAGCGGGCGATGCCGATCGCGTCGCGGATCAGCTTCAGCTGCTTCTTGCGCGGCTCGTGGTTCTCGGTGAGCAGCCGGCGCATCGCGGTGAACGGGTCACCCGGCCGGTCGACGACGTCGAGGATCATCGCCGTCGTCACCCGCATGTGGCTGGTCAGCTTCTCGGGTTCCCCCTCGACCAGCCGGTTCATCGTCGACTCGCTCCACGGCACCATGCCGTCGGGGACCTTCTTGCGCACCAGCTTGCGGCGCTTCTTCGGGTCGTCGGCCACCTTGGCGAACTGCTTGAGGTTCTCCACCTCGTGCTCGGGCGCCTGGACGACGACGGTGCCCGCGGTGTCGTAGCCCGCGCGGCCGGCCCGGCCGGCGATCTGGTGGAACTCGCGCACCTGCAGCAGCCGGGTGCGGGTGCCGTCGTACTTCGACAGCGCGCTGAAGACGACGGTGCGGATCGGCACGTTGATGCCGACGCCCAGGGTGTCGGTGCCGCAGATGACCTTGAGCAGCCCGGCCTGGGCGAGCTGCTCGACCAGCCGCCGGTACTTGGGCAGCATCCCGGCGTGGTGGACGCCGATGCCGTGGCGGACCAGCCGCGACAGCGTCGTCCCGAAGGCCGACGAGAACCGGAAGCCGCCGATCATCTCGGCGATCGCCGCCTTCTCCTCCTTGCTGCAGACGTTGACGCTCATGAGCGCCTGCGCGCGCTCCAGCGCCGAGGCCTGGGTGAAGTGGACGACGTAGACCGGCGCCTGCTGGGTGTCCAGCAGCTCCTGGATCGTCTCGTGCATCGGCGTCGTCGCGTAGTAGTGGTGCAGCGGCACCGGGCGGACGGCGTTGGCGACCAGCGCGGTCGGCCGGCCGGTGCGGCGGGTGAGGTCCTCGCGCAGGAAGGTGACGTCGCCCAGGGTGGCGCTCATCAGGAGGAACTGCGCCTTCGGCAGCTCCAGCAGGGGGACCTGCCAGGCCCAGCCGCGGTCGGGGTCGCCGTAGAAGTGGAACTCGTCCATCACGACGAGCGCGTCCGCGAGCTGCTCCGATTCGCTGCCCTCGCGCAGCGCGATGTTGGCCAGGACCTCGGCGGTGCAGGCGATGATCGGGGCATCCCGGTTGACCGCCGCGTCGCCGGTGAGCATGCCGACGTTCTGCGCGCCGAAGATGCCGCAGAGCGCGAAGAACTTCTCGCTGACCAGCGCCTTGATCGGTGCGGTGTAGTAGCTGCGCCGGCCGGCGGCCAGCGCGGCGTACTGCGCGCCGGTGGCGACCAGCGACTTGCCGGAGCCGGTCGGGGTGGCGAGGACGACGTTGGCGCCGCTCACCAGCTCGATCAGCGCCTCCTCCTGGGCCGGGTACAGCGGCGTGCCGCCGGCCTCGGCCCAGGCGGCGAAGGCCGCGAACAGCTCGTCGGGATCGCCGCCCCTCGCGCGCAGCGCGGAGAGGTCGGCGGGGTCGTCGAGCAGCGGGGGAGCGGCGGTCGTGGTCATCAGGGCTACCAGCGTGCCCGACGACCTGCTGCTTCCGCTGAGCCAGGTCCGGTAGGGCGTTCGTGTCCGAGAGACGGTAACGATCCGGTAACGACGAGTGTGGCGATGTGTGGGGTGCGTCGTAATCGGAGAGGAAGGTGAACAATAGGTAAACGGAAGGTGGCTGGGACCATGCGTGAACGTTTCTGCCCGGAGTGCCGGTGGACCGTGGTGACCGACCCCGCGGGCCGGCGTCGGCTCGAGATGCGCTGGGTGCCGCTCGGCGCCACGGCCAACCAGGCCCCGGTGGCGCGCGCGGCGTGACGGAGGGCCGCGTCCTCCCCGGGACGTGGCGGAGCGAGACACCCGACCCGGGCGGTAGGAGGGGTGCACAACGACGTGCGCCTCTCCCACCGCCCGGGTCGTGTGCTGTGCAGCCGACACCCGCCGGTTCCGCGGGGTTCCGCCGGGGTAGCGCGCGGAGCAGGAGGTGCGGGCCGCAGGGGCCCGCGCCCGCTGCCAGTCGCTCCGGAGGACCGTCATGTCATCACCCCGTCCCGAGACCCAGCCCGCCCAGCAGCAGAGCGTTCCGGGCACGCTCGGGGAGATGGACCCGAAGCCGGACCACGGCGAGGAGAGCTACCACGGTTCCGGAAGGCTCACCGGCAAGGCCGCGGTCATCACCGGTGGGGACAGCGGCATCGGCCGCGCCGTCGCCATCGCCTTCGCCCGCGAGGGCGCCGACGTCCTGATCTCCTACCTCAACGAGCACGAGGACGCGCAGGACACCGCGAAGTACGTGGAGCAGGCCGGCCGGAAGTGCGTGCTCGTGCCCGGCGACATCTCCGACCGGGCGCACTGCAAGACGATCATCCCGAAGGCCGTCGAGGAGTTCGGCCGGGTCGACATCCTGGTCAACAACGCCGCCTTCCAGATGAGCCACGACTCGCTGGAGGAGATCTCCGACGAGGAGTGGGACTTCACCGTCGCCACGAACCTCTCGGCGATGTTCACCCTGACCAAGGACGCCATCCCGCACATGCAGCCGGGTGCCTCGATCATCAACTCGTCGTCGGTGAACTCGGACAACCCGAGCCCCAACCTCATCGCCTACGCCATGACCAAGGCCGGCATCGCGAACTTCACCGCCAGCCTCGCGCAGCTGTACGCAGAGAAGGGCATCCGGGCCAACAGCGTCGCCCCCGGCCCGGTCTGGACGCCGCTGATCCCCTCGACGATGCCCGAGGAGAAGGTCGACAGCTTCGGCCAGCAGGTGCCGCTGGGCCGCCCCGCGCAGCCGGCCGAGCTGGCGCCCGTCTACGTGATGCTGGCCAGCGACGAGGCCTCCTACGTCTCCGGCGCGCGGATCGCCGTCACCGGCGGCAAGCCCATCCTCTGAGGAAGGGCCCCGGTGCCCCCCACCCGCTCGCAGGCTCGCGGTGGGGCCCTGCACCGGGGCCGCTCCGTCACGTCATCGTCGCGATGCGGGCGATGTCGGCCGGGCGGACGCGGCAGCAGCCGCCGACCAGCCGGGCGCCCGCGGCCTGCCACTCCGCGAGGGCATGCCCGGGGATCCCCGGCGTCCCGGTCCACGACCGGGACGCCGGGTCCCAGCTCTCACCGCTGTTCGGGTAGGCGACCAGTGGCTTGCCGGCCGGTGCCGCGGCGCACAGGGCCGCTGGCAGCGCCGACGGCGCGGCGCAGTTGACGCCGACGGCGACCACCTCGTCGACGCTCGCGGCCATCGCGTACACGTCGGCCGCCCGCTCGCCGCGGCGGGTGCGGGCGACGCCATCGTCGTCCACCACGGTGGTCAGCGACAGCCACATCGGCACACCCAGCGCCTGCGCCTCCAGCAGCAGGGCCTCCACCTCGGCGGCGGCCGGCACCGTCTCGCAGGCCAGCACGTCCGCGCCCGCGTCGGCCAGCAGCGCCATCCGCGGCCGGTGGAACTCCCGCAGCCGCTCGACACCCACCTCGGAGACGTAACCGCCGGTGTACTCGGAGCCGTCGGCGAGCATCGCCCCGTACGGGCCGACCGAGCCGGCCACCCACCCCGGCCCCTGGCCCTCCCGGGCCAGCGCCACCGACGACGCGATCAGCCGGCGCGCCTCGGTCACGCCCACGCCGGCGGCGGCGAATCCCGCCACGGTGGCCTGGTAGCTGGCCGTCGTGGCCACCTGGGCACCCGCGGCCGCGAACGCCGCGTGCGCGGCCACGATCGCCGCCGGGTCGTCGCGCAGCAGCCGCGCCGACCACAGCGCCGAGGAGACGTCGTGACCGCGCGCCTCCAGCTCGGTGGACAGGCCCCCGTCGAGGACGACGGGTCCGGCGGCGAGCGCATCGGCCAGCGGAGGCATGCCTTCGATCATCCCGCGGTACAGGGCTGTCCATGGTGTTCATCTGGAGCAGCGGCTGGGGTCCTCGTCGGCGGCGTCCCCGGTACGGGGGCGGTTACCGCGGGCACTACGCGGGCCACTACCGCCGCGGGTACGGGCCGCCGCCCGGCTACGGCTACGGCCGGCGCAACGACTCGTGCCTGCGCGATCTCCTGTTCCTCAACACCGGCTGCTGCCTGGCCAACGCCGTCGGGTGCGGCATGGACCTGCTGCTGGTCGCACCGCGCTCGCTGCCGGCGATCCGGGAGGGCCGGCAGGGCAGCGGCGCGGCGGCCCACCTGATCGCCGCCGTCCGCTACTACCAGCGGGAGATCAGCCCGAAGCGCCGGCCGTGCTGCCACTTCACCCCGACGTGCTCGGCCTACGCGATCGCGGCGCTCGAGACCCACGGCGCGCTGCGCGGCTCCTGGCTGACCCTCCGCCGCCTCGTGCGCTGCCGCCCCGGTGCGGCTGCCGGTGCCGATCCGGTGCCCGCCTGACCCCTCGCCGGGGTCAGCCCCAGGGGTGGTCGCCTACGGTGCGGCGGTGACCCCCGGGGACGGCGCGACGGCGGGTTCCGCGACGTGGCGCGACGCCGCGTGGCGGGCCGCCGCCCTGGACTGGGCTGCGGCTCGGCTGGTACGCGCGGGGCTCGAGCCGGACGGCCCGCCGGAGCAGCCGCACGTGCGGGCCTGGTCCACGGCCTTCCGCATCCCGGTGCGGGGCGGGGGCGCGGTGTGGCTGAAGGCGGTCGGGCCCGGGTCCGCCCAGGAGCCGGTGCTGGCCGAAGCGCTCGGGCGCTGGGCGCCGCAGTGGGTGCTGCCGCCGATCGCGGTGGATCGGGAACGACGGCTGGTGCTCCTGCCCGACGGCGGGCCGACGCTCCGCGGGACGGGCTCGACCGAGCCCGCCGCGTGGGCGGCGATGCTCGCCGACCACGGCCGCCTGCAGGTCGAGGTCGCGGAGCACGCCGAGGAGCTGGTGGGCCTGGGCGTGCCCGACCACCGACCGGAACGCCTGCCCGAGCTGGTGGAGGACCTGCTGGCCGACGACGAGGCGCAGCGGCCCGGCCGCCCCGACGGCCTCGCCGCCGACGCCCGCGCCCGCGTGCTGGCCCGCCTCGGCGAGTACGCGGGAGCGTGCCGGGAGCTCGCCGACGGCGGCCTCCCGGCCACCGTGCAGCACGACGACCTGCACGACGGGAACGTGTTCGTCCGCGACGGCCGCCACCGCTTCTTCGACTGGGGCGACGCCTCGGTGGCCCACCCGTTCCTCGTCCTGCTGGTCGCCCTGCGGTTCGCCGGCCGCGTGCTCCGGTTGCCCGATGGCGACCCGGCGCTGCGCCGGCTGCGGGACGCCTACCTCGACCAGTGGCTCGACTTCGGCGCGGCCGAGGACCTGCGGCGGCAGTGCGATCTGGCGCTCCACGTCGCCCCGCTGCAGCGCGCGCTCACCTGGCGCCGGATCCTGCGCGGCGTGCACCCGACCGAACGCGCCGAGTGGGCCGGCCAGGTGGCCGGCTGGACCGCCGAGCAGCTGGAGCGGGGACCGCTGCCGCCCGGTCGCTGACCCCGTCGGCCAGACTGGTGCGGTGCCCCTGACCGACGACCCCTCCGGTGACCTCGCCGTCACCGGGTCCCTCGTCGTGCCCGCGGCCGCCCTGTCGTGGCGGTTCTCCCGGTCATCGGGCCCCGGCGGACAGGGCGTGAACACCGCCGACTCGCGGGTGGAGCTCTCGGTCTCGCCCCTGGACCTCCCGGGCCTCAGCGACCACCAGCGGGCACGGCTGGCGTCACGGCTCGGGACCCGGCTGGTCGACGGCGTGCTGACGGTCGTCGCCAGCGAGCACCGGCAGCAGCTGCGCAACCGGCAGGCCGCCCGCGAGCGCCTGGCGGCCGTCCTGCGTGCCGCACTGGCCCCGCCGGCTCCGGCCCGGCGGCGCACCAAGCCCACCCGTGGCTCGAAGGAGCGGCGGATCGAGGCGAAGAAGCAGCGCGGCCAGCTGAAGAAGCAGCGCCGCAACTGGGACTGACGGTCGGACGTTCCCGCGGGAACGTCCCCGCGGGAACGTCCCCGCACCGGCCGGTCAGCTCAGCCGCTGCTGCAGGTGCACCGTGACCTCCTCGCCCGCCCGGCTCTTGCCGATGGCCGAGCAGATCGCCGCGCGCAGGGGCAGCCAGTGCGGGCCGGTGCCCGACGGCATGAGGGTGGCCGCGAAGGCGTACCCGTCGGCGGTGCCGGTCACCTTCACCGCCCGACGGGTGCCCAGGAGCTCCGCGGAGTCCGGCACGACCAGGTACGTCGGGAAGGCGCCGTCCTTCTCGATCGGCGCGGTCAAGGTGAGGTCCAGCGTGGTGGAAGGGTTCATGCCTCCGTAGACCGGAGCGGAACCGGTAACTCATCGCGGCGCCGCAGCAGGTACGCCCGCTCGCGGTCGTTCCGGACCAGCCGGAGAGCGGCGTCGTAGGTGACCCGCGCGTCGGCGGTGCGGCCGAGGCGGCGCAGGAGCTCGGCGCGGACGGCGGGCAGGAGGTGGTCGTGGGGGAGCTCCAGCCGGTCCACCAGCGCCAGCCCGGCGGCCGGCCCCTCGACCTCGGCGACGACGACGGCGCGGTTCAGCGCGACGACCGGGCCCGGCGCGAACGCCAGCAACTGGTCGTACAGCGTCAGGACCTGCCGCCAGTCGGTGTCGGACGCCGTCGGCGCGTCGCTGTGGACGGCGGCGATCGCGGCCTGCAGCTGGTACGGGCCCGGGCGATCGCGCCGCAGGCACTGCCGCACCAGCGTCTGGCCCTCGCCGATCAGCTGCCGGTCCCACCGCGACCGGTCCTGCTCGGCCAGCGGCACGAGGTCGCCGTCGGCCGTGCTACGGGCAGGTCGCCGCGACTCGGTGAGCAGCATCAGCGCCAGCAGGCCGGTGACCTCGGGCTCGTCCGGCATCAGCTCGGCCAGGAGGCGGCCGAGCCGGATCGCCTCCGCGCACAGGTCCGGGCGCACGAGCTGGTCCCCGGACGTGGCGGTGTGCCCCTCGGTGAAGACCAGGTGGACGACGGCGAGCACGGCCGGCAGCCGATCGGGCAGCTCCGCCTCCCGCGGCACCCGGTACGGGATCCGGGCCGTGCGGATCTTGGCCTTCGCGCGCACGAGGCGCTGGGCCATGGTGGCCTCGGGCACGAGGAACGCCGCCGCGATCTCGGTGGTGGTGAGGCCGCCGAGCAGCCGGAGGGTGAGCGCCACCCGGGCCGGTGTGGCCAGCGCCGGGTGGCAGCAGGTGAAGATCAGGCGCAGCCGGTCGTCGTGCACGGGTCCCTCCTCGACGGGCTCCGGGGCGCCGCCGAGCAGCGCGGCCTGCAGGTACCGGTCGGTGCGCACGGATTCCCGCCGCCAGCGGTCGATCGCCCGGCGGCGGGCGGTCGTGACGATCCAGCCGGCCGGGCTCGGCGGGATCCCCTCGACCGGCCACCGGGCGAGGGCGGTGAGGAAGGCCTCCTGGACAGCCTCCTCGGCGGCGTCGACGTCGCCGAGGAGGCGGATCAGGACGGCGACCGCCCGGCCGTGGTGCGCGCGGAACACCCGCTCGACCTCGGCGGCGGCGTCGTCCACGGGCGTCAGAAGGTCTGCGCGACGGGCCGGACCTCGACCGGCAGGCCGCCGAGGACACGGGCCAGCTTGCCGGCCCAGCCGAGGGCCTGGTCCAGGTCGTCGGCCTCGATCACGTCGAACCCGCCGATGAACTCCTTGGCCTCGGCGTAGGGGCCTTCGGTGACGAGCACGTCGGCGCCCTCGGCGCGGACGACGGTCGACGCCTCCGGCTGGTGCAGCGCAGCGGCGAAGACCCAGGCGCCTGCCGCCTGCATCTCCGCGTTGAGCGCCGCCAGCTGCTCCATCATCGGCGCCAGCTCCTCCGGCGGGGGGACCTCGCCGACCGGCTGGATGATGCTCAGCAGGTACTGGGCCATGGTTGCCTCCTGGGGTTCGGCGCCGGTCCGGTGCCGGTCGTTCACCCCCTGTACGAGCGGGGACCGGCCGGATCGACACCTTCGCGCGGAAATCTCCGCACGGCCAGGACCGACGCCGCGCCCGCCGCGTCAGCCGGCGAGGACGGCGGCCATCACCCGCCGGGCCCGTCGGCCCTCAGGCACCGGCAGCAGCGGGTGCACGTGCACCAGGCCCTCCTCCTCGTGGTGGTCGACCGGCACTCCGGCCGCGCGGGCGCGGTCGACCAGCAGCCGGGTGTCCGGGCTGGTGATGTCGCGGGTACCGCTGAAGACGGTCAGCGGACCGAGCCCGGCCAGCTCCCCGAACAGCGGGCTGACCAGCGGATCGGTGAGCGGGAGGTCGCCGCGCCAGAGCTCGATCGCCGCCCGGGTGCCGGGGCGGGCCAGCCAGGGGTCCTGCGGCTCGACGAGGTCGATCTCGGGGTTGGCCAGGGTCAGGTCCAGGGCGGGGGAGACGAGCACGGTCCGGTGCAGCGGTGGCACGCCCCGGTCGCGCAGGAGCTGGGCGGCGGACAGCGCGATCTGACCGCCGGCCGAATCGCCCACCGCGGTGACCTGCCCGGCGCCGTACCGGTCGACCAGCGCGCCGACGAGGTCGGCCACCTGGGGCACCACCGTCGCCGCCGTCCCCACCGGCGCCAGGGGGTAGACGGGCACGGTGATCGCGGCGCCGCTGCGGGCGGCGAGCCGGGCGACCAGGCGCCAGTGCAACGGGTGGATCTGGTTCACCCAGGCACCGCCGTGCACGTAGACGGCGGCACGGTCCGGCATCCGGGTCCGGGGGAGGACGCGGTAGACCGGCCAGCCGGTCGCGTGGCCGACGTCCACCACGATCTCGACCGGGCCGAGCCCCCGTGGCGGTCCGTACGGCACCGGGCGCAGCAGGCGCTCCTGGACGCCCCGCAGCATGAGCTCCGGGCGCTCGAACTCCCGGCGGAAGCGGAGCAGGCGGAGCAGCGGGGGGAGCAGGCGGCTGGCAGGGCTGGGCACGGGGCCTCCGGGGTCGGCCGGTCGGGGGCGTCCAGGGATCCGGACGGCGGTCAGCTCAGCGAGAGCGGCTCGCGGACGAGGACCCACAACGGCAGCTCGTCGTCGGTGGTGCGGGTGGTCTCGGTGACCTGGAAGCCGAACCCGCGGAAGAACCGCACGTTCGCCCACCCGAACACCGCGGCCGCGGCGGGCGTCCGCTCGGCGTCGCAGCGCACCAGCACCGGCGCCAGCACGGCGGCGGCCAGGCCGCGCCGGCGGGCGGAGGGCCGGACACCGAGGTGCCGCAGCCGCCAGTGCGGCCGGTCGGGCAGCGCGGCGGTCACCAGGGCCTCGGTCTCGGCGACCACCCGGGCGCGGTCACCGGAGAGGTAGGGGAGCTCACGCGCCAGGGCGGCGCGCACATCGCCCGGCAGGGGCCGGGTGCCGGGCGCGCCGGCCGGCGGCTCCCAGACGGCGACGGCGTCGCGGTCCTCGGTGACCCAGGCGGTGCCGGTGGCGACGCCGCGGTGGGCGGCGTCGAGCTCGTGCAGCCGGGTGAGCCGCTGCATGCGGCCGTCGTCGGGCAGCGCCCAGCGGGTCCAGCGGGAGTCGGCCAGGGCGACGGTGAGGGTGGCGGCGATCGCCGGGACGTCGCGCTGCTCGGCCACCCGGACGTCGGGCCCCGGTTCGTCGGGGTCGTCGATCCGCCGGACGATCGGGCCAGAGGGGGTCACCCCGGAATCCCACCACGTGCCCGGCACGCGCACGGGGCCGCCCCGGTGGGACGGCCCCCGCTCGTGGCCCCCTGCAGGGTCCCGCCGCGAGCCTGCGAGTGGCGGGGGGCAGGGGGTCCTCTCAGAAGCCGGCGCGGTCGACCTTGCGGTGGTAGCGCTCGCCGAGCTTGCCGCCGAGGACGGCACCGACGAGGGTCAGCACCAAGACCGCGACCAGGGCGATGATGCCGCCGGTCGTGGCGGTGCCCTCGTCGATGGGGATGCGCGGCAGGTTGAGCTGCTGGAGCACGTTGTACTCGGAGCCGAAGAGCAGCCCGGCCACGGCCAGCGCGAGGACGACGAGCAGGCCGATGACCCACACGGCGATGCCCTGGCGGGCCCCGTCGAAACGCGCCATCCGGCCGGCGACGTAGCCGCCGGCCAGGTAGGCGAGGAAGAGGACGACCAGCAGGACGATGCCGCCGACGATGCCGATCGTGCTCGCCTGCTCGGTGGCCTCCTCGACCGACGGGACGCCCTCGGTGAGGCCGACGGCGACACCGGCGGCGCTGATCAGCGCGATCAGCAGCACGGCCAGCCCGTTGGCGGAGAGCCAGCCGAAGAACGCAGCGCCCCACTTGATCCCGCCGAAGCGGGAGTGCTGGGCGTCCACGGCGTCGCGTCCGGCGCCCCGGGTGGGGTGCGCTCCGTCGGTGCGGATGCCGGCGTCGTCGCCGTGGGGGGAAGCTGGGGTGGACATGCGGGAACTCCTCGAGGAGGGGGGCGGCGGGCGGGGTCGCCGGCCGGTGGTGCGGGGTCCGGCGGCGACGGCGGGCACGGGGCCGCGCCGACGCCGCCGACTGCGGGCCGGGGTCAGCGGCGGGTGCCGTCGG
Source organism: Blastococcus sp. SYSU DS0552 (assembly GCF_054050815.1). Classification (NCBI taxonomy): domain Bacteria; kingdom Bacillati; phylum Actinomycetota; class Actinomycetes; order Geodermatophilales; family Geodermatophilaceae; genus Blastococcus; species Blastococcus sp. SYSU DS0552. The sequence goes on from NZ_JBJHAB010000018.1 coordinate 37,286, forward strand.
TGTCCTCGACGTCCAGCTCCACCTGCTCCTTGCGGACCTCTCCGGTGACCGTCTCCTGCTCGGTGACGGTCTGGGTGTCCAGGCGCACGCGCTCGACCGGCACGGCCTCCTTCGCCACGACCGGGCGCTCGGCGTGCAGCACGACCTCGTGCTCCTCCTCGGAGATGGTCGGGCCGTCGAGGGCGTCGCCGACGTTGGCGTCGGTGATGGGCTCGCGCTCGACGCGGATCTCCTCGCGCGACACCGGCACGGTCTGCGAGACGTTCTCCGAGACGACGTACTTGCGCAGCCGGGCGGAACCGGCCTCCACCCGCTGGGTCCCGACGTGCAGCCGCTCCTCCGAGCGGGTCATCGCGTCGTCGGTCGTGGGCCCGGAGATGTCGTGACCGACGGCCCCGCGGGCGGTGTCGGTGTCGGTGTCGGTGCCGGTGGTGTCGGCGCGGGTGGTGTCGGTCCCGGCGGTGGCCAGGCCGTAGTACCGGTACAGCTCGGTCTCCTCCGCGGGGGACAGGTGCCCGTCGGCGTCGACGTTCGGGGCGTTCTTCACCTTGTCCTTGGCGTAGGGCACGCGCAGCTCCGTGCCGGAGATGTCGGCGTCGGCCAAGGGCACGAAGGTCTCCTTGGTGCCGAACATCCCGGTGCGGACGGTGGCCCACTCCGGGCGGCCGGTCTCGTCGTCGAGGTAGACCTCGCCGACGGTGCCCAGCTCGCCGTCGGGGCCGACGGCGGTGCTGCCGATGACGTCGCTCAGCTGGTGCTCGGTGATCATGCGCGGAACTCCCGGGGGGGGGCGAGGTGGAGGGGGATGCCCCGTCCGTCGCATCTCGCGCAGACCGGGACAGCCCCTCCGATGCCCGTGCATTTACGACGTAAACGCATCTCGCGGCGCGGCGCGCGGTGCTCCCGGAATCAGGTGCGCGGGTCCCCGCGGCGAGGGGCGCGCCCCTCGGTCAGCACGGTCTCCAGGCGACCGAGCAGGTTCTCCAGCGCCTCCTCGAACTCGGCAGCCGACTCGTCGAGCGACAGCAGGGGCTCGAGGCGGACGACGGTCGGGTAGGCGTCCAGGTCCGTGCCGGCCGCGGCGTCGGGCACCCCCTCGGGCTGGTCCTCCGGGCTGATCCTCACCCCCTTCTGGGACACCTCCAGGAGGAGGTGGCCCAGCAGGAAACTGGAGTACGCCCGGTACGCCGCGACCGCGGCGGCCTCGGTGAAGCCGCTGTCGATCAGGGCGTCGAGGAAGGACTCGACCCAGCGGAGGCTGCGCAGCGGCGGCCGGACCCACGGGGCGGCGGGGGGACGCGTGGCGACCAGGGGGAAGACCTCCGGGTGGGCCAGGGCGATCCGCCGGACCCCGTGCGCCAGCCGCTGCAGGTAGTCCTGCCAGCCGTGGGAGGCGCTCAGGTGCACGTCCGGGTCGCCGTAGAGCTCGTCCACGACCGACTCCACGACCCCGTCGAGCAACTGCTCGCGGCCGGGCACGTAGCGGTACAGCGCCATGGCCTCCACGCCGAGGTGGGCCCCGAGCCGGCGCATGGTCAGCGCGGCGAGGCCGTTGGCGTCGATGAACTCGATGGCCGCGCCGAGGATGCGGCGCCGGTCGAGCCCGGCGCGGCCGGCGCCGGGTGGAGCGGCCGGCACCGCCGCGGCTGCTCCACCACGGCCTTCGGGGCTGTCGGGGTCGGCGGCCGGGTCCGGCTCGGTCATCGGTCTCTCCCTCGGTCGGTGAGATCTGCCGGTGATCATGCTGGGTGGCGGCCGCACAGCGCCGGGCACCCTGGTGTGAGGCCGACGGAACCCAGCGTTGACGCCGAGGTCCACGAAGGGAAACGCCCGCCCCCGAGGCTGGCTCCCGTGCCCGCCTCCGTGTCTCCCGCCGCCGCGATCGAGGGCATGCGCACCTCCCGTACGACGAACACGCACTGCCCCTACTGCTCCCTGCAGTGCGGGATGGCAGTCACCGCCGGCGACCGCCCGGCCACGCTGCTCCCGCTGGACTTCCCGACGAACCGCGGTGGTCTCTGCTCCAAGGGCTGGTCGTCGACCGAGCTGCTCGACCACCCCGAGCGGCTCACCCGCCCGCTGGTCCGCGCGGTGCCCGGCGACCGCACCAGCCCGCTGGTGGAGTCGGGCTGGGACGAGGCGCTGGACCGGGTGGTCGCCGCGATCGAGCGCACCCAGGGCGAGCACGGACGCGACGCCGTCGGCTGCTTCGGCGGGGGGTCGCTGACCAACGAGCAGGCCTACCAGTTCGGCAAGTTCGCCCGGATCGCGCTGCGCACCAGTGCGATCGACTACAACGGCCGGTTCTGCATGTCCTCGGCGGCGGGCGCCGCCAACCGCGCGTTCGGCATCGACCGCGGGCTGCCCTTCCCGCTGTCGGACATCGCCGAGGCCGACGTCGTCGTCCTCGTGGGCAGCAACCCGGCCGACACCATGCCGCCGGCCATGCAGTGGTTCGACGCCGGCCGCGAGCGGGGCGCGCAGCACGTCGTCGTCGACCCCCGGCGGACGGCCACCGCCCGGAACGCCGCCCTGCACCTGCAGCCCCTGCCCGGCACCGACCTGGCGCTGGCCAACGGGCTGCTGCACATCGCGCTCGCCGAGGGGCTGGTCGACGAGGAGTACGTCGCCGCCCGCACCACCGGGTTCGAGGACGTGCGGGCCGGCGTCGGCGCGTACTGGCCCGACCGGGTGGAGCGGCTCACCGGCGTGCCCGTTCCCGACCAGCGGCGCACCGTCTTCGCCCTCGCCCGGGCGGAGAAGGCGATGATCCTCACCGCGCGCGGTGCCGAGCAGCACCGCAACGGCACCGACACCGCGCAGGCGTGGATCAACCTGGCCCTGGCCCTGGGCCTGCCGGGCCGGCCGGGCAGCGGCTGGGGCACCATCACCGGCCAGGGCAACGGGCAGGGCGGCCGCGAGCACGGGCAGAAGGCCGACCAGCTGCCCGGCTACCGCTCGCTCGCCGACCCCGCCGCCCGCGCGCACGTCGCCGCCGTCTGGGGCGTCGATCCCGACGACCTCCCGCAGCCGGGGAGGTCGGCGTTCGAGCTGCTCGACGCGCTCGGCAGCGACGGCGGCGTGCGCACCCTGCTGGTGCTGGCCAGCAACGTCGCGGTCAGCGCGCCCGACGCGCGCCGGGTCATCAGCCGGCTCGGCGACCTGGACTTCCTCGCCGTCAGCGACTTCTTCCTCTCCGAGACCGCGGAGCTGGCCGACGTCGTCCTGCCCAGCGCCATGTGGGCGGAGGAGGCCGGGACGATGACGAACGTCGAGGGCCGGGTCATCCGGCGCCGCCGGGCACTCGACCCGCCCGACGGCGTCCGCGACGACCTCCAGCTGCTCGCCGAGCTGGCCGGCCGCCTCGGGGTCGGCGAGAAGTTCAGCGGCGACCCGGAGGCGGTGTTCGAGGAGCTGCGCCGCGCGAGCGCCGGGGGAGCGGCCGACTACGCAGGCATCAGCTACCGGCGCATCGACGAGGAGCGCGGCGTCTTCTGGCCCTGCCCCGCCCCGGAGCACCCCGGCACGCCACGGCTGTTCACCGAGCGGTTCGCCACCCCCGACGGCCGGGCCCGGTTCCTCCGGGTCGAGCACGCCGACGCCCACGAACTCCCCGACGCCGACCACCCCTACGTGCTCACCACCGGCCGGGTCCTGGCCCAGTACCAGTCGGGCACCCAGACCCGCCGCACGCGCAGCCTCCAGCTGGTCGCGCCGAGCCCGCGGGCGGAGCTGCACCCCGACCTCGCCCGCCGGCTCGGCATCGCGCAGGACGACGTCGTGGAGCTCACCACCCGCCGCGGCCGCGCACGGTTCCACGCCCAGGTCACCGACACGATCCGGCCGGACGTCGTCTTCGTGCCGTTCCACTGGGCCGGCGCGAACGCCCTCACCGACGCCGGTGCGCTCGACCCGACGTCGAAGATGCCGCCCTTCAAGGTCTGCGCCGTCGCCGTCGCCCGCGTCGCCGGTCCCGAGGAGCAGATCCCGCCCCCGCCCGCGGCCACCCAGCCCCGACCGGCCGGCCACCGGCCCGCCCCCGCGCCCGTTCCGCACCCGCCGTCCCGCTCGACGACGTCCCGCTCCGCGACGATCAGGAGAACCCCCGTGAAGAGCACCCCCCGCTTCCTGCAAGGCGTCTTCCCGATCACCGGCGAGGGGCTGGCCAAGCCCGGCCCCGTCGACCCGGCGCTGCGCTACACCGTGCCCCCCGGATGCAGCGCCCAGGCCCTGTACTTCCGCGGCGGGAACGCGACCACCGAGCTGGTCTACGTGCTGCTGGTGCGCGACGGCGAGCCGATGCGCTGGTTCCCGATCGGGGCGAAGGCCGACACCCACGTGCCGCTGCGCGTCGTCGAGGACCTGGTGGGCGGCTCCGTCGTCGAGCTGCACGCGGCGGCCCCCGAGGGCGTCACGGGCGAGATCGTGGTCGACCTGGGACTGGTGGAGGTCTGAGATGACGACGATCCTGGGCGCGCGCCTCACCGCCGCCACGACGCTGCACCTGGACGACGACCCCGATCCCCGCGGCCGGCTGGTCGTGGTGGGCAACGGCATGGCCGGTGCCCGCTTCGTCGAGGAGGTGCTCGAGCGCGGCGGCGGCGAGCAGTTCCGCATCACCGTCTTCGGCGACGAGCCGCACGGCAACTACAACCGGATCATGCTCTCGCCGGTGCTGGCCGGGGAGTCGCACGAGGACGACATCGTCCTCAACTCCCACGACTGGTACGCCGACAACGGCGTCGACCTGCGCGCCGGCGTCCGGATCGAGCGGATCGACACCGCGGCCAAGCAGGTGCACGCCGCCGACGGCAGCGTCACGCCCTACGACCACCTGGTCCTGGCCACCGGCAGCTACTCCTTCATCCCTCCGATGGCCGGCGTGCGGACCGACGACGGCGCCCTGCTACCCGGCGTGTACGGCTTCCGCACCATCGACGAGACCCGGGCCATGCTCGAGGCCACCGGCCGCTGCCGGCGCGCCGTGGTCATGGGCGGCGGGCTGCTCGGCCTGGAGGCGGCGCGGGCGCTGCAGGGCCACGGCCTGCAGGTCGAGCTCGTGCACGCCATGCCGTGGCTGATGAACGCCCAGCTCGACGCCGAGGCCGGCGCGATCCTCAAGAAGAGCGTCGAGTCCCTCGGCATCACCGTGCACCTCGACGTCCTGGCCACCGAGGTGCTCGGGAACGGGCGCGTGGAGGGGGTGCTGCTGAAGGACGGCCGGCGGCTGGACTGCGACCTGCTCGTGGTCGCCGCGGGCGTGCGGCCGCACGCCGACATCGCGCTGCGCTCCGGGCTGGAGGTGGAGCGCGGCATCGTCGTCGACGACCAGCTGCGCACCGACGACCCCGATGTCTACGCCATCGGCGAGTGCGCCCAGCACCGCGGTGAGGTCTACGGTCTCGTCGCGCCGGCCTGGGAGCACGCGAAGGTGCTGGCCGACGTGCTCACCGGCACGGACCCCGGCGCCGAGTACCACGGCAGCCGGACCGCCACGAAGCTCAAGGTCGCCGGCGTCGACGTCGCCGTGATGGGGATCAGCACCCCCGAACGGGACGACGACGAGTTCCTGGTCATCTCCGAGCCCAAGCGCGGCGTGCACCTGTCGGTGGTGATCCGCGACGACAAGCTGGTCGGCGCGACGCTGCTGGGTGACACCCGCAAGGTCGCCTTCCTCACCCAGGCGTTCGACCGGGGTGCCCCGCTGCCGGAGGAGCGGATCCGGTTGCTGGTCGACCTCTCCGACGGGGCGGAGGAGGTGGGCGTCGCCGACATGCCGCACGACAGCCAGGTGTGCAACTGCAACGGCGTCACCAAGGGCGACATCTGCGGTGCGGTCAGCGGTGGCTGCGGCAGCGTCGGCGAGGTCATGGACCGCACCCGCGCCGGCAAGGGCTGCGGCTCGTGCAAGTCGCTGGTGAAGCAGATCGTCGAGTGGGCCGCCGACGGCGACCTCGCCGAGGACCCCGCGGCGTCCTGGTACGTGCCGGGCGTCCCCATGCCCAAGCCCGAGCTGATGCGGGCCATCCGGGAGCACGACCTGCGCAGCGTGTCCGCGGTCTTCGCGACGCTCGCGCCCGGCGGGAAGGAGGACGCGAAGTCGAAGATGGGGCTCACCTCGCTGCTGAAGATGATCTGGGGCCACGACTTCGTCCCCGAGAAGGACGGCGAGTTCATCAACGACCGGGTGCACGCCAACATCCAGCGCGACGGCACCTTCTCGGTCGTCCCGCAGATGAAGGGCGGGGTCACCACACCCGCGCAGCTGCGCAAGATCGCCGACGTCGCCGAGAAGTACGAGGTGCCCATGGTCAAGGTGACCGGCGGCCAGCGGATCGACCTGCTCGGTGTCCGCAAGGAGGACCTGCCGGCGATGTGGGCCGACCTGGGCATGCCCAGCGGCTACGCGTACGGCAAGAGCTTCCGCACGGTCAAGACGTGCGTGGGCAGCGACTTCTGCCGCTTCGGGCTCGGCGACTCGACGCAACTGGGGATCGACCTGGAGACCCGCTTCCAGGGCATCGAGAGCCCGGCGAAGATGAAGCTCGCCGTCGTCGGGTGCCCGCGGAACTGCGCCGAGGCCTACGTGAAGGACGTCGGGGTCGTGGCCATCGGCAACGGGAAGTGGGAGGTCTACGTCGGCGGCGCCGCCGGGGCCACCATCCGCAAGGGCGACCTGCTGGCCACGGTCGGCTCCCCGGAGGAGGTCATCACCCTGGCCGGGCGCTTCATGCAGTACTACCGGGAGAACGCCAACTGGCTCGAGCGGACCTACGACTTCGTGCCGAGGATCGGGCTGGAGAAGATCAAGGCCGTGCTGCTCGAGGACAGCGAGGGCATCGTCGCCGACCTCGACGCGAACATGCAGAAGTCGGTCGACGCCTACACCGATCCCTGGGGGCAGGACGGCAGGGAACCGGCCACGCCCGGGCAGTTCCGCCCGTCGCTCCCGCTGATCCCGCTGCCGAAGGTGCCGGTCCGATGAGCCTGAGCAGCCCCGCCGCCGCCCGGCTCGACCACACGCGCGAGCCGGCCCGCCCGACCACGCCCGGCACGGAGACCGGCAGCCCTGCCACGGGCGTCAGCACGCCCGGGCCGGCCGCGCCGATCCAGGGCCGCGAGCACGTGGTGGGCCGGGTGGCCGACATCCCGTTCGGCGAAGGCCGGGCGTTCGTCGCCGGCGGTGTGCAGGTGGCGGTCTTCCGGCTGCGCGACGGCTCGCTGCACGCCACCCAGGCGGCCTGCCCGCACGCCGGCGGACCGCTCGCCGACGGGCAGACCGACGTCGACGTGCTGGTCTGCCCGCTGCACCTGTTCGCCTACCGGTGGCGCGACGGCGCCTCGACGTCGGGAGCCGCACCGATCCGCGTCCACCCCGTGCGCGAGCAGGACGGCAACGTGGTCGTCACCGTGTGAGCTCAGCGGACGCCGCAGGGCGGGCGCGGACGTGCATGCGTTCGCCCTGGGGGCCGAAGAGGGTGAGCGCCTCGGCCGGCTCGGGGAACGGGTTGGAGAAGGCGTGCGGTACGCGGGTGTCGAACTCGACGACCTCCCCGGGCTCCAGCACGAAGTCGCGGGGGCCGAGCCGCAGCCGGATGCGGCCGGAGAGCACGTAGAGCCACTCGTAGCCGTCGTGCACCTTCTGCTCGGTGTTGTCGGCCTGCCAGCGCGGCGGCATGACCTGCTTGTAGGCCTGCAGCCCGCCGGTCTGCCGGGTCAACGGCACCATCGTCGCGCCCGCGTGCTGGATGGGGCGCCCGTGCACCCGCGGATCGGCCGGGGCCGGCACGTCCACCAGGGCGTCGAGGGCCACGCCGTACGCGCGCGCCAGGGGGAGCAGCAGCTCCAGGGTGGGCCGGCGGCCGCCCGACTCCAGCCTCGACAGCGTGCTCACCGAGATGCCGGTGTCCTCGGCGACCTCGGCCAGCGTCCGGCCGTGCTCGCTGCGCAGCGCGCGCAGCCGTGGGCCCACGTTCTGCAGCACGTCGTCGTCCGTCATGGCGTGCAGTTTGCCATTGCAGCAAGCTTCGTTGCCACAGGGACTCACTCCGGTTCAGAGTGGCGGGCATGGACGAGCGATACGACGTGGTGGTCATCGGAGGCGGCGCGGCAGGGCTGAGCGGAGCGCTCACCCTGGCCCGCGCCCGGCGCAGCGTGCTGGTCGTGGACGCGGGGGAGCCCCGTAACGCACCGGCCGGGCACGTGCACAACTACCTCGGCCGGGAGGGCACCCCGCCGGCCGAGCTGTACGCGGTCGGTCGCGGGGAGGTGGAGGGCTACGGCGGGGAGATCGTCTCCGGCCGCGTCGTCTCGGTCCGCCGCGAGGACGACCGGTTCGCCCTCGATCTGGAGGGCGGCGCGGGGGTGCGCGCCCGGCGGGTGCTGCTGGCCACCGGGCTGACCGACGACCTGCCGGAGATCCCCGGGGTGGCCGAGCGGTGGGGGAGCACGGTGCTGCACTGCCCCTACTGCCACGGCTGGGAGGTGCGCGACCGCGCGGTCGGCATCCTCGGCACCGGCCCCATGGGCGCCTACGCGGCGAACCTGTGGCGGCAGTGGACAGACGACGTCACCCTCTTCGTGCACACCGGCGCGGAGCCGACGGACCAAGAGCTCGAGCGGCTGGCGGCCCGCGGCGTCCGGATCGTGCGGGGCGAGGTCGCCGGTCTGGAGGGGGCAGCGGACGTGCGGCTCGCCTCCGGGGAGGTCGTCGAGCGCGACGCCGTCGTCGTCGCGCCGCGCTTCGTCGCCAACGCCGAGCTGGTCGCCGACCTGGGGGCCGTGCCGGTGCCGATGGAGATGCACGGAACGGTGCTGGGCACCCACCTGCCCGCCGACCCGACCGGGCGCACCGACGTGCCCGGCGTGTGGGTGGCGGGCAACGCCGGCGACCTGAGCGCACAGGTGATCGTCGCGGCGGCGCAGGGGCTGCGGGCCGGCGCGATGATCAACGCGGACCTGATCGAGGAGGACACCGCGGCTGCGGTGGCCGCGAAGCGGAGCGTGGCCGCATGAGCGCCGTCGACCGGGAGTCCTACGACGAGCTGTACCGCTCGGCGCCGGCGGTGTGGAGCGGTCGCCCCAACCGACAGCTCGTGGTCGAGGCGGCCGGGCTGGCGCCCGGGACCGCGCTGGACGCCGGCAGCGGCGAGGGCGGCGACGCCCTCTGGCTCGCCGAGCGGGGCTGGCGGGTGACGGCGGTCGACTTCTCGCCCGTCGCGCTGGAGCGCGGCGGTAAGGCTGCCCGCGCCCGCGGCCTGGACGGCCGGATCGAGTGGCTGCACGCCGACCTGGACGGGTGGGCACCGCCGGAGCGCCGGTTCGACCTGGTGACGGCGCACTACCTGCACGCGAGCTGGACCGACCGGGAGGGCGTGTTCCGACGCCTCGCGGCCGCCGTCGCGCCGGGCGGCACCCTCCTGGTCGTCGGCCACCTCCATGGTCAGGGGTGGGGTCACGGGCACACCCACACGCACGACCCCGGCGTGCTCTACACGGCCGAGGACGTCGCGGCGGCGCTCGACCCGGGGGAGTGGGCGGACATCGTCACCGCGGTCCGGGACCGTGACGCGGGGGCCGTCCAGCGGACCGGCAACCCCGTTCCGGACACGGTGCTCGTCGCGCGACGGCGAGGCTAGTGCGCTCCCGGTGCCCGTCCGCGGGATGCCGCTCCAGCCGCCGCCACCGCTGCCGGCTGCCGCCGCCGGCGCAGATCGCCCCCCGCCCGGCGGTGACGCGCCTCCTCGGCCAGCTGGCGCGCGGCGATCAGCGCGGCGCTCTCCGGTCGCTGGTCGTGCTTCCCGGGCATCGCGGCCTCCCTTCCGTCCCTCTGCCCTGTAGACGCGTCAGGGGAGTGGAACGGACCACCGGATCCGGTAACGAATCGGCAACGATGCGCCGCGGGTCAGCTGCGGGGCAGGCCCAGCTCGGCGAGGGCGGCGGTCACGGCGTCCTCGCGCAGCACCTCCAGCGCGAGCAGCCGGTGCACCAGCACGCCCCGACGGGTCAGCCGCAGGTCGGCCATCCGCGGCCGGGGCAGCGCCGCACCGCCGGGACGCGGCCGGGCGGGCGGCGGGTCGAGGAGGCCGGCGCGCTGCAGGTCGGCGACGTCCTCCCGCGCGCCCCAGGCCGCCCATCCCCGGGGGTCGTCGTCCAGCGGCGTCATGGGCAGCGGCACCCGGTCCCGCCGGCCGACGGCGGCGAGCAGCGCGAGCTGCCGCCAGCCCAGCGTCCCGATCAGCCGCAGCGCCCGGCCGACGAGCTCGGCGTCGATGTCGGGGGAGACGGCGACCTCGGCCAGGAGGTAGCCGAGGTGGCGCACCCGCCGCTCGTCGGTGGACGAGCGGGCGGCGCGCAGGACGGCCTCGGCCAGCTCGTCGGCGACCGGGCGGTTGCCCGGGCGGGCGGTGAAGAAGCCGTCGGTCCGCATCGCCCGGCCGGCGCGGTGGAGGGTCACCGCGTGCTCCACCGCGAACGCCAGCGCGGCACCGGCCCGCACCCGTTCCCGCGCTCCGGAGACGCCGGCGGCGTCCTCCGCGGTCGTGCGCAGCACAGCGGCGAACCGGTCGTCCACCTGCACCCGCGCCGCCGCGGGCTCGAAGACGACCGTCGCCGCCGCCCCGCTCATCGACCCGGCGACGGGGCTCCCGGCCTCGATGAGGGCGCGCCCGGTGCTGGTCTCCTCGGCTGCGGTCACCCGGCGATCTTCGTCGCTGCGGCGGTGTCGCTGCACCCCGGGACGGGGCGGGCTCACCCGCTGGGGCCACGGCCCACCGCCGGGCCCGGCCCCTGGAGGGCGGACCCGGCGGTGCGCCGGGTCGTTCGTCAGACGCCGGCGCGCTGCATCAGCGTGCCGCGCCGGAGGTAGACGAACCAGGTCACCGCGACGCACACGACGTAGAAGCCGCAGAAGCTGAGCAGAGCCGTCTCGACGCCGCCGGTGGCGCCGTAGGACTCCGAGACCACCCGGGGGATGAAGACGGCGCCCAGCGCGCCCACCGCGGAGATGATGCCGACCGCGGCGGCGGTGTCGCGCCGGGCGCGGTAGAGGACCTCCGCCGGGCTGTCGCCGGGGTACCCGGCGGCCGCCTCGGCCCGGTAGATGATCGGGATCATCCGGTAGGTCGAGCCGTTGGTCATGCCGACGACGGCGAAGAGCACGAGGAAGCTGGCGAGGAAGCCGCCGAAGCTCCCGGCGCGCAGGAACGCGATCGCCGCGCCGATGGCCACCGCCTGCCCGACGAAGGTGACGACGGTGATCCGCGCCCCGCCCACCCGGTCGGCGAGCCAGCCGCCGAACGGCCGCGACAGCGAGCCGACGAGCGGGCCGAGGAAGGCGTAGCGGTAGGTGTCGGCGGCGAACTCGTTGGCCAGCACCAGGGGGAAGGCGCCGGAGAAGCCGATGAACGAGCCGAACGCGCCGATGTACAGGAACGACATCACCCAGGTCTGCTTCCGGCGTGCGATCGCCGCCTGGTCGGCGACGTTCGCCTTCGCGCCGGACAGGTTGTTCATGCCGAACCACGCGCCGGCGACCGCCAGCAGGATGAACGGCACCCAGATCAGCGCGACGTTCTGCACGTACCGGGCCTCACCGCCGTCGGTCGTCCCGGTGCTGCCGCCCACGACGGCGAGCGCGCCGAGGGTGACCGCCAGCGGGCCCACGAGCTGGATGATCGCGACGCCGATGTTGCCGCCGGCGGCGTTGAGCCCGAGCGCGAAGCCCTTCTCCTTGTCCGGGTAGAAGAAGGAGATGTTCGCCATCGACGAGGCGAAGTTCCCCCCGCCGAAGCCGCACGTGATGGCCGTGAGCACCCAGAACCAGTACGGCTGCCCGGTGGTCGCGGCGATCGTGAGGAGGGTGACCGGGACGAAGAGCAGGGCGGCGCTGACCACGGTCCAGTTCCGGCCGCCGACCAGCGCCGGCATGAAGGTGTAGGGCACCCGCATGATCGCGCCCACCAGGCCGGCGGTGGCGACCAGCCAGAACAGCTGGTCGCTGGTGAATCCGTAGCCGATCGAGGCCAGCACCGCGGTGGCGACGCTGAACATCTGCCAGACGCTGAACCCGATGTTCTCGGCGAGCACCGACCACGCCAGGTTGCGCCGGGCCACCGGGCGGCCCTGCGGCGAGGCCCAGAAGCGCGGGTCCTCCGGGTCGTAGTCGTCGATCCAGCGGGGGCCGCGCCGGGCCGCGGCGGGAGGGGCGGAGGCCCGTGCGGCCAGCTCGCCGGTGGGGCGGGCGGTGGGGGTGGTGGTCATGGGCGCATCCCTCGGTTCCCCGGCCGCCCGACGGGCGGCTCCTCGTGGCGTCCGACGCTAGGAACCGGCCGTTTCCGCGTGGCCGCGCTCGTGTGACCTCTCGGGAACGACCCCCTCACCGCGCCGATCGCGCGGTGTGAGCTCGCGGCCGGCCGGGTGGTCGGTGGGCCGTGCCACCATCGCCGCATGGCGATCGAGGTGCGGCCGGCCGTCCGCTTCGCCGACGTGGCGACGATGGTCGGCCCGAAGCGGCCGGACGCGAACGTGTGCTGGTGCCTGAGCTACCGGCTCCCGACGTCGAAGGAGAACCGCGAGCTGGTCGGGCCCGCGCGCGGCGAGCGGGTGCGGCAGCTGGTGCGGGAGGACCCGCCACCGGGGGTGCTCGCGTACGACGACGGCGAGGTGGTGGGCTGGGCGGCGATCCACCCGCGCTCGGACACGAGCTTCGCCCGCAACCGCAGGATCCCGCGGATCGACGACCTCGACGTCTGGTCGCTGTGGTGCGTCCGGGTGCGCCCCGGCCACCGGGGGAGGGGGCTGGCCCACCACCTGGTCGCGGGCGCCGTGGAGTTCGCCCGCGCGCACGGGGCCCCTGCGGTCGAGGCGTACCCCGTGGACAACGACGGGCAGCGGGTCGACCTCACCATGGCCTACGTGGGCACGCGGGCGCTGTTCGAGCGCGCCGGGTTCGGAAAGGCCGCCGACACCGGCTCCGTCCTCAACGGCTTCCCGCGCGTGCTCATGCGCCTCGACCTGCGCTGAGCCTGCGCCGGCGTCTCACACCCGCAGGCGGTAGCCGCGCTTGACGACGGTCTCCACCAGCGGCGCGCCGAGCGCCGCGCGCAGCCGGGTCACCGCCATCTCGACCGCGTGCCCGTCCCCGCCGCCGGGGAGCGCGGCCACCAGGTCGGCCCGGGGGAGGACGTGGCCGGGCCGGCGGGTCAGCTCCCGGAGCACCGCCAGGGGTCCCGGCGGCAGCTCGACCAGCTGCCCGTCGACGACGGCGGCGTGCCCGCGGACCTGCAGGGTGTGCGGCCCGACCTGCAGCACCGGGTCCCGCTCGGGGAGCCGGGCCACCACCTCGCGGGCCAGCGCCCCCAGGCGCGCGCGGGCCGGCTGGAAGGACGGGATCCCGGCCGCGTCCAGCGGCGCGGCGGTGACGGGGCCGACGGCGACCGCCTGCACGCGGTCGTTGAAGGCCGCCACCAGCGCTTCCCGGTGGCCGGTCTCGTCGGCCACCTGCAGCAGGCTCGCCGCCGCCGGCGCGCTGGTGAACGTGACGGCGTCGACCGCACCGGCGGCGATGCCGGCGACCAGGCGGCGGACCGGGGTGACGTCCTCGGGCGGCACCCAGCGGTACACCGGGACGGTGAGCACGTCCGCGCCGCTCTCCCGCAGGCCGGCGACCAGATCGGGCAGCGGATCACCGTGCAGCTGGACGGCGATCCGCCGCCCGGCCAGCGGACCCTCGGCCCCGGACAGCAGGTGTGCGAGCACCTCGGCGGACGACTCCGACTCCGGTGACCAGGCGTCGACCAGGCCGCCCCCGCGGATGGCTCCGCGCGCCTTGGGGCCGCGGGCCAGCACGCGCGAGCCCGACAGGTGCGCGACCAGGGGCAGATCCCAGGCCTCGGCGGCCTCCAGCCAGCCGCGGAAGCCGACCCCGGTGGTCGCGATCACCAGGTCCACCGGGGCCGCCAGCACCCGGCGCGTCGCCGCGACCAGCTCCGTGTCGTCGGAGAGCGGGACGATGCGGATCGCCGGGGCGTAGACGACGCGGGCGCCGCGGCGGTCCAGCAGCGCCCCCAGCTCCTCCTTGCGGCGGGCGGCGGTCACCGCGACGGTGTAGCCGGCCAGCGGCAGCTCGGTCGGCTGTTCCCGGACGGTGTCGGTCACGTGTCCCCCTCGCGTGCGGTCGGTCTCCATGGTCGCCGTCCGGCGTTACCGATGTGTGTCGCGACCCGGCGCGCCCGGCCGGACGTGAGCCGGGTCACCGTCCGCCGTCGACCACCACGTCGGCCCGGGCGCGCGTGCCGTCGGCGGCGTAGTGAGCCGCCTCGGTCAGCTGCCAGCGCCGCCACTCGCCCGTGAGGTGCGCACCGTCGCGGGCCAGGCCCCGGGCCAGCCGGATCGATGGGTCGGCCTCCACCCAGATCCGCAGGCTCGCCCAGGGGTCGACCGGCCGTGCCCCGCTGCCGCAGCCCTCGACGACCAGCACCGCCGGCACGGGCACCGGCGTCGGTCCGGTGGCGAAGCGCCCGGCCGCCCAGTCGTAGCGGTGGTAGCTGCCCGGCCGCCCCTCGGCCAGCGGCCGCAGCACGCCGGCGGACAGCCGCGCCGGAGCGCCGGTGAGCGTCCACCCCGCGTACAGGTCGTCCATGTGGACGGTGACGACGACCCCGGGGAGGACGGCGGCCAGCCGAGCGGCGAGGGTGGTCTTGCCCGAGCCGGCCGGGCCGTCCACGCAGACCAGCCGCGTGGCGGCCAGCCGGGGGGCGGTACCGAGCACCCGGTCGGCCAGGGCGGCCGCGGTCAGCGCGGGCGCAGGGTCCACGTCGGCACCGCACCGCCGTCCCCGACGACCAGGCCCCGGCTGGCCAGCAGCCGCAGGTGGGCGTCGGTCTCGGTCACCGCGAAGATCCGCATCCGTCGCGCGTACTGGTCCCACGGCCGGGACCAGGTCAGGTGGGCGGCCAGGTCCCAGGGGGTGGCCCCGGGGTGCTCGGCGATCGCGGTGAGCAGCTCGGTCAGCCGCCGCTCGTGGTGGTCGGTGAGCGCGTCGGTGCGGTCGGCCAGGCCGCGGAACCGCCACTCGTGACCGGGCAGCACCTCGGACGGGTCGAGCTCCCGCACGGCGGCCAGCGAGCCGAGGTAGTCCCGCAGCGGGTCCGGGGAGCCGCCTCGGGTGCTGGAGATGTTCGGGCTGATGCGCGGCAGGACGTGGTCCCCGGAGAAGAACAGACCGGTGCGCTCCTCGGCGAAGCAGAGGTGGCCGGGGGTGTGACCCGGGGTGTGGACCGCACGCAGCGACCAGCCGGGGAAGGCGGCGCGGTCGCCGTCCTCCAGCAGCCGGTCGGGCACGGCCATGCGGGTGAAGCCGGAGAGGTTCTCCGCGCCTCCGACGTCCCCCATCGCCTCGTCCCGCGGAGCGCCCAGGCGCACGAGGAACTCGACCTCGTCGTCGACGGCCGCCTGCGCGTCGGTGGCGGTCAGCCGGCGGACCGCGTCGGCGTCGGCGGGGTGCATGGCGATCCAGGCGCCGCTGGCCTGCCGGACGCGGGCGGCGAGCCCCAGGTGGTCGAAGTGCAGGTGGGTGACGAGCACGCCCCGCACGTCCTCGACCGAGCCACCGAGGGAGGCGAGCCCCTCGGTCAGCGCCGACCAGCCGGCCTCGCTCTCCCACCCGGTGTCGACCAGGCCCAGCCCGCCCCCGTCGAGGGCGAGGACGTAGACGTTCACGTAGCGCAGCGGGTTGTGCGGGATCGGCACCGGGACCGACCACAGGTCCCCGCGCAGCCGCTCGACCGGGGGCATGGCGCGGTCGTCCCACGCCGCGCGCTGGGCGGTGCCGGTGATCTCCACGACGTCGCACTCTGCCAGCCGTCGCCGGCACCCGGGCTGACACCATGGGCTGGTGAGCGGTTCCCCGGATCCCCTGCCTGCTGTCTCGGTCGCCCCCCGCCGGCTGCGGCTCCTGCTGACCGCCGTCGCGGGGGTGGTCGTCCTGGTGGCCCTGCTGGTCGCGCTCGGCCTGCCCTCGACCCAGAACACGGTGGTGGACTACGGCCTGGACGACCAGGTGGCCATCGCCGGACTGGGCCTCGTCCTCGGTGCGGGGATCGTGTTCCTGGGCCGGTCGCGGGTCGACGCCGATGCCGCGGGCGTGCGCGTCCGCAACGTCGTCGTCCACCACGAGCTGCCGTGGACGGCGGTGCGGGCGGTCCGGTTCGAGCGGAAGTCGGCGTGGGGAGCGCTCCTCCTGGAGAACGGCGACGAGGTCTCCCTGCTCGCGCTGCAGGCCGCCGACGGGGAGCGGGCAGTCCGCGCCGTCGAGGGGCTGCGCGCCCTGCACGCCGCGGCCCGGGCGCAGGACCCGGTCCCGCCACCCCTCCTCTACGACGACTGAAAGAGGGCCCCGTCCTCCTCACCCCTCGCTCCGCTCGGGGCGAGCCTCGGGACGGGGCCGTTCCAGCACGTCGCCGGCTGGTCCGGCACGTCGCCGTAGGGGGGAATGACCGGGGGGCTCGGGACGCTGTAGCATGGGCGTGCCTCCCCGCTACATCGAGGCGCGCGAACCACCCGGCGGCCCTGCCCAGGGCCGCTGATCCAAGAGGAGCCCGCTCCCACCTGACGCCCTCCAGGCGCCCAGGTCCCGGATCGCGAGCACCGGCCACCGGTCGGTGATCGCGTGCGCACGACCTGCACGGGTCGTGGGCCACCGGCGAGTGGGCCCCGTGAGCAGACGCTCACGGGGCCTTCTGTCCGTCGGCGCCCGGATGGGCCAGCGACTCCTCCCACGCAGCAGCGTAAGGAGAGGCCATCACCGAGCCCCGCATCAACGACCGCATCCGTGTCCCCGAGGTCCGCCTGGTCGGCCCCGAGGGCGAGCAGGTCGGCATCGTGTCGATCGGCGAGGCGCTGCGCCTGGCACAGGACTCCGAGCTCGACCTGGTCGAGGTCGCACCCATGGCCCGGCCGCCCGTCGCCAAGCTCATGGACTACGGGAAGTTCAAGTACGAGTCCGCCCAGAAGGCCCGAGAGGCCCGGCGGAACCAGGCGCTCACCGTCATCAAGGAGATGCGGCTGCGCCTGAAGATCGACCCGCACGACTACGAGACCAAGAAGGGCCACGTCGAGCGCTTCCTCAAGGGCGGCGACAAGGTCAAGATCACCGTGATGTTCCGAGGCCGCGAGCAGTCGCGCCCGGAGATGGGCTACCGCCTGCTGCAGCGGCTGGCCGCCGACGTCAGCGAGCTGGGCGTCGTCGAGTCCAACCCGAAGCAGGACGGCCGGAACATGGTCATGGTGATCGCCCCGCACAAGGGCGCGCAGACGGCGCAGGAGAAGCGCCGCCCGAAGGGCGAGCAGGCCGAGGAGCAGGCGCCCAGCGCCTGACCGGCACCAGCACCACCGAAGACGGCCGGTGCCCGCGGCGGCTCCGTGCCGCCGCGCGCACCGACACCAGACGACAGGGACCGAGGACATGCCGAAGCAGAAGACCCACAAGGGCACCGCCAAGCGGGTGCGCATCACGGGCACCGGGAAGCTCATGCGCGAGCAGGCGAACAACCAGCACAAGTTCGAGCACAAGTCCGGGACCCGCAAGCGCCGGCTCGACCAGGACCAGGTCGTCTCCCCGGCCGACGCCAAGAACCTCAAGAAGCTCCTGGGCATCTGAGCGTCCCCTCCACCGACCTTTAGAGAGACAGGAGCACTTCCGTGGCACGCGTGAAGCGGGCGGTCAACGCCCAGAAGAAGCGCCGGACGACCCTCGAGGCGGCCAGCGGCTACCGGGGCCAGCGGTCGCGGCTGTACCGCAAGGCCAAGGAGCAGATCCTCCACTCGGCGACCTACAGCTACCGCGACCGCAAGGCGCGCAAGGGTGACTTCCGCAAGCTGTGGATCACCCGGATCAACGCGGCGGCCCGCCTCAACGACATGACCTACAACCGGTTCATGCAGGGGCTGAAGCTCGCCGGTATCGAGCTGGACCGCCGCGTCCTCGCCGAGCTGGCCGTGAACGAGCCCGCCGCCTTCGCCGCCCTGGTGGAGAGCTCGCGGGCCGCGCTCGCCGCGAACCCCGAGGCGACCGGCACCCAGGCCGCCTGAGAAAGGACCACCCTGCCCCCCACGCCTCGCACGCTCGGCGCGGGCCCCTGCAGGATGGCCGTTCCAGCACCTCACCAACCGACGCCGTCGGTGACCGGCCCTCCGCGGCCGGCGCCGGCGGCGTCGTTGTCTGTCCCGGGCGAGATCTGCACACTCGCCCCCATCAGCGCCCCATGAGGGCCACTGTGCAGATCTCGCACGGGGAGGAGACCGCGTGACCGAGCTGCTCACCGAGCGCTCCGCGAGGATCGCCGCCGCGCGCAAGCTGACCCGTCGGGCCGGCCGGGACGCCGCCGGCCTCTTCCTCGCCGAGGGGCGGCAGGCGGTCGCCGAGGCGCTGGCCCACCCGGCCGGCGTGCGGGAGGTGTTCGCCACCGAGGCCGCGGCCGAGGGGCACGCCGAGCTGCTCGCCACCGCGCCGGTCCCGGTGCGGCTGGTCACCGAGAAGGCGGCCGCGGGGCTGTCGGAGACGGTGACGCCGCAGGGGCTGGTGGCGGTCTGCGCGCTGCGCGACGTCCCCGCCGCGGCCCTGACGACGGCGCCGCCGCAACTCGCGGTCGCGCTCGCCGAGCTGGCCGACCCCGGCAACGCCGGCACCGTGCTGCGGACGGCGGACGCCTGCGGGGCGGGCGCGGTGGTTTTCGGCGCGGGCTCGGCCGACCCCTACGGCGGCAAGGCGGTGCGGTCGAGCGCGGGCAGCCTGTTCCACGTCGACGTCGTCCGCGGCGCACCGCTGGGCGAGCTGCTGCCGGCGGTCCGCGGTGCCGGCGTGACCGTGCTGGCGGCCGACGGCGGGGGAGAGGCGGAGCTGCCGGAGCTCGTCGCCGACGGCCGGCTGGGCGGGCCGGTGCTCTGGCTGTTCGGCAACGAGGCCCGCGGCGTGCCCGCCGCGCTCGCGGAACTGGCCGACGCGCGGGTCCGCATCCCCATGCGGGGTCGCGCCGAGAGCCTGAACCTGGCCGCGGCCGCCGCGATCTGCCTCTACACCACGCAGCTCGCGCAGTCGGCCTCGACCGCGGGCGCGTAGGCGGACCTGCCGGCGGAGCCGGGCGACACCGGGTGGACGGAGCCTCGCGGTCGACCGGACGTGCTCGTGCCCCCGCGGCGCGGGACGGAGGGATGATGGCTGCGGACGGGCTCTCCCCGGTACGTCGAACAGGGCCGCGAGGGAAGGTGGCTGTCACCGTGGAACACGTGCACCAGGTCGCCGATGCGCCGGCGATCCCTCCGACGGACGGACGCCGTTCGCGGTGGACCGAGCACCGGCGGGCGCGCCGGGAGGACCTCGTCGGGGCAGCCGTCGAGGCCGTCCGCCTGGCCGGTCCCGACTTCTCCGTCGACGACGTCGCGCGCAGCGCCGGGGTGTCGAAGACGGTGATCTACCGGTACTTCAGCGACAAGGAAGAACTGATCGACGCCGTCCTGGAGCGCATCTCCCAGGCCATCCTGCTGCCCCGCCTGCTGGGCGAGCTGACCGCCGGCCGCGCCGACGACCGTGCCCAGCTCCGGACGGTGATCGCCGCCTTCGTGTCGCTGATCGAGGACGAGCCCGCGCTCTACCGCTTCGCCTACGCCCAGGCCGGGCGCGCGGGGCGGGCGGATCTCGTCGCGGCCACCGAGCACGCCGTCGCCACCGCGCTCGGCGGCCTGCTGGCTGCCCGGCTCACCGAGGCCGGCCGCCCGGCCGACGGCGCGATGACGTGGGCCTACGGCGTCGTGGGCATGGTCCAGCTGGCCACGCACTGGTGGTCGGGGGCCCGCACGGTGTCCGCCGCCGACCTGGTCGACCAGCTCACCGAGCTCGCCGACGGCGGACTGGGCACGCTGCTCCCGCCGCGCGGCTGAGCGCCGCCGCCGAGAAGGCAGCCCCGGTCGCGGGCAGAGGGATGGTGCGCCGCCTCAGCGCCGCGCGACCGGCAGCCGCCCGGCTGCGCGCTCGGCGACCGACAGCAGCCCGGCGACGTCGTCGGCGTCGGCGGGGTAGCAGCCGGCACCGGTGCTGAACCCGGCGACCACGGGCGTGCCGTCGAGCGCCACCGGGCCGCCGGCTGCTTCTGCCAGCTCGGCGCGGATCCGTGCCGCCTCCCGGACGGCGCTGTCGGCCGCGAGGCCGGGGAGCAGCACCACGAAGGAGTCACGGGCCCAGCGCGCCACGAGGTCTCCCCGCCGGAGCCGGCCGCGGAGCCGCTGCCCCGTGGCGGTCAGCAGCTCCTCGGCGGCGGCCGGCCCGTAGCGGTCCTCGATCGCGGCGAGCCCGTCGACGGCGACGACGATCAGCGCCACGGCGTCGCCCGCACCGCGCGCGTTCCACAGCGCGGTCTCCGTCTGCTCCTGCACGTGCCGGCGGGTCGCCAGCCCGGTCAGCGGATCGGTGACCGACAACTCCTCGATCCGGGCCAGGTATCCGCGGGCGCGGTCGCGCTCCTGCTCCAGTGCCCGCTGTGCCAGCACCTGCTCGGTGACGTCGACCTGGACGCCGATGTACTGGACCACGGCGCCGGCCGCGTCGGTGACGGGCGCCAGGTGCAGCTCGTTGTACCAGGGGGTGCGCTCGGGGCCGCGGAGGTTCACCAGCACCTCGCGGCACTCCTCGCCGGCCGCGATCGCCGCGCGGATGCGGGCCAGCGCTCCGGGGTCTGTGTCGGGGCCCTGCAGGAAGCGGCAGTTGCGGCCGAGGAGTTGCTCGCGCGGCACCCCGGCGAGCCGCTCGAAGGCCGGGTTCACGTACACGAGCGGCTGGTCGGGCAGGCGGACGTCGACGAGGCACACGCCGCTGGGCGTCGCCTCCAGAGCGCGCCGCACCAGACCAGCGTCGCCGAGCAGGTCGAGCCCCGCGGGCGCCGGGGAGCCGGGCCGTACCGCGGAGCGGGCGGGTGCGGTGGGGAGCGTCCGGGCGGCGCGGGGCGCGACCCGGCCCAGCAGGCTGCCCGCGGCGCGGACGGCGACGTCGCGGTCGTAGGTCAGGGCGTACTCGAACTCCCGCTGCAGGTCCGGGCCGGTCGTCCCGAGGTCGCGGGCCAGCAGCGCCACGGCGAAGTGCGGGGCCAGCACGACGACGTCCCACTCGCCGCGCACCGGGTCGTCCCCGGCCAGGTCGGTCCCGCGCAGACCGGGCAGCGGCTCGGCGGGGAGCCCCTCGCCGAGGGCGGCCACGAAGCCGGTGCGCTCCACCAGGTCGCGGTACCGCTGCGTCGTCGACGGGGTGAAGTGCCGGGCCTCCTGGAAGGTCGCGGTGACCACGCAGGTCTCGCCGAGGCGCAGCGCCTCCCGTTCGAGCTGCTTGCTGAGCTCGATGAGCAGCGCCTTCGGGGCCCGGCGCAGCGCGGTACCCGCGGGCAGGCAGGCGAACGGTGAGCCGGCCACGGTGCCGGAGCCGGGGGGCGCGACCGGCGCCGGCAGCGATCCGAGGGGGCGCTCGCAGGCCGGCTCCGGGCTGGGGCGGCCGAACAGCCAGCCCTGGCCGAGGGTGGCGCCCAGCGCCCGGGCCATGGCCAGGTGGGCGTCGTTCTCGATGCCCTCGGCCAGCACCGCGGCCCCGGTGGCCTGCGCGTAGGCGTTGACCGCGTTCATGATCTGGGCGATGGCCGGGCCGGGGCGTTCCTGCACCAGCCGCAGGTCGAGCTTCACCACGTCGGGACGCAGGATCGGCATGAACGCCAGCGACATCGCCTCGGCGCCCACGTCGTCCAGGGCGACACCCCAGCCCAGCTCGCGGACGCGGGCGACCGTGCGCAGCAGTTCGGCCGGACGGGCGGCGAGCGCGCGCTCGGTGATCTCCAGGACCACCCGGAGGCCGCCGGGTGCGGAGCCGGCGATCGCCAGCAGCTCGTCCAGCGGGGCGGTGTCGAGGACCTCGGGCTCCACGTTGACGAAGAGGGCCAGCGGAGCCGGCAGCCCGTGCCCGACCGCGCCGGAGAAGGCGGCCACCCGGCAGGCGGCGTCCAGCTCGGCGAGCACACCCGCCTCGCGGGCGGCGGCGAAGAGCAGATCCGGTCGCTGCAGCGGCCCCTCGGGTCCGCGCGCGAGGGCCTCGTAGGCGACGACCGCGCCGGTGTCGAGCTCCACGATGGGCTGGAAGACGCTGCGCACCCCGCCGGGGCGCAGGGCCGCGGCGAGGGCAGCGTCGAGCTCGGGGCGCACGGGGTCCACGGAGGGGGGATCGGCCGGCGGGTGCCGGGGCCGGAGCCGGGTCCCCCCGCACCCTCCCCCGAAGGGGGGAGTCAGCCGGGCAGGGTGATCAGGACGACGGCGGCCGCGGCCGCCCCCAGCCCGGTCAGCTGGGCCGGCACGAGCCGCTCGCGCAGCACGAGCTGGGCGAGCACGACGGTGCTGACCGGGTACAGCGAGGCGAGGACGCCGGTGATCGCCAGCGGGCCGCCCTGCTGCGTGGCCAGGAGGAACAGCGCGTTGGCCGTCATGTCGCCCACGCCGGAGACCAGCACCAGCGGGAGGGCCGCGCGCCCCGGCCGCAGCGACTGCCGGGTGGCCAGCGCGACCCCGACCACCAGCACCACCGAGGCGAGCCGGGCGGCGACGAGCGGGGTGAGGCCGGCGTCGGCGGAGGTGCGGTCCAGCAGCACGAAGAACAGGCCGAACGCCGTTCCGGCGACCAGCGCGGGCCCGAGGCTGGCGGGGCGGGCGGCGCGCAGCGCCCGCAGCCCGCTCTCGGCCGAGACCAGGACCACTGCGGCCAGGGCGAGCACGATGCCCACCGTCGCCCAGGTGCCGATGCGCTCGCCGCTCAGCACGCCGACCAGCACCGGGACGGCGGCGGCGGTGAGCGCGGTGACCGGGGCGATGACGCTCATCACCCCGCCGGCCAGCGCGCGGAAGAAGACCAGCAGGCCGCCGGCACCGGCCAGCCCGGCGGTGGCGCCCCAGGCCAGGTCCGCCGCGGTGACCGGCCCGCCGACCCAGGGCAGCAGCGCCACCAGCGCCAGCAGCCCGGCGGCCTGGGACACCGCGACGACTGCGGAGACCGACGCCCGGCGGCTGGCGAGCCCGCCCAGGAAGTCGGCGGCGCCGTAGACGACGGCGGACGCCAGCGCGAGCACGACGGCCACGCCCACCTCCGGAAGCTCCCTGGTGATCAGTGGAAGGACCCCGTCCCCCTCGCGCCTCGCCCGCTCGGCACGAGCCTCTGGACGGGGCCGGGGTGAGCCTGGACGCCGGTTCCGGCGACGTCCGGCATCCTCGCACCGGAACCCAGGCGCGGGCGCAGGCGGTGGGCGGGCAGAATGGCTCCCCGTGTCTGGCGCCAACGATCCCTACGACCCCAAGCAGGTCGCCGCCCTCTCGCCCGAGGCCCTCGACGAGGCGGTGCGGGCCGCGCTCGGGGCCTTCGCGGCGGCCGCGGACCTGGAGGCGCTGGCCGCCGCCCGCCCGGCGCACCTCGGCGACCGCGCTCCCGTGCTGCTCGCCCGCCGCGAGCTGGGTGCGCTGCCCCCGGCCGCGCGCAGCGACGCCGGCAAGCGGGTGAACGCCGCCCGGGTCGCGGTGACCGAGGCCTACGAGGCGCGGAAGGCCGAGCTCGAGGCCGAGCGCGACGCCCGCGTGCTGGCCGAGGAGCAGGTCGACGTCACGCTGCCGTGGGACCGCAACCCCCGCGGCGCCCGGCACCCGCTCACCACCCTCATGGACCGGATCGCCGACGTCTTCGTCGGGATGGGGTACGAGGTCGCCGACGGCCCGGAGCTCGAGGCCGAGTGGCTGAACTTCGACGCGCTGAACTTCGGCCCCGACCATCCGGCCCGGTGGCTGTCGGACACGTTCTTCGTCGCGCCTGAGGACTCCGGCCTGGTGCTGCGCACGCACACCAGCCCCGTCCAGGCGCGCACCATGCTCGACCGGCAGCCGCCGATCTACGTCGTCGCCCCGGGCCGGGTCTACCGCACCGACGAGCTGGACGCGACGCACCTGCCCGTCTTCCACCAGGTCGAGGGCCTGGCCGTCGACCGCGGGCTCACCATGGCCCACCTGCGCGGCACCCTGGACCACCTGGCCCGCCAGCTGTTCGGCCCGGACGCGCGCACCCGGTGGCGGCCGCACTTCTTCCCGTTCACCGAGCCCTCGGCGGAGTTCGACGTGTGGTTCCCCGAGCACCGCGACGGCCCGCAGTGGGTCGAGTGGGGCGGCTGCGGGATGGTGAACCCCCGCGTGCTGCGGGCCTGCGGGGTCGACCCCGACGAGTACACCGGGTTCGCGTTCGGCATGGGCATCGAGCGGGCCCTGCAGTTCCGCTCCGCGGTGTCGGACATGCACGACATCGCCGAGGCCGACGTCCGCTTCACCCTGCCGTTCGGAGTTGAGCAGTGAAGGTCCCCGTCAGCTGGCTGTCCGAGCTCGTCGACCTCCCGGCGGGCATCACCGTCGAGGAGCTCGACGACGCCTTCGTCCGGCTGGGCTTCGAGGTCGAGGACGTCGTCCGCCCGCCGGTGACCACCGGCCCGCTCGTGGTCGGCCGGGTGCTCGAGATCGAGGAGCTCACCGGCTTCAAGAAGCCGATCCGCTACTGCCAGGTCGAGGTGGGGGAGAGCGAGCCGAGGGGCATCGTCTGCGGCGCCCGGAACTTCGCCGTCGGCGACCTGGTGGTGGCTGCGCTCCCGGGCGCCGTGCTGCCCGGGGACTTCGCCATCGCCGCGCGGAAGACCTACGACCACGTCTCCGACGGGATGATCTGCTCGGTCCGCGAGCTGGGCATCGGCGAGGACCACGCGGGGATCCTCGTGCTGGGGAGGGAGGGCTACGAGCCGGGCACCCCCGCCGCCGACGTCCTCGGCCTGGACGACGTCGTCTTCGACCTCGAGGTGACGCCGGACCGCGGCTACGCCATGTCGCTGCGCGGGATCGCCCGCGACCTGGCCGGCGTGCTGGGCGTGACCTGGCGCGATCCGGCCGACCTGCCGCTGCCCGACTGGTCGGGTGCCCCGGCGTGGGAGGTCGCCGTCGCCGACCCCGAGCGCTGCGACCGCTTCTCCATGCTCGCCCTGGAGGAGCTCGACCCGGCCGCGCCCAGCCCGTGGCCGCTGCGCCGCCGGCTCGCGCAGTGCGGGATCCGGAGCATCTCTCTCGCCGTCGACGTCACCAACTACGTGATGCTCGAGCTCGGCCAGCCGATGCACGCCTTCGACCGCGCCGCCGTCACCGGCCCGATCACGGTCCGCCGGGCGACGGCGGGGGAGCGGCTCACCACCCTGGACGGCGCCGACCGCGCGCTCACCGACGACGACCTGCTCATCACCGACGGGTCCGGCCCGATCGGGCTGGCCGGCGTCATGGGCGGGGCCTCCACCGAGATCGGGGACGAGACCACCGCGGTGCTGCTGGAGGCCGCGCACTGGGAGCAGAACGGCATCTCGCGCGGGGTGCGCCGGCACCGGCTGCCCAGCGAGGCCGGCAAGCGCTTCGAGCGCGGCACCGATCCCGAGGTCACCGTCGTGGCCCTGGCCCGGGCGGCGGCGCTGCTCGTCGAGCACGGCGGTGCCCGGGTCGTCGGCGCGCCGGTCGACGTCGACGTCCGCGCGCCGCGCGCGGCGATCGCGCTGGACGCCGGGCTGCCCGGCCGGATCGCCGGCGTCCCCTACACCCGGGCCCAGGTGCTCGAGGTGCTCACCGCCGTCGGCGCCGAAGTGGCCGGCGACGGGGAGGCGCTGCGGGTCACCCCGCCGTCGTGGCGCGGTGACCTGCAGGAGCCGGCCGACCTGGTGGAGGAGGTCGTGCGCTTCCGCGGGTTCGACGAGATCCCCTCGATCCTGCCCACCGCCCCGCCGGGTGGCGGGCTCACCGAGCGGCAGCGGCGGCGGCGCAGCATGGGCCGGGCGCTGGCCGACGCCGGCTACGTGGAGGCCCCCGCGTTCCCCTTCGTGGGGACGGCGCAGCTCGATGCGCTCGGCCTGCCCGCCGACGACGACCGCCGCCGGGTGATCACCGTCCGCAACCCGCTGTCGGAGGAGGCGCCGGCGCTGCGGACCACGCTGCTGCCCGGGCTGCTCGCCGCCCTCGGCCGCAACCTGGCCCGCGGGCTCCGCGACGTCGCCCTCTTCGAGCACGGCTCGGTCTTCCCCGGCGGGAGCGGCGCCGCCGCCCCGCTGCCCGGCGCCGACCGCCGCCCGGACGACGCGACGCTGGCCGCCCTGCTGGGTGCGGTGCCGGCGCAGCCCTGGCACGTCGCTGTCGTCCTCACCGGGCAGCGCGAGCCCCGCGGCTGGTGGGGCCCGGGCCGGCCGGCCGAGTGGGCCGACGCCGTGCAGGCCGCCCGCACCGTGGCCGAGGCAGCCGGCGCCGAGCTCACCGTCGAGCAGGCCGAGCGGGCGCCCTGGCACCCGGGCCGGTGCGCCGCGCTGCTCGTCGCCGACCGGGTCGTCGGGTACGCCGGCGAGCTGCACCCCAAGGTCTGCGAGGCGCTGGGGCTGCCGGCCCGCACGTCGGCGATGGAGCTCGACGCCGACGCGCTGCCCGTGCCGCCCGTGCCTCAGGCGCGGTCGATCTCCACCTTCCCGCCGGTCCGCATGGACCTCGCGCTGCTCGTGCCGGAGACGGAGCCCGAGGCCCGGGTGCAGGCGGTGCTGCGGGGCGGGGCGGGCGAGCTGCTGGAGGACCTGCGGCTGTTCGACGTCTACACCGGCAGCTCGGTGCCCGAGGGGCAGAAGTCGCTGGCGTACTCCCTGACGTTCCGCGCGCCGGACCGGACGCTGACCAGCGACGAGGCGCGGGTCGCCTTCGACGCCGCGGTCGCCGCCGCCGTCGTCGCGAACGGAGCGCAGCTCCGTGGCTGACGAAGGACCCCGTCCTCCCCGCCCTTCGCAGGCTCAGGGCGGGCCCCGGGACGGGGCCGTCCTGTCGGGTTCGGTGGCACTGGTCACGGGCGCGTCCACCGGGATCGGGCGGCACCTGGTCGAGGGCCTCGCCGCGCGCGGCATGGCCGTGGCCGGGCTGGCGCGCACCGAGGACCGGCTGCGCACCGCCATGGCCGAGGTCGCCGAGGCCACCGGTGCCCGGACCCTCGCCGTCGCCGCCGACGTCACCGACCGGGCCTCGGTGGAGGAAGCCGTGGGCCGGGTCCGCGAGGAGCTCGGCCCGGTCGAGCTGCTGGTCAACAACGCGGGGCTGATCGACGAGCTCGAGGTGCCGCTCTGGGAGGCCGACCCCGACCAGTGGTGGGACGTCGTCACCAGCCACATCAAGGGCGGCTTCCTGCTGGCGCGGACCGTGGTGCCGTGGATGGTGCTGCGCAACCGCGGTCGGGTGGTGGACATCGCGAGCGGGATGAGCGTCCGGGCGCGACCGGAGTACTCCGCCTACTCGGTGGCCAAGACCGGCCTCATGCGGATGACCGAGGCCCTGGCCGGCGCCCTGGAGGGCACCGACGTGCGCGTCTTCGACCTGTCACCGGGCGTCGTGGACACCCCGATGACCCGGTCGATGCGCATGTGGGAGGGCTACACCGACTGGACGCCGCCCGAGAAGGTGGTCGAGCTGGTCGCGGCGATCGCGGCCGGCGAGCTGGACCAGTGGTCGGGCCGGTTCCTGCGCGTGGGCGCCGACGACCTCGACGTCGTCGGCTCGGTGACCCCGGAGGACGCCGCGCGCCAGCTCCGCCTGCGCCCCTACGGCGACGACGACCCGGTGGCCTGACCTCTCCCGGAGCGGGCACACGACCGTTGACCGCGCCGCACCGGGGTGCCACGGTGCGGTACCGGCGCGACGGTGCCGACCCCGGGCCGGTCGGGAGATGTGTCATGACCGCTGGTTCCTCGGGTGCGCGGATGCTGATCAGTTTCTCGCTCGGGTGCCTCGTCGCGGTGACCGCCTGGTCGTGGCGGATGGTGTGGGCGGACAGCGGGGCGTTCGCGTTCCTGCTCTTCGGCGTCCCGCTGGCCTGCGCGGCGCTCGCCCTGTGGGTGGAGAGCGCGACGGCGTCCCGGCGGGCGCCCGCGGTCCTGGTCGTGCTGGCGGCCGTGTCCGTCGGGTGGTCGTTGCTGAACGGCCTGGGGATCGGGCTGGCCCTCCTGCTGCCGTCGCTGCTCCTGCTGGCCGCCGCGGTGGCCTCGTGGACCCACCGGGCGCGGTCGCTCCCGACCTGACCTCCGGTCCCCAGCGAGGTGCCGGCCGTCTCCGGCGCAGGGCCCGGCCGTGAGAACCGCCTGACCGGGTCGGGGCCGGCGCCGACCCGTCAGCCGGCCGGGTCGGCCAGGATCTGCCGCACGTGCGCCAGCGCGGTGGCGACCTCGGTGAAGCTCGTGCTCAGCGGGGAGAGGCCGACCCGCAGCCCGCGTGGCCGCCGGAAGTCCGGGATCACCCCCCGCCGCCACAGCTCCGCCACGACCGTCTGCATCGCGTCGTGCTCCAGGGTGACGTGCGCACCCCGGCGGTCGGCGTCCCGCGGGGAGGCGACGGTCACGCCCAGCGGGGACAGGGCCTCGTCGGCGACGGCGATCGCGAACTCCGTCAGCTCGACCGACTTGGCCCGGACCGCCGGCATCCCCGCCCGCTCGATCAGCGCCAGCATGTCCTCGACCGGGATCATCCCGAGGATCGGCGGCGTGCCGCTGAGGAACCGGCGGATACCGGCCGCCGGCACGTAGGCCGGTCCCATCGCGAACGGGTCGGCGCTGCCCATCCACCCGGTGATCGGCTGCACCAGCTCGTCCTGCAGCCGCCGGGCGACGTAGCCGAAGGCCGGCGCGCCCGGGCCGCCGTTCAGGAACTTGTAGCTGCAGCCCACGGCGAGGTCGACCTCGTCGGCGTCCAGCCGCACGTCGACCGCGCCCGCGGAGTGGCAGAGGTCCCACAGCACCAGCGCCCCGGCCTCGTGGGTGGCCGCCGTGATGGTCGGGAGGTCGGCGATGTAGGCGGACTTGTAGGCGACGTGGCTGAGCAGCACCAGCGCTGTCCGGTCGCTCAGCAGCCCGGTCACCTCCGCCGGCTGCACGCCCGTCGCCGGGTCGGGCTCGATCCAGCGGACGGTGCGGCCGGTCTCCGCGGCGACCCGGTCGAGGACGAACCGGTCGGTCGGGAAGTTCTCGGTGTCGGCGACGATCTCCGCCCGGTCGGGACGGGCGTCCAGCGCCGCCCGGAGCAGCTTGTAGAGCATGACCGTGGTCGAGTCGCCGACGACCGTCTGCCCCGGCGCCGCCCCGAGCACGACCCGGCCGATGGCATCGCCCACGGCCGTGGGGCGGTCCATCCAGTGCTCGTCCCACGCCCGGATGAGCCGCTCACCCCACTCGCCGTCGACGAAACGGGTGAGCCGGTCGCGGGTGACCCTCAGCGGACGGCCGAGCGAGTTCCCGTCGAGGTAGGCGACCACGCCCTCGGGCAGGACGAACTCGTCCCGGAGGTCGGCCAGCGGGTCGAGCCGGTCGAGCTGGGCCGCCCGCTCGGTGACCCCGGCCGGGAGCAGGTCCAGCACGTCGGGCGATGGCTCGCGACCCATCGAGGCAGCGGTCACGGGATCAGGCACCGATCCCGGACCGGACCGTGTAGAGCTCGGGGAAGAAGGTCAGGTCCAGGGCGCGCCGGAGGAAGTCCACCCCCGAGCTCCCCCCGGTGCCCGTGGCGAACCCGATGGTGCGCTGGACCGTGCGCAGGTGCCGGAACCGCCACAGCTGGACGCCGTCCTCCAGGTCCACCAGGTCCTCGCAGGTGGCGTACTCCGCCCAGTGCGCCTCGGTGTCCCCGTAGATCGTGCGGTACACCGGCAGCAGCGCCGGGGTCTCGACCCACGCCTGCCGGACGTCGCGGTGCAGCACCTCCTCCGGCACGGGGTGCCCCCGGCGGGCCAGGAACCGCAGGAAGGCGTCGTAGACCGTCGGCGAGTCCAGCAGCTCGGTGAGCAGTTCCTGAGCGGCCGGCTCGGCGGCGAAGACCGCCAGCATGCGTTCGTTCTTGTTGCCGAGGAGGAACTCCACGGCCCGGTACTGGTAGGACTGGAAGCCCGAGGAGTTGCCCAGCACGCCGCGGAACTCGGCGTACTCGCTGGGGGTCAGGGTCGCGAGGACCGACCACTGCTCGGTGATGGTGCGCAGGATGTGCTTGACCCGCGCCAGCCCCTTGCGGGCGTGCTGGACGTCGTCGCGGTCGAAGTCCGCGCGGACCGCGCGCAGCTCGTGCAGCGCCAGCTTCAGCCACAGCTCGGTGGTCTGGTGCTGGATGATGAACAGTGGCTCGTCGTGGTGGTCGCTGATCGGGCGCTGCACCGACAGCAGGGTGTCCAGCCCGAGGTAGCCCCCGTAGCTCATCCGTGCGCTGAAGTCGGTCTGCACGCCCTCCTCGAGCGGCCGGACCCCGTCCTCGATCGCCATGGCGCCGCTCCTCCCGGATCCGGTGACGCGTTCCGCGGTCCGGTAGTACTACCGCATGACCAGTCTGCGCGGCCGGGTAGGCGCCGGAGGTGAGGACCGGTCGGTCCTGACCCGGCCGGCCTCCGCGCCGGACGCCGTCCTGACCTACGGTCCGGGCCCGGACCAGGTGGCCGACGTCCGCTTCGGCCGGTCGGCCGCGGGCGACCGGCCGCTGCTGGTCGTGCTCCACGGCGGGTTCTGGCGGCCGGCGTACGACCGCGTGCACCTGCGGCCGATGACCGAGGCGCTGGCTGCCGCCGGGTGGACGACGGTGACCCCCGAGTACCGGCGCGTGCCCGGCCGCCCCGACCTGACCGTCGGCGACGTGGACGCGGCGGTGCGCTGGGCGGCCCGGGCGGAGGAGCTCCCCGGCCGGCCCGGGCGGCGCCTCGTGCTCACCGGGCACTCCGCCGGCGGGCACCTCGCGCTGCTGGCTGCCGCCACGGTTCAGCCCCCGGACACCCCGGTCGGCGTCGTGGCGCTCGCGCCGGTCGCGGACCTGCAGCGGGCCCAGGTCCTGGGCCTGGACGGCGACGCGGTCGCCTCCTTCCTGGGGGACGACGCCGTGGCGCGGCCCGACCTGGACCCGGTCCGGCTGCCCGCGCCCCGGGGCCGGGTGCGCATCGTGCACGGGACGGGCGACCGCATCGTCCCGCGGGAGGTCGCCGAGTCCTACGCCCGGCGCCACCCGGCCGCGGTGCTCACCACGGTGCCGGCCGGCCACTTCGCGGTGGTCGATCCGCGCAGCGCCGCCTGGCCGGCGGTGCTGGGGGCGCTCGACGACGTCGGCGGCGCGAGATGACGCCCGGGTCCGGGGAACCCGCATGAACGGTCATGCATGGTCGTGTATGGTCATGCATTGTGAGCGCAGCGCAGACGTGGACGGTCGGGGTCACCGGCGCCACCGGGTACGCGGGGGGCGAGGTGTGCCGGCTGCTGGCCGGGCACCCGAACCTCCGGCTGGCCGGGGTGCACGCCAACTCGAGCGCCGGCCGACGCCTGGGTGAGCTGCAACCCCACCTGCTGCCCTTCGCCGACATGGTCGTCCAGCCCAGCGACGCGGCGAGCCTCGTCGGCTACGACGTCGTCGTCCTGGCGCTGCCGCACGGCGAGTCCGCAGCCATCGCCGATCAACTGCCGGCGGAGACCCTGGTCATCGACTGCGGCGCCGACCACCGGCTGAACGACCCCGCCGCCTGGGCGCGCTGGTACGGCGGCGTGCACGCCGGCACCTGGCCC
This sequence comes from Blastococcus sp. SYSU DS0552, assembly GCF_054050815.1. Taxonomy (NCBI): domain Bacteria; kingdom Bacillati; phylum Actinomycetota; class Actinomycetes; order Geodermatophilales; family Geodermatophilaceae; genus Blastococcus; species Blastococcus sp. SYSU DS0552. The sequence goes on from NZ_JBJHAB010000018.1 coordinate 68,956, forward strand.
TACGGCCTGCCCGAGCTGCCCGGGCAGCGCGAGGCGCTGACCGACGCGACGCGGATCGCCGTGCCGGGCTGCTACCCGACCTCGGTCACCCTCGCGCTGGCCCCGGCGCTGGCCGCCGGCCTGGTCGAGCCCGACGTCGTCGTGGTCGCCGCCAGCGGCACCAGCGGCGCCGGCAAGTCGCCCAAGCCGCACCTGCTCGGCAGCGAGGTCATGGGCGCGGCGAGCGCCTACGGCGTCGGGGGAGTGCACCGGCACACGCCGGAGATGATCCAGGGCCTCTCGCAGGCCGCCGGTGCGCCGGTGGGCGTCAGCTTCACCCCGACCCTGGTGCCGATGAGCCGGGGCATCCTCGCCACCTGCTCGGCCCCGCTGACGCCCGGCACCGACGCCGCCGCCGCGCGCGCGGCGTACGAGCAGGCCTACGCAGACGAGCCGTTCGTCCACCTGCTGCCCGAGGGCCAGTGGCCCACCACGGCGCAGGTGCTCGGCGCCAACACCGTCGCATTGCAGCTGGCCGTCGACGCCGACGCGAACCGGCTGGTCGTCGTGGCGGCCGTCGACAACCTGACCAAGGGCACCGGGGGAGCGGCGATCCAGTGCGCCAACCTCGCCCTGGGCCTGCCCGAGACCACCGGCCTGCCGGTCGTAGGAGTAGCGCCATGACGTGCACGGCACCGAAGGGCTTCGCCGCCGCCGGCGTGGCCGCCGGCCTGAAGTCCAGCGGCGACCGCGACGTCGCCGTCGTCCTCAACACCGGCCCGGACGACGCCGCGGCCGCCGTCTTCACGACCAACCGCTTCCCGGCCGCGCCGGTGCTGTGGAGCCGCCAGGTGCTGGCCGGCGGGCGCTGCCGGGCCGTCGTGCTCAACTCCGGCGGCGCCAACGCCTGCACCGGGCCGGAGGGGTTCCAGGACACCCACGCCACCGCCGAGCACGCCGCCGCGCAGCTGGACATCGGCGCGGTCGACGTCGCGGTCGCCAGCACCGGCCTCATCGGGGTCCGGCTGCCCATGGACAGGCTGACCGCCGGCGTCACCGCCGCGGTGAAGGGGCTGACCGAGGACGGCGGGGCCGACGCGGCCCGGGCGATCATGACCACCGACAGCGTGCCCAAGACGACGGCGCAGGAGCGGGGCGGCTGGACCGTCGGCGGGATGGCCAAGGGCGCCGGCATGCTCGCCCCGAGCCTGGCCACGATGCTCGTCGTGCTGACCACCGACGCCGCCGCCGACCCCGACGTCCTGCAGCGGGCGCTGAAGGCGGCGACCGCCGTCAGCTTCGAGCGCGTGGACTCCGACGGTTGCCTGTCCACCAACGACACCGTCATCGCCCTGGCCAACGGCGCGAGCGGCGCCGCCCCCACGGAGGCGGAGCTCACCGAGGCGCTCACCGCCGCCTGCACCGACCTCGCGATGCAGCTGCTGGCCGATGCCGAGGGCTCGACCAAGGACATCGCCATCACCGTCCGCAACGCCGCGACCGTCGAGGACGCCCTCACCGCCGGCCGGGCCTGCGCCCGCAACAACCTGCTCAAGACCGCGCTGTTCGGCAACGACCCGAACTGGGGCCGGGTGCTGGCGGCGATCGGCACCACCGACGCCGCGTTCGAGCCCGACCAGGTCGACGTCACCATCAACGGCGTCACCGTCTGCCGGGGCGGCGCGATCGGCGACCCGCGGGAGGGCGTCGACCTCACCGGCCGGGAGATCACCATCGACGTCGACCTCCGCGCCGGCGCCGAGCTGGCCACCATCTGGACCAACGACCTGTCCATCGCCTACGTGCACGAGAACTCGGCCTACTCCACATGAGCGAGCACCAGGACCCCGCACCCCAGGACGCTGCACCTCAGGACCCCACGCCCCCGGACGTGCGGATCGACGAGCCGGCGCCCCCGCCCAGGCTGCCCCGCCGGGTCGGCACCAGCCGGGTCATGCGCACCAAGGACCCCGAGGGCGACGCCGCGAAGGTCGCCGTGCTCACCGGCGCGCTGCCCTGGCTCAAGGAGTTCCACGGCAAGGTCGTCGTCATCAAGTACGGCGGGCACGCCATGGTCGACGACACCTGCCGACGGGCGTTCGCCGAGGACATGGTGTTCCTGCGGACCTGCGGCATCCTCCCCGTCGTCGTGCACGGCGGCGGGCCGCAGATCAACGCCATGCTGGCCAAGCTCGGCATCACCAGCGAGTTCCGCGGGGGCCTGCGGGTGACCACGCCGGAGACCATCGACGTCGTCCGCATGGTGCTCACCGGCCAGGTGGGCCCCGACATCGTCGGGCTGATCAACCAGCACGGCCCGATGGCGGTGCACCTCTCCGGCGAGGACGGCGGGCTGTTCACGGCGCGGCGGACCACGGCGGTCGTGGACGGCGCGCCGGTCGACGTCGGGCTCGTCGGCGACATCGCCGCGGTCGACACCACCCCGGTCACCGCGCTGCTGGACGCCGGGCACATCCCCGTCGTCGCGAGCGTCGCGCCGGACGCCGACGGCGTCGTCCACAACGTCAACGCCGACACCGCGGCCGCGGCGCTGGCCGCGGCGCTGGGCGCGGTCAAGCTCGTCGTGCTCACCGACGTCGAGGGCCTCTACGCCGACTGGCCCGACCGCGGGTCGCTGGTGCAGCAGATCGACGCCCGCGAGCTGGCCGAGATCCTGCCCACGCTGGACGCCGGGATGATCCCGAAGATGGCCGCCTGCCTGCGCGCGGTCGAGGGCGGGGTGAAGCGGGCGACCGTCGTCGACGGCCGGACGCCGCACGCCCTGCTCCTGGAGACGTTCACCACCGAGGGCACCGGGACGATGGTCGTCCCGGCGAGGGACCAGAAGGAGGGCACAGCATGACGACGCACACCGAGGAGCTGGCCCGCCGCTGGTCGGCCGTGATGATGAACAACTACAAGGCGCCGCCGGTCGCGCTCGACCACGGCGCCGGAGCGCAGGTCTGGGACGTCGACGGCCGCGAGTACACCGACCTGCTCGGCGGCATCGCCACGACGATCCTCGGCCACGCCCACCCCAAGGTGGTCGAGGCGATCACCACGCAGGCGGCGAAGCTGGGCCACGTCTCCAACCTGGCCATGCACGAACCGGGGATCCAGCTCGCCGAGCGGCTGCTGGAGCTCGCCGGCCGGCCCGGACGGGTGTTCTTCTGCAACTCCGGCGCCGAGGCCAACGAGGCGGCCTTCAAGCTCAGCCGGCTCACCGGCCGCTCGCAGGTGATCACCGCAGAGGGCGCCTTCCACGGCCGGACCATGGGCGCCCTGGCGCTCACCGGTCAGCCGTCGAAGGCGGCCGCGTTCGCGCCGCTGCCGGGCGGGGTCTCCTACGTGCCCTACGGCGACGAGGCGGCGCTGGCCACGGCGGTCTCCGAGCAGACCGCCATGGTGCTGCTCGAGCCGATGCTGGGGGAGGGCGGCGTGCTGCCCGCGCCCGCCGGCTACCTCGGCGCCGCTGCCGCGGCGGCGTCCGGTGCCGGGGCGCTGTTCGCCGTCGACGAGGTGCAGACCGGCATCGGCCGCACCGGCTCGTGGTTCGCCCACCAGGCCGACGGCCTGCACCCCGACGTCGTCACGCTGGCCAAGGCGCTCGGCGGTGGGCTGCCGATCGGGGCGATGCTCGCCTTCGGCGAGGCGGCCGACCTGCTGACGGCCGGCTCGCACGGCTCCACCTTCGGCGGCAACCCGATCGCCGCCGCCGCCGCTCTGGCCGTCCTCGACACCATCCGCGACGAGGGCCTGCTCGAGCGGGCCAAGGAGCTGGAGCACCGCTTCACCGCCGGCATCGAGGCGCTCGGGCACCCGGGCATCAGCGGGGTCCGGGGGAGGGGCGCGCTGCTCGGCGTCGTCCTCACCGCCGACGTCGCCGCGCCGCTGGAGACCACGCTGCGGGCCGCCGGCTTCCTGACCAACGCCGTCGCGCCGGGCGTGCTCCGGCTCGCGCCGCCGCTCGTCCTGACCGACCAGCAGGTGGACGCCTTCGTGGCCGCGCTCCCTGCCGCCCTCGACACCGCGATGGAGAACCACCAGTGACCCGGCACTTCCTCAAGGACGACGACCTCACCCCGGCCGAGCAGGCCGAGGTGCTCGCCCTGGCCGCCTCGCTCAAGGCGACCCGGCACACCGCCGAGGCGCCCACCCCGCTGCGCGCGGCCAACGGGGTGCCCCGGGCCGTGGCGGTGCTGTTCGACAAGCCCTCCACGCGCACCCGGGTGTCGTTCTCCGTCGGCGTCGCCGAGCTCGGCGGGTACCCGCTGGTCATCGACGCCGGCAGCAGCCAGCTGGGACGCGGCGAGCCGATCGAGGACACCACCCGGGTGCTCGACCGCCAGGCCGCCGCGGTCGTCTGGCGGACCTTCGGCCAGGACCGCATCGAGGCGATGGCGTCGGTGAGCCGGGTGCCCGTGGTCAACGCGCTCACCGACGAGTACCACCCCTGCCAGATCCTGGCCGACCTGCAGACGGTGATCGAGCGGAAGGGCTCGCTGGCCGGGCGCTCGATGACCTACCTCGGTGACGGCGCCAACAACATGGCGCACTCCTACCTGCTCGGCGGCGCCACCGCCGGCATGCACGTGCGGATCGGCTCACCGGAGTCGTTCCGGCCGGACCCGGCGGTCCTCGACCGCGCAGCGAAGATCGCGGCGGGGACCGGGGGCTCGGTGGCCTGGACCGCCGACGCCGCGCAGGCCGCCGAGGGCGCCGACGTGCTGGTCACCGACACCTGGGTGTCGATGGGGCAGGAGGACGAGTACGACGCGCGCGTCGCACCGTTCCTGCCCTATGCGCTGGACGGCGCCGCCCTCGCCCGCGCCGCCGACGACGCCGTCGTCCTGCACTGCCTCCCGGCCTACCGCGGCAAGGAGATCGCCGCGGAGGTGATCGACGGCCCGCAGAGCGCGGTCTGGGACGAGGCGGAGAACCGGCTGCACGCCCAGAAGGCGCTGCTCGCGTGGCTCCTGGAGCGGTCGTGACCGGGCCCGTCCGTCCCGGAGAGCGCGCGTGACCTCCGCCCTCACCCGCTCGGCGCGCCAGGCACGGATCCGCGAGCTGATCGAGGCGCGGGCGATCACCTCGCAGACGCAGCTGGCCGTGCTGCTGGCCGAGTCGGGCATCGAGGTCACCCAGGCGACGCTCTCGCGGGACCTGGAGGAGCTCGGCGCGGTGAAGCTGCGCGGATCCGACGGCGCTCCGGCGTCCTACGTGCTGCCGCCGGAGAACGCGCCGCTGCGCCCGGCGCAGGCCGCGCCCGCCCGGCTCACCCGCCTGCTCGCCGACCTGCTGACCGGAGCCGAGGGCAGCGCCAACCTGGCGGTCCTGCGGACACCGCCCGGCGCGGCGCAGTTCCTGGCCTCCGCGCTGGACAAGGTCGGCCTCCCCGACGTGCTCGGCACCATCGCGGGGGACGACACTCTGCTGGTCGTCTCCCGCGCGCCCGACGGGGGACCGGCCCTGGCCGACCGGCTGCGGGCGCTCGCGCAGCGCACGCCGGCCGTCTATCCCGAACTGAGCGCCGACCTGGAAGAGGAACCCGGCACGTGAGCAGCACGGCACCTGGATCGCAGACCCGCCTCTGGGGCGGACGGTTCGGCGGTGGCCCGTCGCCGGCGATGGCAGCGCTGTCCAAGTCGACCCACTTCGACTGGCAGCTGGCTCCGTTCGACCTGGCCGGATCGCGCGCGCACGCCCGCGTGCTGCACCGCGCCGGTCTGCTCACCGACGACGAGCTGGAGCAGATGCTCGGCGCACTGCGCGAGCTCTCGGACGAGGTCGAGGCCGGCACGTTCACCGCGATCGAGAGCGACGAGGACGTGCACGAGGCCCTGGAGCGCGGCCTCACCGAGAAGCTCGGCGCGCTCGGCGGCAAGCTGCGCGCCGGCCGCAGCCGCAACGACCAGATCGCCACCGACCTGCGGCTCTACCTGCGTCACACCGTGCGGACGCTGGTCGGCGAGCTCTCCTCCCTGGAGTCCGCGCTGCTCGGCCTGGCCGAGCGGTACCGGGACGTCGCGGCCCCGGGGATGACGCACCTGCAGCACGCCCAGCCGGTGCTCATCAGCCACCAGCTGCTCGCGCACGCCCACTCCTTCGCCCGCGACGTCGACCGGCTGATCGACTGGGACAAGCGCGCGGCCGTGAGCCCCTACGGCTCCGGCGCCCTCGCCGGCTCCTCGCTGCCCCTGGACCCCGACGCCGTCGCCGCCGAGCTCGGGTTCGACCGCGCCTCGGACAACTCCATCGACGGCGTGAGCGACCGCGACTTCGCCGCGGAGTTCTGCTTCGTCGCCGCGCTGCTCGGCGTGCACCTCTCCCGGCTGGGCGAGGAGGTCGTGCTCTGGACGTCGACCGAGTTCGGCTGGGCCCGGCTCGACGACGCCTGGGCCACCGGCTCGTCGATCATGCCGCAGAAGAAGAACCCCGACATCGCCGAGCTGGCGCGGGGCAAGTCCGGCCGGTTCGTCGGCAACCTGACCGGCATCCTCACCATGCTCAAGGGTCTGCCGCTCGCCTACGACCGGGACCTGCAGGAGGACAAGGAGCCGGTCTTCGACTCCATGGACCAGCTGCTCCTCCTGCTGCCCGCGGTCACCGGGATGATCGCGACGCTCACGCTCCGCCCCGAGGTGCTCGAGGCCGCCGCACCGCAGGGCTTCGCGCTCGCCACCGACGTCGCGGAGTGGCTGGTGCGCCAGGGAGTGCCGTTCCGCTCGGCGCACGAGATCAGCGGTGCGATGGTTGCCTTCTGCGAGGAGGCGGGCCTGGAGCTCGACCAGCTCGACGACGACCAGCTGGCCGGCATCGACGAGCGGCTGACCCCCGACGTGCGCTCGGTCCTGTCGGTCCGCGGCGCGCTGGCCGCCCGCAGCACCCGGGGCGGGACGGCGCCCGAGCGGGTCGCCGAGCAGCTCGCGACGCTGAAGGACCTCGCCTCCGAGCACGGGCGCTGGGCGTCGTCGTCGCCGGTGGCGCCGGCCCTCTGAGCGTGTCGTCCCACCCCGCCCGGCCCGGGCCCGGCCCCCTCGTCCGCGCGGAGGACCTGCTCGGGCCGGTCGACGTCGTCGCCCGCTCGCTGCTCGGCTGCTGGGTGGTCACCGAGCGCCCCGAGGGCACGGTCGCGCTACGGCTGACCGAGGTCGAGGCCTACTCGGGGTCCGGGATCGATCCCGCGGCGCACTCGCACCGGGGCCCGACGCCGCGGGCGGCGATCATGTTCGGACCACCCGGGCGGCTCTACGTGTACTTCTCCTACGGCGTGCACTGGTGCGCCAACGTCGTGGTGGGCCCTGAGGGCGACGGCGAGGCGGTGCTGCTGCGCGCCGGTGCGGTGGTCGTGGGGGAGGAGCTGGCCCGCGCGCGCCGGCCCGCCGCCCGCACCCCGCGCGACCTCGCCGGTGGACCCGCCCGGCTCACCCAGGCGTTGGGCATCGGACGCGCCGATCTCGGCACCGACCTGCTGGACCCGGGCTCGCCCGTGCGGCTGCACCGGGGGTCGGCGCCGGCCGCCGTCTCCGCCGGACCGCGGGTCGGCATCAGCGTGGCCGCCGAGCTCCCGTGGCGCTTCTGGGAGACCGGCGCTCCGTCGGTGAGCCCGTTCCGGGCGGGTGGGAAGCCGCGGCGCAGGCGCGCCGGGCAGGATGGACCCCCGTGACCCCCTCAACCGAGCCCGGAGTGATCGACGAGCTGCACCGCCGCGGGCTGATCGCCCAGAGCACCGACGAGGCCGCGCTGCGCGCCCATCTCGCCGAGGGTCCGGTCGCGTACTACGCCGGTTTCGACCCGACCGCGCAGAGCCTGCACGTCGGGCACCTGCTCCAGTTCATGGTCCTGCGCGCCCTCCAGCGGGCCGGGCACCAGCCCGTGGTGCTCGTGGGCGGGGCGACCGGCCTGATCGGTGACCCGCGCCCGTCCTCCGAGCGCCAGCTCAACGACCGCGACACCGTCGCCACGTGGGTGGAGCGCATCCGCGAGCAGGTCGCACCCTTCCTGGAGCTGCCTGCGGAGGCGGAGGGGGCGCGCCCCCCGATCTACGTGAACAACCTGGACTGGACCGCCCCGGTGTCGGCGATCGACTTCCTCCGCGAGCTCGGCAAGCACTTCCGGGTCAGCCAGATGCTGGCCAAGGAGGCGGTGTCGGCCCGGCTGAACTCGGAGGCGGGCATCAGCTACACCGAGTTCAGCTACCAGATCCTGCAGGCCAACGACTACCGGGAGCTGCACCGGCGGCACGGGGTCACGCTGCAGACCGGCGGCTCCGACCAGTGGGGCAACCTCACCGCGGGCATCGACCTGGTCCGGCGGACCGAGGGTGCGCGGGTGCACGCGCTGAGCACCCCCCTGGTGACCAAGGCCGACGGCACCAAGTTCGGGAAGTCCGAAGGCGGGGCGGTGTGGCTGGACCCGAAGCTCACGTCGCCGTACGCCTTCTTCCAGTTCTGGCTGAACGCCGAGGACGCCGACGCCCGCGCGTGGCTGCCCCTCTACTCCGAGCGTCCCGCCGAGGAGGTGGCGGCCCTGGTGACCGAGAGCCTCGAGCGGCCGGCAGCCAGGGCGGCGCAGCGGGCGCTGGCCGAGGAGCTGACCCTCCTCGTGCACGGCCCCGAGCAGCTCCGCCAGGCCGAGGCAGCCGGGCGGGCGCTGTTCGGCCGGGACGACCTCGCCTCCCTCGACGCAGCCACCCTGACGGCCGCGCTGGAGGAGGCCGGGAGCACCACCGTGGGCGGCGACGTGCCGACGATCGCCCAGCTCCTGCAGCAGACGGGGCTCGTGGGCAGCCTGTCCGAGGCGCGCCGCACGGTGAAGGAGGGCGGCGCCTACCTCAACAACGAGCGGATCACCGATGCCGACGCCGTGCCGGCGGAGGGGGCCTGGCTGCCCGGGGGGTGGCTCGTCCTTCGCAGGGGGAAGCGGTCGATCGCGGGCGTGCGCCGGGCCGGCTGAGGCCGCCGCGCCCCGTGTGAACGGCCGATGTCGGGGGCGTGGCCGCAGCGTGTCGGGCGTCACGGACCCCGGGTTTGACCCGCCCCTGGGCGCCGTGTAACTTTCTCTTTGCGCCGCGCGGCCCGGAAGGGCCGCCGGACCGGGGCCCGGGTAGCGGGTCACTGGAAACCGGCGTAGAGTTGGACATCCAGCCAGGGACGAAGCCCGCGAGGGTCTAGTTCTTGCGCGTCCGCTCCTTGAGAACTCAACAGCGTGCCGAAAGTCAGTGCCAAGTAATACCCCGTGCCCTGGCCACTGTGTGGTTGGGG
>NZ_JBJHAB010000019.1:0-71938 GCF_054050815.1 Blastococcus sp. SYSU DS0552
CGCGACGACGACGGCGCCGGCCGCCCAGCTGCCCGCGTCGGTGGACGCGGAGCCTGGCGACACCGAGCGCACCGGCGTGGGGGGGGGGGGGGGGCCGGCGCCCCCCCCCCCCCCCCCCCCCCCGGTGAGTCGCTGGAACGGCCCCGTCCAGAGGCTCACCCCGAGCGCGCGAGGGGTGAGGAGGACGGGGTCCTGCTACACGCCGCGGAAGCGGTTGATCGCGTCGATGTGCTTCTCGCGCTTCTCGGCGTCCTTGACGCCGAGGCCCTCCTTCGGGGAGAGGGTCAGCACGCCGACCTTGCCCTGGTGGGCGTTGCGGTGGACGTCGAGGGCGGCCTGGCCGACCTCCTCCATCGGGTAGACCTTCGACAGGGTGGGGTGGATGAGGCCCTTGTCGATGAGGCGGTTGGCCTCCCACGCCTCCTTGTAGTTGGCGAAGTGCGAGCTCAGGATCTTCTTGAGGTTCATCCACAGGTACCGGTTGTCGTACTGGTGCAGGTAGCCGGTGGTGGAGGCGCAGGTGATGATCGTGCCGCCCTTCTTGGCGACGTAGACGCTCGCGCCGAAGGTCTCCCGGCCGGGGTGCTCGAAGACGATGTCGACGTCCTCGCCGCCGGTCAGCTCGCGGATCCGCTTCCCGAAGCGCTGCCACTCCTTCGGGTCCTGGGTCTCCTCGTCCTTCCAGAACTTGTAGCCCTCCGCGGACCGGTCGATGACCAGCTCGGCGCCCATCTTGCGGACGATCTCTGCCTTCTCCGGGCTGCTGACCACGCACACGGGGATCGCGCCGCCGTTGAGGGCCATCTGCGTGGCGTAGGAGCCCAGGCCCCCGGACGCGCCCCAGATCAGGACGGTGTCGCCCTGCTTCATGTTGGCGCCGTTCTTGCTGACCAGCTGGCGGTAGGCGGTGGAGTTGACCAGCCCGGGGCTGGCCGCCTCCTCCCACGTGAGGTGGGCCGGCTTGGGCATCAGCTGGTTGCTCTTGACCAGCGCCAGCTCGGCCAGGCCGCCGAAGTTGGTCTCGAAGCCCCAGATCCGCTGCTGCGGGTCCATCATCGTGTCGTCGTGGCCGGCCGGGTCCTCCAGCTCGACCGAGAGGCAGTGCGCGACCACCTCGTCGCCCGGCTTCCACTTGTTCACGCCCGGGCCCACGCGCAGCACGACGCCGGCGAGGTCGGAGCCCACCACGTGGTAGGGCAGGTCGTGCCGCTTGGTGAGCTCGGAGACCCGGCCGTAGCGCTCGAGGAAGCCGAAGGTGGAGACCGGCTCGAAGATCGACGTCCAGACGGTGTTGTAGTTCACCGAGGACGCCATGACGGCCACGATCGCCTCGCCCGGGCCGAGCTCGGGGGTCGGCACTTCGTCCACGTGGAGGGACTTGCGCGGGTCCTTGTCCTTCGTGGCCTGGCCTTCGAACATGTGCTGCTCGTCCTTGCGGACCAGCACGGCGCGGTAGGACTCCGGCACGGCCAGGCCCCCCAGCGCGTCCAGCTGGTCGGCGAGGATGGCGTCCCTGATCTCGTTCACGCGTACTCCCGGGTCATCGGTGGCCGTGGTCGGCCGGGCTCGGAGGGCGGTGCGGGTGCGGTGAGGTTACCGGTGGGTAACCGGCAGGATGGCGCGGGTTCAGCGGGCCGGCTCCACGAGCTCGACCAGGACGCCGCCGGCGTCCTTCGGGTGGACGAAGTTGACCCGGCTGTCCGACGTCCCGCGCCGGGGGGTGTCGTAGAGCAGTCGCAGGCCGCGCTCGCGCAGCGTCGCGCTCACCGCCTCGACGTCGTCGACCCGGAAGGCCAGCTGCTGCAGACCGGGACCGGAGCGGCCGATGAACTTCGCGATGGTGGACTCCGGCGTCAGCGGCGCCAGCAGCTGGATGCGGGTCTCCCCGGTGCCGACGGCGAGCATGGCCTCGCGGACGCCCTGCTCCTCGTTGGTCTCCTCGTGCACCGAGTGCACGCCGAAGGTCCGGGCGTAGAAGGCGATCGCCTCGTCCAGGTCGGGGACGGCGATGCCCACGTGGTCGATGGTCGTCAGCAGGCCCTCGGGCAGGCCGGGGAGGGCGGCGTCGTTGCTCACGCGAGGCATCCTGCCGTCAAGACGTCTGAGACGACAGGTCGTTGTGGTGGGCCTCACTCCCCGGACGTGACGGCGGCCACGAAATCCGCCCTGCCGCGCGTCGGATGCCCGTCCTATCCTTCCCGGAAGGCCCGACGCCGCGCCGGTAACGCCGTCGCGGTGCGTCCCGACAACGAGGTCGCCACCGGCGGCGGCCCGCCACTGGAGGCAGCATGTCCCGCTCGGTCATCGTCAGCGGCGCCCGTACCCCGATGGGCCGGCTCCTCGGCTCGCTCAAGGACTTCTCGGCGGCCGACCTCGGCGGCATCGCCATCAAGGCCGCGCTCGAGCGGGCCGGCATCTCCGGCGACCAGGTCGACTACGTGATCATGGGCCAGGTCATCCAGGCCGGCGCCGGCCAGAACCCCGCCCGCCCGGCCGCGGTGGCCGGTGGCATCCCGATGTCGGTGCCCTCGCTGACCATCAACAAGGTCTGCCTCTCCGGCATGAACGCCATCGCGCTGGCCGACCAGCTCATCCGCGCCGGCGAGTACGACGTCGTCGTCGCCGGGGGCATGGAGTCGATGACCCAGGCGCCGCACCTGCTGGCCAGCTCGCGGACCGGCACGAAGTACGGCGACACGAAGCTGATCGACGCGATGGCCCACGACGGGCTGTCGGACACCTTCGACCAGGTGGCCATGGGGGCGCTCACCGAGCAGGCCAACAGCCGCTACGACCTGACCCGCGAGGAGCAGGACGAGTTCGCCGCGGCCAGCCACCAGAAGGCCGCGCGCGCCGCCAAGGACGGGATCTTCGACGAGGAGATCACCCCGGTCCTCATCCCGCAGCGCAAGGGCGACCCGATCGAGTTCCGCGAGGACGAGGGGATCCGCCCCGACACGACCGCCGAGAGCCTCTCGAAGCTCAAGCCGGCCTTCGCCAAGGACGGCACGATCACCGCCGGCACCGCCTCGCAGATCTCCGACGGCGCCTGTGCCGTCGTGGTCATGAGCGCCGAGAAGGCCGCCGAGCTCGGGTGCACCGTGCTCGCCGAGATCGGCGCGCACGGCGTCGTCGCCGGCCCGGACGCCACCCTGCAGAGCCAGCCGTCCCGGGCGATCCAGAAGGCCTGCGAGCGCGAGGGCATCGACCCGACGTCGCTCGACCTGGTCGAGCTGAACGAGGCGTTCGCGGCGGTCGGCATCGTCTCCACCCGTGAGCTGGGCATCGACCCGGAGAAGGTGAACCCGAACGGCGGGGCCATCGCCCTCGGGCACCCGATCGGCATGAGCGGCGCTCGGATCGTGCTCGACCTGGCGCTCGAGCTGCGCCGCCGCGGTGGCGGTGTCGGCGCCGCCGCGCTGTGCGGTGGCGGCGGCCAGGGTGACGCGCTGATCCTGCACGTGCCCGCGAAGAGTTGAGCGAGCTCGCGAGCTCGACCGGGGAGCGGAGCACCCCCGGCACGTGGCTGACGAGCGCCAGCGAGGAGGCCGCGTGACGGAGGGGACCGCGGTCCAGCCGGCGGCTCCGGGCGCCCCTCGCGGGCGGCGGAGCCGTCGGGCCGCCGACGTCCCGACGCTGGTGGCGGGGGCCCGCGAGGGCGATGCCCGGTCGGTGGCCCGGTTGATCTCCCTGGTCGAGGACGCGAGCCCGGCGCTGCGCGAGGTGGCGGCGGCGCTCGCCCCGCACACCGGTCACGCCCAGGTCATCGGCCTGACCGGCTCGCCGGGCGTGGGCAAGTCGACGTCGACGACCGCGCTCGTGCGGGCGCTGCGGCAGGCCGGCAAGCGGGTCGGGGTCCTGGCCGTGGACCCGTCGTCGCCCTTCTCCGGCGGAGCCCTGCTCGGCGACCGTGTGCGCATGCAGGACCACGCCGGCGACAGCGGCGTCTTCATCCGGTCCATGGCCTCGCGCGGGCACCTCGGTGGGCTGTCCTGGGCCACGCCGCAGGCCCTCCGCGTGCTGGACGCCGCCGGGTGCGACGTGGTGCTGATCGAGACCGTCGGCGTCGGGCAGTCCGAGCTCGAGATCGCGTCGCTCGCCGACACCACGCTGGTGCTGGTGGCCCCCGGCATGGGCGACGGCATCCAGGCCGCCAAGGCCGGGATCCTCGAGGTCGCCGACGTCTTCGTGGTGAACAAGGCCGACCGGGACGGTGCCGACCAGACCGTGCGCGACCTGCGCTACATGCTCTCGCTCGGCGGCCGGCACTCCGAGGCCGGGCACTGGCGCCCGCCGATCTGCCGCACGGTGGCCGCCCGCGACACCGACAACGGGGTCGAGGAGGTCCTGGCGAGGATCGAGGAGCACCGGCAGTGGCTGGAGTCCTCGGGGGAGGGGCACCGTCGCCGCAGCGAGCGGGCCGCCCGCGAGATCGAGGCGATCGCGCTGGCCACGCTGCGCGAACGGATGGGTGACGTGCGCGGGTCCGCCGCGCTCGGGGCCCTGGCCGACGCGGTCGTCGGCGGCGGGACCGACCCCTACCGCGCCGCCGACGAGCTGCTCGGCCAGCTGTAGGCGCTGACCGGGCAGGGCGCGCCCGGTACGGCCAGGATGGACGGGTGAACGGACTACGGCATTGAACGGCAAGGCGGACGCCGTCGTGGTCGGAGCGGGACCCAACGGGCTGGCGGCGGCGCTCCGCCTCGCGGCTGCCGGCCTGCGGGTGCAGGTCGTCGACGCCGGCGAGCGGCCCGGCGGCGGGATGCGCACCGAGGAGCTCATGCGCCCCGGCTACCACCACGACGTCTGCTCGACCGTCCAGCCGCTGGCCGCCGCCGCGCCCTTCTTCCGCGAGTTCGACCTGCCGGCGCGGGGTGTGCGCCTCGTGCAGCCCCGGATCAACTTCGCCCACCCGCTGGACGGCGGCCGGGCGGCGGTCTCCCACCGCTCCCTGGAGCGGACCGCGGAGGGGCTCGGCGCGGACGCGGCCGCCTACCGTCGCCTGTTCGCGCCGCTGGTGGAGCACGGCGCCGACATCGTCGACTTCTTCCTCACCAGCCGGCTGCGCAGCTTGCCGACGCGCAGCCCGGTGCAGATCGCCAGGTTCGGGCTCACCGGCCTGCCCAACGTGCGCTGGCTGGCGCAGCGGTACTTCGGCACCCCGGAGGGGCAGGCCCTCATCGCCGGCGCTGCCGCGCACGGAATGCTCGACCTGCGCCGGCCGCTGACCTCGGCGCTGGGCATGCTGCTGACGATGCTGTCCCACCACGTCGGGTGGCCACTCGTCGAGGGTGGGTCGCAGAAGCTGGCCGATGCCATGGTCACCGCGCTCGAGGAGCAGGGGGGCGAGGTCGTCACCGGGCGCCTGGTCACCGACCTGCGCGAGTTCGAGGGCGTGCCGGCGGTCCTGCTCGACACCACGCCGGACGCCTTCGTGTCGATGGCCGGGGACCGGGTGCACGAGGGTTACCGCCGCTGGGTGCAGCGCTACCGGCACGGCGCCGGAGTGTTCAAGATCGACTGGATCCTCTCCGAGCCGGTGCCGTGGGCCAACCCCGACGTGCGCAGCGCCGGGACGATCCACGTCGCCGGCACTTTGGCGGAGACGATCGCGGGGGAGCAGGCGCCGAACGAGGGGCGGCTCACCGACCGCCCCTACGTGCTCGCCGTCCAGCCGACCGTGCCCGATCCCAGCCGCGCCCCGGACGGCGGGCACATCTTCTGGGCCTACGTGCACGTGCCGCACGGGTCCGACGTCGACATGACGCAGGCGATCGAGACGCAGATCGAGCGGTTCGCGCCCGGCTTCCGCGACACGGTCGTCGACCGCCACACGAAGAACGCCGTCGCGATGGAGCAGTGGAACCCCACCTACCGGGGCGGGGACATCTCCAACGGCCAGACGACGCTCTGGCAGATGCTGGCCCGCCCGGTCCCGCGCTGGAACACCTACAAGACGCCGGTGCGCGGGGTCTATCTCGCGTCGTCGGCCACCCCGCCGGGTCCCGCCGTTCACGGGGCCTGCGGCGACCAGGCCGCGCGCGTCGCCCTGGCCGAGGTGTTCGGCGTGCGGGAGGTCCCGCCGCTGCGGCCACCGCTGCACTGAGCCGCCCGGCCGTCGTCGAGTGGGCGGGGGGTCGAGCGGCCCGGACCCCACGCGGCGTCGAGGGTCAGTGCACGAGCCGCAGGGCCGCGGCGATGCGGGCGAGCAGCTGGACCGGGTCGGTGAGGTCCTCCGCGGTCACGAGGACGACGGCCCAGCCGGCCGCGGTGAGGCGGTTCAGGCGTCGGCGGTCCCGGGCCACGTCCTGCCGCTCGCCGTGCCACCGCCCCTCGTACCCGACCGCGAGCCGGTGGTCCGGCCAGGCGACGGGAAGGACCTACCTCCCTGCCCCCCACCACTCGCAGGCTCGCGGTGGGCCCCTGCAGGGAAGCCGCCGGGCAGGAGGAGTCGCAGCCGCGTCTCCTGCGGCGACTCGGCGAGCCCGTCGGCGAGGTGCACCGCGACGCGGGCCCGGCGGCAGCCCGGACCGCCGCCGCACCGGCCGCCGCACAGGCCGCGGCACGGACGGCCGTCCGGTCGACAGGCCTCACCCGGTGCCGGCCCGACGTGGTGACGGTCGGGGTCGACACCACGACAGGTCGGCACCGAGCGAGGGTGGCGGCGGGGGAACGTGGCGCAGGTACCGTGCCGCGCATGGTCCGACCGCTGGGGTTGCCGTTCGACCCGATCGAGCGCGCCGGGGAGACGTGGGAGAAGCACTTCGGGCCGTCCTCGGCGATGCGGGCGGCGACGTCGGTCTTCCGGGTCCAGCAGATCCTGCTCGCCCGCTTCGACGAGGTGCTGCGCCCCCTGGAGCTGACGTTCGCCCGGTACGAGGTGCTCGTGCTGCTCACCTTCAGCCGGTCGGGGGAGTTGCCGCTGAAGGTGATCGGCAGCCGGCTGATGGTGCACCCGACGAGCGTCACGAACGCGATCGACCGCCTGGTCGCGGCGGGCTACGTCGACCGCCGCCCCAACCCCGCCGACGGTCGGGGTGTCCTCGCCTCGATCACCGAGCGCGGTCGCGCCGTGGTGGAGGAGGGCACCCGGGCGCTCACCGGCATCGGTTTCGGCCTGGAGGACCTCTCGGTCGACGAGCACGAGATCCTGTTCGCCACGCTGCGCCGGGTCCGGCTGGGCGCCGGCGACGTCGCCGGGTGACCCTCGACACAGGATAGTTGGACGTCCTAGCATCTCGGCATGACCCAGGACGCGCGGCAGCGGTGGCAGCAGCGGTACGACGCGGCACTGGCCGCAGGTCGGGTGCGGGACGCGGACTTCACGACGCTCTCGGGCGTCGAGGTCGACCCGGTGTACGGGCCGGCCGACGAGAGCGCGGTGGAGGGCTTCGAGCGGATCGGTTACCCGGGTGAGTTCCCCTTCACCCGGGGCCTGCACGCCACCGGTTACCGCGGTCGGGCCTGGACCATCCGGCAGTTCGCCGGCTTCGGCAACGCGAAGCAGACGAACGAGCGCTACAAGATGATCCTGGCCGAGGGCGGCGGCGGGCTCTCGGTGGCCTTCGACATGCCCACGCTCATGGGCCGGGACTCGGACGATCCGCGCAGCCTCGGCGAGGTCGGCCACTGCGGCGTCGCCATCGACACCGCCGTGGACATGGACGAGCTCTTCGACGGCATCGACCTCGCGGGGACGACGACGTCGATGACCATCAGCGGCCCCGCCGTCCCGGTCTTCTGCATGTACCTGGTCGCCGCCGAACGCCAGGGCGCCGACATCGGGAAGCTGAACGGCACCCTGCAGACCGACATCTTCAAGGAGTACATCGCGCAGAAGGAGTGGCTCTTCCCGCCCGAGCCGCACCTGCGCCTGATCGGCGACCTGATGGAGTACTGCGCCGAGAAGATTCCGGCGTACAAGCCGATCAGCGTCTCGGGCTACCACATCCGCGAGGCCGGCTCGACCGCCGCGCAGGAGCTGGCCTACACGCTGGCCGACGGCTTCGCCTACGTGGAGCTGGGCCTGTCCCGCGGCCTGGACATCGAGCAGTTCGCGCCCGGCCTCTCGTTCTTCTTCGACGCGCACATCGACTTCTTCGAGGAGATCGCGAAGTTCCGCGCCGCGCGCCGCATCTGGGCCCGCTGGCTGCGCGACGTCTACGGAGCGACGACGGAGAAGGCCCAGCAGCTGCGGTTCCACACCCAGACCGCCGGCGTCTCCCTGACCGCCCAGCAGCCGGACAACAACATCGTCCGGACGGCGGTCGAGGCGCTGTCGGCCGTGCTCGGCGGCACGCAGAGCCTGCACACCAACGCGCTCGACGAGGTGCTCGCCCTGCCCAGCGCCAAGGCAGCGCAGATCGCGCTGCGCACGCAGCAGGTCATCGCCGAGGAGACCGGCGTCATGAACGTCGCCGACCCGCTCGGCGGCTCCTGGTACGTCGAGGCGCTCACCGACGAGATCGAGCGGCAGGCCGAGGAGATCTTCGCCCGCATCCGCGACATGGGCACCGACGGCACGATGACCTCGGGCATCCTGCGGGGCATCGAGGACGGCTGGTTCACCGGGGAGATCGCCGAGGCGGCGTTCGTCTACCAGCGGGCGCTGGAGAAGGGCGACAAGAAGGTGGTCGGGGTCAACACCCTGGTCGGCTCGGTCGACGCCCACGACAAGCTGGAGATCCTCCGGGTCAGCCACGAGGTGGAGCGGGACCAGAAGGCCGAGCTCGCCGAGCGCCGGCGGCAGCGGGACGACGACGCCGCGCGGGCGGCCGTCGCCCGCATGGTGGAGGTGGCCCGGACCGAGCAGAACATGGTGCCGGCCATGCTCGACGCGGTCCGCGCCGAGGCCACCCTCGGCGAGATCTGCGACGCGCTCCGCACCGAGTGGGGCGGCTACACCGAGCCCGCGCGGTTCTGACGTACCCGCCCGGCACGATGCCGGGCATGACCGACCACGTGCACCACGCCATCGACTACGTCGAGCTGACCGTCACCGACCTGGAGCGGGCGAAGCGCTTCTACGCCGAGGCGTTCGGCTGGGACTTCACCGACTACGGGCCGGCCTACGCCGGGATCCGCGGCGCGGGCGGCGGCCCGGAGGCCGGCGGCCTGCGGGTCGACGAGCAGCCGCCTCGGCCCGGCGGCCCGCTCGTCCTGCTCTTCTCGGCCGACCTCGACCGCACGGTCGCCGCCGTGGCGGCCGCCGGCGGTCGGGTGACCGAGGGCCCCTACCCGTTCCCCGGCGGTCGGCGGTTCCACTTCGCGGACCCGGACGGCAACGAGCTGGGTGTCTGGTCGGAGGCCTGACCGGGGCCGCTCGATGTGCCATGGGCGGCGCGGCTGGCACGAGCAGGGGCGGCCGGTAGGACCGGCGTGCGCGGGGTGGGATGATCGAGGTCATGCAGCCGACCCGTCCCGGACGCCCCGACCCGCGCGCGCAGGCCCAGCAGGCCCAGATGGCCGCCGCCATGGCCGGCGCCGTCGACCTCGCCGCCGTCAAGGCCCGCTCGGAGGCCGCAGCACGCGCCCAGACCGCCCCGCCGCCCAGCGCCTCCGCGCCGGCGGGCGCGGCGGGCGGCGCCGTCGTCGACGTCACCGAGGCCACGTTCCAGGCCGAGGTGCTGGACCGTTCGTTCCAGGTGCCGGTGGTGCTCGACCTGTGGGCCGAGTGGTGCGGTCCGTGCAAGCAGCTCTCCCCGGTGCTCGAGCGGCTGGCCGTCGAGGGCGGCGGCTCCTGGGTGCTGGCGAAGGTCGACGTCGAGGCCAACCCGGCGCTGGCCCAGGGGCTGCGCGTCCAGGGCATCCCCGCCGTCAAGGCGGTGTGGCAGGGGCAGCTGGTCGCCGAGTTCACCGGGGCCATCCCCGAGGAGCAGGCCCGCCAGTTCGTCACCGAGCTGGTGCAGGCCACCACCGGCGGCGCGGTCCCCGGCGCCCAGCCCCAGGAGGTGGAGGATCCGCGGCTGGACGCCGCCGAGGCCGCGCTCGAGCGTGGTGACCTCGCCGCGGCCGAGGCCGCCTACGAGGCGATCCTCGCCGAGGAGCCCGACCACCCCGACGCGAGCATCGCCCTGCGCCAGGTGCGGCTGTTCCGCCGGGCGGAGGAGGCGGGGCCGGAGGCGCTGGCCGCCGCGGACGCCGCGCCCGACGACGTCGCCGCGCAGACACGGGCCGCGGACTTCCTGCTGGGCACCGGCGACATCGAGGCCGCCTTCGACCGGCTGCTCGACGTCGTCCGCCGCACCGGGGGCGAGGACCGCGACCAGGCGCGCAAGCACCTGGTGGAGCTCTTCTCGGTCGTCGGCGACCAGGACCCGCGCGTCGCCGCGGCCCGCCGTCAGCTCACCGCCGCGCTGTTCTGAGCCGGCCCCGCTCCTCTTCCCGCGCGCATGCGAGCGGGGAGAGGAGCGGGCCTTCACCGGATGTCGCAGGCCTCGCCGCCGTCGAGGAAGCCGCTGCGGAAGGCGCCGACCAGCTCGAAGCCCGAGGCGTCGGTGTCGGGGAACACCTGCTCGTCGACGCCGTAGCGCAGCAGGAACTGCACGGCCTCGTCGAGGTCGCCCGGGCTGATCTCGGCCTCGACCACGTCGACGAACTCGGCGTTGTACCACTGCGCCTGGTACCAGCCGGTGAGGCAGACCGCCGACCGGGTCGCCTCGCCGTCGTCCACCGACAGGCCGGCCTGGTCGCGCACCGCGAGCGCGTAGGGGAGGGCCATGGCCGTGGCCAGCGCGAAGTCGCCGATCTCGTCGTAGGCCGGTACCGCGAGGTCGGTCTCGTCGATGTAGACGGTCAGCTCGTCGGGGCAGTAGCCCAGGTCCCGGCCGTCGAGCCCGTCGCAGGCCGGGGCGCTGCCGTCGAACCCGGCGATCTCGGGTTCCTCGAACCGACCGCCGAAGGCGGCGGGGAAGACGTCGCCCCAGAAGGCGGGCAGGGTGGCGCCCACCCAGTCGACGATGTCGGCGAAGTAGGCGTTCCCCTGGTTGAGGTCGGTCGGAGTGAACTCCGCGGCGGTGAACAGCCGGTCCTCGCCGAACGCGTCGCGGCAGGTGTCCAGACCGCTCTCGAAGCCGTCGTAGAAGGCCGAGACGCGGTCGAAGTAGGAACCGTGCGCCTCGACGTCGTCCGGGTCGCTGCCCACGTCGTCACGGAGCAGGAGGAACCCCCGGACGACGTCGTCGAGCTCCGGCTCGCGCAAGGACACGTGCGCGGCCTCCCCGTCGGCGACCCAGCGGGTCCAGGCGCCGGCGAGGCAGTCGGCCTGGGTCTCGTCCTGGATGCTGCGCCCGGACTCGGCGAACCCGAACCGGCCCTGCATGGCGTGCCCGAACTCGTGCGCCATGATCACCGGCACGAGGAAGCGTCCGTAGTCGTCGGAGAGCTCCTCCAGCAGCGCCCGGTCGTAGGCGATGACGTCGCAGGCCGGGTCGTAGAACGCGTTGCCGGCCACGTCCTCCGGCGCGGTGGGGGAGCCCGCGCAGCCGATCCCGGTCTGGGGGTAGGCGTTCCCGTCCAGGTCCTCGGAGTCCACGGAGAAGTAGCCCTCCAGCGGGGAGTACTCCTCCCCGAAGTACTCGGGGTAGGCCTGTGTCCAGAAGGTCTCGAGGTCGGCCAGGGCGTTGCGGGCGAACTGGTCGATCGGCTCGTCGCTCACGCCGATGATCGGGAACTGCTCGGCCGGCACATCGGTCGGTGCCCCGTCGGGGGGAGTGGCCTCCCCGCGGACCGTGCCGGTGGCGCAGCCGGAGAGCACCAGTCCCGCGGCCACCAGGGGGGCCACCCGGCGCAGCAGCTCTCTCATCCGGTGGCTCCTCCAGGCGGTGCGGGGCGCGCGTCCGGGAGGTCGCGCGCCGCACAGCATGCCCGGTGGCGCAGGACCCGACCACCACCCGGCAGCGCCGGAGCGGCGCGGCCGGGTGGTGGAACGCTGGATCAGCCCTCGTGCAGGAACCAGACGGTGCCCAGCGGCGGTGCCGAGATCGTCGCCGAGTACGGCTGGCCGTGCCAGGGCTCCGCCTCGGCCTCGATCCCGCCGTAGTTGCCGACGCCGGAGCCGCCGTAGCCCTCGGCGTCGGTGTTGAGCACCTCGCGCCAGTGCCCCGGGCGGGGCAGCCCGATGCGGTACTCGTGGTGCGGGGCGCCGGAGAAGTTGACGACGCAGGCCAGCGCGGAGCCCGCGACCGTCTCCTCGGCGGTGCCCTCTTCGCTGCCCTCCGCGGGGTCCGCCGCGGCTCCGGCTCCCTGCGGGGCGGCCCCGTAGCGCAGGAAGGACAGCACGTTGCCCGAGGCGTCGTTGGCGTCGATCCACTGGAAGCCGGCCGGGTCGACGTCCAGCGACCAGAGGGCGTCGAGCTCCTTGTACCGGCCGTTGAGGTCGGTGACCAGCTGGAGGATGCCGCGGTGCGCGGGGTCGTCGAGGTGCCACCAGTCCAGCGAGCGGCTCTCCGCCCACTCGGAGTCCTGGGCGAACTCCGATCCCATGAACAGCAGCTGCTTGCCGGGGTGGGCCCACATGTAGGCCAGGTAGGCGCGCAGGTTGGCCAGCTGCTGCCACCGGTCCCCGGGCATCTTCCGCAGCATGGAGCCCTTGCCGTACACGACCTCGTCGTGGCTGATCGGCAGCACGTAGTTCTCGCTGTACGCGTAGTGCATCGAGAACGTCAGCTGGCCGTGGTGGTAGCTGCGGTAGACCGGCTCCCGCTCGACGTAGGCGAGCGAGTCGTGCATCCAGCCCATGTTCCACTTGAAGCCGAAACCCAGCCCGCCCAGGTGGGTCGGCCGGGTGACGCCGGGCCAGGCGGTCGACTCCTCGGCGATCGTCATGACGCCGGGGACCTCGCGGTAGACGGTCGCGTTGAACTCCTGGAGGAAGGCCACCGCCTCCAGGTTCTCCCGGCCGCCGTACTTGTTGGGCTCCCACTCGCTGCGGGAGTAGTCCAGGTAGAGCATCGAGGCGACCGCATCGACGCGGATGCCGTCGATGTGGAACTCCTTGCACCAGTACAGGGCGTTCGCGACCAGGAAGTTGCGGACCTCCGACCGGCCGAAGTCGAAGACGTAGGTGCCCCAGTCCAACTGCTCGCCCCGGCGCGGGTCACCGTGCTCGTAGAGCGGCGTCCCGTCGAAGCGGGCCAGCGCCCACTCGTCCTTGGGGAAGTGGGCGGGCACCCAGTCGACGATGATCCCGATGCCGGCCTGGTGTGCCCGGTCGATCAGGTACCGCAGGTCGTCCGGGGTGCCGAAACGGGAGGTGGGCGCGTAGTAGGAGGTGACCTGGTAGCCCCAGGAGCCGCCGAAGGGGTGCTCGGCCAGCGGCATGAACTCGATGTGGGTGAAGCCGGCGTCCCGGACGTAGTCGACCAGTTCGTCGGCCATCTCGCGGTAGGACAGCCCCTCGCGCCACGAGCCGGCGTGGACCTCGTAGACGCTCATCGGGCGCTGGTGCCACCCGGCCTCGGCGCGCTCGGTCAGCCAGGCGTCGTCGCCCCACTCGTAGGTGGACTCCGTCACCACGGAGGCGTTCAGGGGCGGCACCTCGGTGGCGAACGCGAGCGGGTCGGACTTCTCGCGCCAGGTCCCGTCGGCACCCAGGACGTGGTAGCGGTAGCGGGTGCCGACCTGCACCCCGGGGATGAAGATCTCCCAGACGCCGGAGGACCCGAGCACCCGCATCGGGTAGGCGCGGGCCTCCCAGTAGTCGAAGTCGCCGGTGACCTTCACGCCGCGAGCGCTGGGCGCCCAGACGGCGAAGGAGACGCCCTCGACCGTGCCGCGCGGCGTCTCGTACCGCCGGACGTGCGCGCCGAGCACCTCCCACAGCCGCTCGTGGCGGCCCTCGCGGATCAGGTGCTCGTCGACCGGTCCGAGCGTGGGCAGCCAGCGGAAGGGGTCGTCGACCGTGTGCGTGGTCGTGCCGCCCTGCCCGTCCCCGTAGACCACCTCGATCCGGTAGTCCCCGGGCTGGCGGGGGAGGCGCGCCTCGTGGATGCCCCCGTCGTGCAGGCGCTCGGCCTCGTACCGGCTGCCGTCCTCGTCGAGGACGGCGACGCTGACCGCATCGGGCCGCAACGTGCGCACCGCCCAGCCCTCGGCCGTGCGGTGCGCGCCGAGGATGCGGTGCGGGTCGTGCGACCAGCCTTCGACGATCGCCCGGAGGTCCTCCTCGCCGAACTCCTCGATCCCGCTGTCCTCGGCGGCGCCGGCGGTCGTACCGCCGGCGGGGGACGGAGCGCCGGCCGGCAGGACCGGCGCAGCCGGCCCCGCCGAGCCCCCGGTGGTCGCCCGGTCCTCGGTCGGCGCCTGCGGGGTGTCGGGCTGGGCCGGGTCGGGGTCGGGGGCTTCCGGCTGCCCGGCCGGGGCGCCGCTGGGGGAGCCGGGCTCGGCGACGGGGGCGGGGGCCACCACCGGGTTGGCGGTGATCTCGGTGTCCTCGCTGCCGGGCTCCGGCGTGGCCTCGGTGGCCGTGGGCGCGGCGGCGACCTTCTTCGCCGTCGCCCGCTTGGTTGCCGTCGCCCTCGTGGTGGGCGTCGCCGCGTCGGCGGCGGCCGCCTTCTTGGCCGGGGTCGCCTTCTTGGCCGGCGCCGCCTTCTTCGCGGCCGGGGCCTTCTTCGCGGGCGCCTTCTCGGCGGACGTGGCCTTCTCGGCGGGCGCCTTCTTCGCCGCGGCGCGGCGGGTCGTCTTCTTCGCCGGTTCGGCGTTCACGACCGGGCCGCCGGCAGCTGCCTCGGCCTCGGCCACCTTCCGGTCCACGGCGCGCTGCAGATCGTCCTTGTCGGCCACGTGGCTCTCGCCTCGGTCGTCGGTCGTCATCGTCTCGCCGTCCTCGTCCGTTCTCGGTGCTCTGGTCCGTCGGTTCGGGGGCTCAGTCGCGGCCGGCGAGCCGGGCGATCGACTGGAGCGGGATCATCAGCCAGTGCGGACGGTTCCTCGCCTCGTAGACGCATTCGTAAACCGCCTTGTCGGCCTCGAACGCCCGAAGGAGTGGTGACTCCCCGCACGGGTCCAGGCCGCTGGCCTCGGAGTAGCCGGCGCAGAAGGCGGCCCGGTTCCGTGCCGCCCACTCCTGGGCGCGGTACTCGCGCTGTGGGTCCTCCGGCTGCTCGACGAGCAGGTGCCGGGCCGCGTAGTCGAAGCTGCGCAGCATGCCGGCGACGTCGCGCAGCGGGCTGTCGAGCTCCCGGCGGGACGCGAGCGGGCGGGCCGGCTCGCCCTCGAAGTCGAGGATGATCCAGCCGGTGGCGGTGCGCAGCACCTGGCCCAGGTGGAGGTCGCCGTGCACCCGCTGGCGGACGACCTGCTCGCCGCTCTCGGCGACGGCGGCGTAGACCTGGCGCAGCGCGTCCGCGTGCTCCTGCAGCTGCGGCACGATCTCGATCGCGGCGTCGAGCCGCTCAGACATCTGCCGGGCCACGGTCGGGTACCAGTCCGGCGCGGCCTCCTCCGTGGGGAGGACCGCAGCCATGTCGGCGTGCACCGAGGCGGTCGCCGCACCCAGCCGCTCGCTGTCGGCCGCGAAGTCCCCACCCACCTCGTCGGCGTGCAGGTCACCCTCGGCGTACAGGTCGCGGACGCTCGCGGTCGCCAGCCGCCAGCCGTCGCTGGCGTTGGGCACGAACGTCTGGAGCATGGCCACGGTGGCCGGTTCGCCGCCCGCCGGGTCGTCGATCTCCACGTGACCCAGCAGCGGGGCGATGTGCTCGTTGTCGGTCCGGCGCAGGGCGCCGTGGATCTC
This sequence comes from Blastococcus sp. SYSU DS0552, assembly GCF_054050815.1. Lineage (NCBI taxonomy): Bacteria > Bacillati > Actinomycetota > Actinomycetes > Geodermatophilales > Geodermatophilaceae > Blastococcus > Blastococcus sp. SYSU DS0552. Next base: position 15,734 of record NZ_JBJHAB010000019.1, read on the forward strand.
GACGTCGGGGTTGAGCCCGGGCTCCAGCCGCCGGAAGAGCTTGAGGATCGCCTCCTGGCCGTACACCAGCGAGGTGTTGCTCTGCTCGGTCGAGACGATGTCGCCCGGCAGGCCAGCGGGGATGTCGCCCTCGCCGGCGGGGGAGAAGTGCATCGGGCCCACCGAGGAGCCGTTGGCCAGGTGGATCAGCCACGGCGCGGTGGCCTCCCGATCGCGCATCGCGTCGTAGGCGTACGTCTCCTGCCCCTCGCCCACGACCGCGCCGATGTAGGCCGCTCCCAGCTCCTCGGCCTGCTGGTCGCGCCAGGAGATCGGCACCAGGTAGGTGTCGCGGGCGCCGTCGGTGTACTCGATCCGCACCCGGTGCACCGACAGCACCGGGTTGCCGCGGTCGAGGAAGAAGCCGTCCTCGGTGACCCCGGCCCACTCGCGGCCCTTGCCGCCGAACCACCGCTGCTGCGGGATCCACTCGCGGAACAGGTCGATCAGTGCGCTCATCGGGCATCTCCGGACTCGTCGGACGGCTCGTCGGCGGCGCTCACCACGCCCGCGGCCAGCAGGGAGTCGGCCACGGCGCTGGAGGTGGCGCTGGCCCAGTCCTCGTGCTCGTCGGCGGCGGGCTCGGTCGGCTTGGAGAGCTCGAACCAGTAGAAGCCGTGGCCGGCGAGGGTGAGCATGTACGGCAGGACGCCGATCTGCGGGAACTCCACCCGCCCGGTGAGCTCGATCGGCGTGTAGCCCTCGAAGCGGCGCAGGTCCAGCTCGACCGGCTGCGGGAAGCGCGACAGGTTGTTGACGCAGAGCACGACGTCGTCGCCGAACTCGCGCACGAACGAGAGCACCGTGGGGTTGCGCGAGCCGATCTCGGCGTAGCTGCCCAGCCCGAAGGTGGGGTGCTGGCCGCGGACCTGGATCATCCGCCGGACCCACTGCAGCAGCGAGTTGGTGTTGCGCAGCTGGGCCTCGACGTTGGTGACCTGGTAGCCGTACACCGGGTCGGCGTTGAGCGGCAGGTACATGCGCTGGGGGTCGGCGGTGGAGAACCCGCCGTTGCGGTCCGGGGTCCACTGCATCGGCGTCCGGACGCCGTCGCGGTCACCGAGCCAGATGTTGTCGCCCATGCCGATCTCGTCCCCGTAGTAGAGGACCGGGGAGCCCGGCAGGCTCAGCAGGAGCGCGTTGAACAGCTCGAGGGTGTTGATGTCGTTGTCCAGCAGCGGGGCCAGCCGCCGGCGGATGCCGATGTTGGCCTTCATGCGGGGGTCCTTGGCGTACTCGTCCCACATGTAGTCGCGTTCCTCGTCGGTGACCATCTCGAGCGTCAGCTCGTCGTGGTTGCGGAGGAAGACGCCCCACTGGCAGTTGTCCGGGATGTCCGGCGTCTGCGCCATGATCTCCGAGATGGGGAAGCGCTGCTCCCGGCGCACCGCCATGAACAGGCGCGGCATGACGGGGAAGTGGAACGCCATCTGGCACTCGTCGCCGTTCTCGCCGAAGTACTCGACGACGTCGGCCGGCCACTGGTTGGCCTCGCACAGCAGCACCGTGTCCGGGTAGTTGGCGTCGACGACCTTGCGCACCTCCTTGAGGAACTCGTGGGTGCGCGGGAGGTTCTCGCAGTTGGTGCCCTCCTCTTCGAAGAGGTAGGGCACGGCGTCGAGCCGGAAGCCGTCGATGCCGAGGTCCAGCCAGAAGCGCAGGGCGTCGATGATCGCCTCCTGCACCTTCGGGTTCTCGAAGTTCAGGTCGGGCTGGTGGGAGAAGAACCGGTGCCAGAAGTACTGCTTGCGCACCGGGTCGAACGTCCAGTTGGAGCTCTCGGTGTCGACGAAGATGATCCGGGCGTCGGAGTAGCCGGTGTCGTCGTCGGCCCAGACGTAGAAGTCGCCGTACGGGCCGTCGGGGTCGCTGCGGCTGGCCTGGAACCACGGGTGCTGGTCCGAGGTGTGGTTCATGACGAAGTCGATGATCACGCGCATGCCCCGGGCGTGGGCCTCGTCGAGGAACTCCTTGAAGTCCTCGATGGTGCCGAACTCGGGCAGCACCGCCGTGTAGTCGCTGACGTCGTAGCCGCCGTCGCGCAGCGGGGAGGCGAAGAACGGTGGCAGCCACAGGCAGTCGACGCCGAGCCACTGCAGGTAGTCCAGCTTGTCCTTCATGCCGCGCAGGTCGCCGACGCCGTCGGCGTTGCTGTCGGCGAAGCCGCGGACGAGCACCTCGTAGAAGACCGCGCGCTTGTACCACTCGGGGTCGGTGCCCGGCGGCGGGAGCGCGGACCGGTGCGAGGGGGAGTCGGGGACGGGAACGTTCATCGGGAGCGGGTGCCCCTCTCCTGTCGTGCCTGGGGTGGAAGTGCGCGGCCCGCCTGCCGGGGCCCGCCGCGAGCACGCGAGCGGTGGGGGTGGGGGCAGGCGGGTCCTCTTTCAGTCGACCGGCGGGGGGAACTGCACGGGCCGCGGGAAGGTGACCGAGAAGACGTGGGCGGGTTCCCGGTAGGGGTCGAGCTCCACGTAGTTGAACTGGCCCCAGTCGTAGCGGGCGCCGGTCAGCTCGTCGGTGACCCCGAATCGCTCGTGCCAGTCCAGGCCCAGCGTCGGCAGGTCCAGCGCCGTCGTCCCGATCTGGGTGTCGCGGCTGGACAGGTTCACGACGACGATGACGGCGTCGTCCGAGCCCGGGTCGGTCTTGGAGAAGCAGAGCAGGTTGGGGTTGTCGACCTGGTGGAAGCGCAGCGTGCGCAGCTGCTGCAGCGCCGGGTGGGCGCGCCGCACCTCGTTGAGCCGTCGCAGGTACGGGGCGAGGCTCCGGCCCGACGCCTCCGCGCCGGCCCAGTCGCGCGGGCGCAGCCGGTACTTCTCGCTGTCCAGGTACTCCTCGCTGCCCGGCTTCACCGCTACGTGCTCGAAGAGCTCGAACCCGGAGTAGACGCCCCAGGTGGGGCTCATCATCGCCGCGAGCGCGGCGCGGATCTTGAACATCGGCGGGCCGCCGAACTGCAGCGACTCGTGGAGGATGTCCGGGGTGTTCACGAAGAAGTTGGGCCGCATGTAGTGGCTGTTCGCGGCCAGCTCCCGGCCGTACTCCTCCAGCTCCTCGCGCCCGGTGCGCCACGTGAAGTACGTGTAGGACTGCGTGAAGCCGATGCGCGCCAGCTGGTGCATCATCGCCGGCCGGGTGAACGCCTCGGCGAGGAAGAGCACGTCGGGGTGGCTCTGCTTGACGTCCCAGATCAGCCAGTGCCAGAAGTTCAGCGGCTTCGTGTGCGGGTTGTCGACGCGGAAGATCGTCACCCCGGCGTCGATCCACACCTGGATCACCCGGCGGCACTCCGCGTAGATGCCCTCGGGGTCGTTGTCGAAGTTGATCGGGTAGATGTCCTGGTACTTCTTCGGCGGGTTCTCCGCGTAGGCGATCGTGCCGTCGGGCTTGGTCGTGAACCACTCCGGATGGGTCTCGACCCACGGGTGGTCCGGCGCGGCCTGCAGCGCGAAGTCGAGCGCGACCTCCATGCCCAGCTCCCGGGTGCGGGCGACGAAGGCCTTGAAGTCGTCCATGGTGCCCAGCTGCGGGTGGACGGCGTCGTGCCCGCCCTCGTCGCTGCCGATGGCCCACGGGGAGCCCACGTCGTCGGGGCCCACGTCGTGCGGGTTGCCGCCGGGGAACTGGCTGGAGTTCGGGCCCTTGCGGTTGACCTTGCCGATCGGGTGGATCGGGGGCAGGTAGACCACGTCGAAGCCCATGTCCGCGATCGCCGGCAGCCGGTCGGCGGCGGTGGTGAAGGTGCCGTGCGTCGCGACGCCGCCCACGACGGGGCCCTCCGACCGCGGAAAGAACTCGTACCAGGAGCCGTAGAGGGCCTCGCGACGGTCGACCCACACCTCGTACCGGGGGGAGCGGGTGACCAGCTCGCGCACCGGGTGCTCGTAGAGGTAGCGCTGGAGCCCGGCGGCCAGCGCCGGGGCGATGCGCACGGTCAGCTCCTGCGAGGTGTCGCGGAGCGCGGCGGCGGCGGCCTCCACCCGGCCGCGCCAGTCCTCCTCGGCGTCCGCGGCCACCCGGTCGAGCAGCCGGGCGCCCTCCTCCAGGTCGTTGGCCAGCTCGTCGGCGCCCTGGCCGGCCTCGACCTTGACCTCGACGGCGTGCCGCCAGGTGGCCAGGGGGTCGCTCCAGGCCTCGATGCGGAAGGACCAGGAGCCCTCGCGGTCGGGGACCACGGTGGTGAGCCAGCGGTCGGGCTCCTGCCCGTGCTTCGCCAGGCGGCGCAGCGGGCCGGGGTCGTCCTCGGCGCCGGGTGGGATCCACACGACGTTGGCCGCGACGGCGTCGTGGCCCTCGCGGAAGACGGTGGCGGTGATCGGCAGGTGTTCACCGACCACCGCGCGGGCCGAGAAGGACCCGCAGGACACGACGGGGGCGACATCGGTGATGCCGAGGCGGAGATCAGCGCGGCCAGTCATCGCCGACCACGCTACTGAGCTGCCGCCTCACCAGCATCTCGGCCGCTCGTCCGCAGCTCCCGCCTCACCCGTCCGGGGTCGGTGGCCTGCTCCGGCGGGCTCCGCGGGGCACCGCGCGACGGACGCGACGGAGGGCACGCAACTCGTTAGGCTCGCCGGGTGCGAGCTCTTCGTCGGTTCACCGTCCGCGCGGCTCTGCCGGAGCCGCTCCTGCCGCTCTCCCAGCTGGTGACGAACCTGCGCTGGTCCTGGCACGTCGAGACCCGCGACCTGTTCGAGGCCCTCGACCCCGATCTGTGGGGCCGCTGCGGCGGCGACCCGGTGCGCGTGCTGGGGGAGGTGTCGGCCGAACGCCTGGCCACCCTGGCCAAGGACCGGCGGTTCGTCCGCCGGCTGACCGACGCCGTCGACGACCTGGAGGAGTACCTCGCCACCCCGCGCTGGTACCAGTCGCTGGGTGACGAGGCGCCGCGGAGCATCGCCTACTTCTCCGCCGAGTTCGGCATCAGCGAGGTGCTCCCGCAGTACTCCGGCGGCCTGGGCATCCTCGCCGGCGACCACCTGAAGGCCGCCTCCGACCTCGGCGTCCCGCTGATCGGCGTGGGCCTGCTGTACCGGGCCGGGTACTTCAGCCAGGGGCTGTCCGCCGACGGGTGGCAGCTCGAGCACTACCCCTCGCTGGACCCGCACGGCCTGCCGATCAAGCTGCTCCGCCAGGCCGACGGCTCGGCCGTGGTCATCACCGTGCCGCTGCCGGAGGGGCGGACCCTGCACGCGCACGTCTGGCGCGCGCAGGTCGGCCGGGTCTCGCTGCTGCTGCTGGACAGCGACATCGAGGAGAACGCCCCGGGCGAGCGGCTGGTCACCGACCGGCTCTACGGCGGCGACGAGGACCACCGCCTCCGGCAGGAGATGCTGCTGGGCATCGGCGGGGTGCGGGCGCTGCGCGCCTACTGCTCGCTGACCGGCACCCCGCAGCCGGAGGTGTTCCACGCCAACGAGGGCCACGCCGGCTTCCAGGGCGTCGAGCGCATCCGGGAGCTCACCGAGGCGCACGGTCTCACCTTCGCCGAGGCGCTCCAGGCCGTGCGCGCGGGCACCGTCTTCACCACCCACACCCCCGTGCCGGCCGGCATCGACCGGTTCCCGAAGGCGCTCATCGAGCGTTACTTCACCGGCTTCGGCGTGCCGATGGACCAGCTGCTCCCGCTGGGCGCCGAGGACGACCCGACGAAGTTCAACATGGCGCACATGGGCCTGCGCCTGGGCCAGCGGGCCAACGGGGTGAGCGCGCTGCACGGGCACGTCAGCCGGGGGATGTTCAACGACCTGTGGCCGGGCTTCGACGAGAGCGACGTGCCCATCAGCTCCATCACCAACGGCGTGCACGCCCCCACCTGGACCGCGCGCGAGCTGGTGGAGATGGGCACCCAGACCTCCAGCCAGGGCGATCCGGTCACGGTCGACGGGCCGGTGCACTTCGACGGCGTCGACAAGATCCCCGCCGACGTCCTGTGGGGCGTCCGCCGGGCGCTGCGGGGCCGCCTCGTCGAGGAGGTGCGCCGGCGGATCCGGGAGACCGCGCTGTCCCGCGGCGCCACCGAGACGGAGGTGGGGTGGACCGACACCGCCTTCGACCCCGACGTGCTCACCATCGGCTTCGCCCGCCGGGTGCCCTCGTACAAGCGGCTGACGCTGATGCTGCGCGACCCGGAGCGGCTCAAGGCCCTCCTCCTGGACCCCGAGCGACCCCTGCAGCTGGTCATCGCCGGGAAGAGCCACCCCGCGGACGACGGCGGCAAGCGGCTCATCCAGCAGATGGTGGAGTTCGCCGACGACCCGGAGATCCGCCACCGGATCGCGTTCCTGCCCGGCTACGACATCGGGATGGCGCGCTACCTCTACTGGGGCTGCGACGTCTGGCTGAACAACCCGCTGCGCCCGCTCGAGGCCTGCGGCACCTCGGGCATGAAGGCCGCGCTCAACGGCGGCCTGAACCTCTCCATCCGCGACGGCTGGTGGGACGAGTGGTTCGACGGGCAGAACGGCTGGGCGATCCCCACCGCCGACGGCGTCGCCGATTCCGACCGCCGCGACGAGGTGGAGGCCCGGGCGATCTACGACCTGCTGAGCACCCAGGTGCTGCCGCGCTTCTACGAGCGGGACAGCGACGGCGTGCCGGGTCGCTGGGTCGAGATGGTGCGGCACACCCTGCGCGAGACCGGCCCCAAGGTCCTGGCCACCCGGATGGTCCGCGACTACGTCCGGGGGCTGTACGTGCCGGCCGCCGGCTCGGCCCGTGCGATGGCCGCCGACGGCTACGCGCCGGCGCGCTCCGAGGCCTCGTGGCGGGCGCACCTGCTGTCCCAGTGGCACGACGTCCGCGTCGCCCACGTCGAGGCGACCGGCGCCGGCGACACCCCGGAGATCGGCTCGACCCTCGCGCTGCGGGCCGAGGTCGAGCTGCCGGGGCTGCAGCCCGGCGACGTCCAGGTGCAGGCCGCCTACGGCCGGGTCGACGACGCCGACGGGCTGCACGAGGTGACCACCGTGCCCATGGCGCACGAGCACGCGGACGGGACGCGCCACTGGTTCACCGCCACCGTGCCGCTGGAGCGGACGGGCGCCTTCGGCTACACGGTGCGCGTCCTCCCGCACTCGGAGCACCTCGCCGATCCGGCGGAGCTCGGCGTGGTGAGCACGGCGTAGCCGGGCTCAGCCGGCTCATCCACCACGTCGGCCCCAGCGACACCGTGTGACGTCGTGACGCCCCGGCGTGGCGTCGGCCCGCGCCCAGCCAGACCGCTCGCGGATCACTAGGCTGGACGCCATGCCCGACCGCTGTGAAGTCCTCCCCGGAGATGCCGTCGTCGCCCGCCGTGGCGGCGGCCTGCTGTGGGTCGACGCTCCCGGCTCGCCCGCCCTCGTGTCGGCCCTGCACGCCTGCCTGGGCGTGACGGGTCCCGGGGCCGACCGCGTCCTCGCCGCCGTCGCCGGTCAGCTGAGCTCCCTCGCCTCCGGCAGCGTGTCCTTCGCCCTCGTCGTCACCGCCGACGCCGGAACCGGTGTCGCGCTGTGGGCGGGCAAGGGGCAGCCGGCCGTCGACGGCGTCCCGGTCTCCGGGTCGTCGGTCGAGGGCGGCACGCTCGCGGCCGGCTTCTCGCTGGGGCAGTCGCTCTACGTGGGCCCGGGGCAGTCGGCGCCGCGCACCCCGCCGGGGGTGAGCTACGACCTGGTCGAGGGCACCGTGCCCGGCGGTGGCGCCACGCTGCACCTGGCCGGTGCGGCGCCGGTCGCCGCCGCGGCACCGGTGGCGGCGGCGCAGTCGTCGTTCTCTGCGGGCACGGACGCGGGCTTCGGCGCCGGCCGGGGCTCCTCGGCGGCGTCGGCCCGCCCCGACTCGGGGGAGCAGACCGCCTTCTGGCGGCCGGACCCCGCCGAGGCCACCCCGATCCTGCGGTTCGACGACGGCATGGTGGTCACCATCGACGAGGACCTCGTGCTCGGCCGGCGTCCCGACAACCACGAGATGGTCTCCAGCGGCTCGGCGCGTGCGGTGCCGATAGCCGACACCCAGAACGTGCTCTCCTCCGCCCACGCCGCGCTGACCCGCAACGGCCGCGAGGTCTCGCTGGTCGACCTCGGCTCGCTCAACGGCACCCACGTCGCCGGCCCCGAGGCCACCGAGTGGACCCAGCTGGAGCCGGGTGTGGCCCACCCGCTCTCCGACGGCGACCGCCTGCTGCTGGGCTGGACCGTCATCACCTTCGAGCAGCCGCAGGAGTAACTGCAGGGCGAACCACCGAGAGCCCCCGGTCACCAGGACCGGGGGCTCTCGTGCGTCGTGGGGGCCGCCCGACTGCGCAGTTGATGCAGCTCAGGACGGCGTGCCGCCGCGTGTCGGCGGCAACAACTGCGCAGTCGACGTCTCAGGGGCGGCGTTCGACGCGGAGCAGCCAGACGCAGCGGCCGGGCACCACCAGCGGCCCCGGGGCCACGAAGGTCGGCTCCGGCGGGGTGCCGCGGGCGTACTCGGTGGAGAGCACCAGCTCGTAGCCGTCGGCCCACGGCGGGCCGGGGAGCTCGACGGTCACCGGGTCGGGCCCGGCGTGCACCTGAACCAGGTAGGAGTCGTCGACCACCGGGTGGCCGTGCTCGTCGCGGTGCCGGATGCCGCGGCCGTCGAGGTACATGCCGACCGTCTGCAGCCCGGTGTCGAACCAGTGCCCGGTGGTGAGCTGACCTCCACCCGGGGCGAACCACGCCAGGTCGCGGGTGCCGCCGGTGCCGGCCAGCTCGTGCCCCTCGAAGAACGCCTCCTGCCGCAGCACCGGGGCGCCGCGCCGGAGCCGGACCAGCCGGGTGACGAAGGCGAGCAGGTCCTCGTCGGCGTTGTCCCAGTCCAGCCAGGAGATCTCGTTGTCCTGGCAGTAGGCGTTGTTGTTGCCCCCCTGCGTGCGGCCCAGCTCGTCACCGGCGGTGAGCATCGGCACCCCGGTGGACAGCAGCAGCGTGGCCAGGAGGTTGCGCACCTGGCGCGCGCGCAGGGCGAGCACCTCCGGGTCGTCGGTGGGCCCCTCGACGCCGCAGTTCCAGTTCCGGTTGTGGCTCTCGCCGTCCTGGTTCTCCTCGCCGTTGGCCTCGTTGCGCTTGTGCTCGTAGCTCACCAGGTCGGCGAGGGGGAAGCCGTCGTGCGCGGTGACGAAGTTGATGCTGGCGAACGGACGGCGGCCGTCGGAGCGGTAGAGGTCCGAGGAGCCGGTCAGCCGGTAGGCGAGGTCCCGCACCCCGACGTGGGCGCCCGCCCACACGTCCCGCACGGTGTCGCGGTACTTGCCGTTCCACTCCGTCCACGGGGGCGGGAAGTTGCCGACCTGGTAGCCGCCGGGGCCGATGTCCCACGGCTCGGCGATCAGCTTGACCTGGCTGACCACGGGGTCCTGGTGCACGACGTCGAAGAACGCCGACAGCCGGTCGACGTCGTGCATGGAGCGGGCCAGCGCGGAGGCGAGGTCGAAGCGGAAGCCGTCGACGTGCATCTCGGTCACCCAGTAGCGCAGGGAGTCCATGAGCAGCCCCAGGACCGCCGGCCGCCGCACGTCGAGGGTGTTGCCGCAGCCGGTGTAGTCGGTGTAACGGGCCGGGTTGCCGCCGTCGAGCCGGTAGTAGCCGGGGTTGTCGATGCCCTTGAACGACAGGGTCGGCCCGGTGTGGTCACCCTCGGCGGTGTGGTTGTAGACCACGTCGAGGATCACCTCGATACCGGCGGCGTGGAGCTCTTTCACCATCGTCTTGAACTCGGTCACCTGCCCGCCGCCGCTGCCGGAGGAGCTGTACGCGGCGTGCGGTGCGAAGTAGCCGAGCGTGTTGTAACCCCAGTAGTTGGTCAGCCCGCGGCGCAGCAGGTGCGGCTCGCTGACGAACTGGTGCACCGGCAGCAGCTCCACCGCCGTCACGCCGAGGGCCAGCAGGTGCTCGACGAACGCCGGGTGGGCGAGCCCGGCGTAGGTGCCGCGCAGGTGCGGCGGGACCCCGGGATGACGGGCGGTCGCGCCCTTGACGTGCACCTCGTAGATGACCGTGTCGGACCACGAGCGCCGCAGCGGGCGGTCCCCGTCCCAGGGGAACGGGTCGTGCACGACGACGCCGCGCGGCACGTACGGCGCGGAGTCCTGGTCGTCGGGGACGGCGGAGTCGGGGGCGCCGAACGGGTGGCCGAAGAGCGCGGTGTGCAGCCGGAGCTCGCCGTCGACGGCCCGCGCGTACGGGTCGAGCAGCAGCTTTGCCGGGTTGAACCGCTGCCCCGAGAACGGGTCGTAGCCACCGTGCACGCGGTAGCCGTAGCGCTGCCCGGGGCCGATGCCCGGGAGCCGGCCGTGCCAGACCTGGTGGGTGGTCTCCTCGAGCCGGTGCCGGTGCTCGGCGCCGTCGGGGTCGAACAGGCACAGGTCGACGGCGGAGGCGCCGGCCGACCACAGCGCGAAGTTCGTCCCGCGGCCGTCCCACACCGCGCCCAGGGGGGCGGGCGCGCCGGGCAGCACGTCGAGGAGCGGGTGGCCGGCGGCCGGGAGATCGGTCACCGGGCGATCGTGCCAAGTCCTCGCCCGGAGCGGGCGCACCGACCGCCGCGCCGCTTGGTTGGATGGGGGCGTGGCGAACCCTGACGCCCCCGAGGGGGCGGTCGTACGGATGACCGGGGTCGACGTCGTCCGGGGCCAGAACCACCTGCTCCGCGGCATCGACTGGGTGGTGGAGGAGGACCAGCGCTGGGTGGTGCTCGGCCCCAACGGGGCGGGGAAGACGACGCTCCTGCAGCTGGCGGCCGCGCAGCTGCACCCGACCCGCGGAGAGGTGCGGCTGCTGGGCGAGACGCTCGGGGCCGTCGACGTGTTCGAGCTGCGGCCCCGCATCGGGCTGACCAGCGCCTCGCTCGCCCAGCGGATCGCCCCGTCGGAGAGGACCGGCGACATCGTCGTGTCGGCCGGCTACGCCGTCGTCGGCCGCTGGCGGGAGCGCTACGACGTCCACGACCTGACCCGGGCCGGGATGCTCATGCAGCAGTGGGGGGTGGCCCAGTACGCGCACCGGCCCTTCGGCACGCTCAGCGAAGGTGAGCGCAAGCGGACCCAGATCGCCCGCGCGCTGATGCCCGATCCCGAGCTGCTGCTGCTCGACGAGCCCGGCGCCGGCCTCGACCTCGGCGGGCGCGAGGACCTGGTGGCCCGGCTGACGGACCTCGCGAAGTACCACTACGCGCCCGCGCAGGTGCTGGTCACGCACCACGTCGAGGAGATCCCGCCGGGCTACACCCACGCGCTGCTGCTGCGGGAGGGCGAGGTGGTGGCCTCCGGTGCGGCCGACGACGTCCTCACCGCCGGGCACCTGTCGGACACCTTCGGGCTCCCGCTCGAGCTGACCCGCACCGACGGCCGCTTCACCGCCCGCCGGGCTCGCTAGCAGAAGGACCCCCTCCTTCCCACCCCTCGCACGCTCGGGGCGGTGCCCTGGAGGGGGCCACGGATAGGCTCCCCGCATGCCCGAATTCGTGACCCTGCAGGTGGCCGACGGTGTCGGCACGATTCGGCTCGACCGGCCGAAGATGAACGCGATCGACGAGCAGCTGCACCTGGAGGTGCGGGCCGCGGCGCTGGAGGCCGGGCAGCGCGACGACGTGCGCGCCGTGGTCATCTACGGCGGGGAGCGGGTCTTCGCCGCCGGCGCCGACATCAAGGCGATGTCGCAGCTCGACGCCACCGGCATGACCGCGTGGGGCAAGGAGCTGCAGGACTCGTTCCGCGCGGTGGCGCGGATCCCGCGCCCCGTCATCGCCGCCGTCACCGGCTACGCGCTCGGCGGCGGCTACGAGCTGGCGCTGTGCGCCGACTTCCGCGTGCTGGGGGCGGGGGCGAAGATCGGCCAGCCCGAGATCCTGCTCGGCGTCATCCCGGGCGCCGGCGGCACCCAGCGCCTGGCCCGGCTGGTCGGCCCGGCGCGGGCCAAGGACCTGGTGTTCACCGGCCGCCACGTGGGTGCGGAGGAGGCCCTGGAGATGGGGCTCGCCGACGCCGTCGTCCCCGACGCCGAGGTGTACGACACCGCACTCGCCATGGCCCGCAAGCTCGCCGCCGGCCCGCCGCTGGCCCTGGCGGCGGCCAAGCGGGCGATCGACGAGGGCCTCGAGCTGCCGATCGAGCAGGGGCTGGACCTGGAGAGCCGGCTGTTCGCCGAGCTGTTCGACACCGAGGACCAGAAGTCCGGGATGCGCTCCTTCCTGGAGAACGGTCCGGGCAAGGCCGAGTTCACCGGCCGCTGACCCCCGTGGACGCCGTCCTCGACCGGTCCGACCCAGGCGGCCGGGCGTGGGTCGACCGCGCCGTCTCGGCCGTCGAGGCCGACGCGCGGCGCAGCGCGGACACCCACCTGCTGGTCTACCCGCTGCCGCCCGAGTGGGGGGTCGACCTCTACCTCAAGGACGAGTCCACCCACCCGACCGGCAGCCTCAAGCACCGGCTGGCCCGGTCGCTGTTCCTCTACGGGCTGTGCTCGGGGCAGATCACCGAGGGCAGCACGGTGGTGGAGGCCTCCAGCGGGTCGACGGCGGTGAGCGAGGCCTACTTCGCCCGGATGCTCGGCCTGCCCTTCATCGCGGTGATGCCGCGGTCCACCAGCCCGGAGAAGGTGGCGCTCATCGAGTTCCACGGAGGGCGGTGCCACTTCGTCGACCGGGCCCCGGAGATGTACGACGAGGCCCGCCGGCTCGCCGACGAGTGCGGGGGGCACTACCTCGACCAGTTCACCTACGCCGAACGCGCCACCGACTGGCGCGGCAACAACAACATCGCCGAGTCGATCTTCGAGCAGCTCGCCGCCGAGCGGCACCCGGTGCCGGAGTGGGTCGTGGTCGGGGCCGGCACCGGCGGGACCAGCGCCACCATCGGCCGGTACCTCCGGTTCCGGCGGCACCCGACCCGGCTGGCCGTGGTCGACCCGGAGAACTCCGCCTTCTTCCCCGGGTACGCGGCCGGCGAGCCGGGCTGGACGACGGGGACGCCGTCGCGCATCGAGGGCATCGGGCGGCCGCGCGTGGAGCCCTCGTTCGTGCCGACCATCGTCGACCGGATGATCGCGGTGCCCGACGCGGCGTCGCTGGCCGCGATGCGGCACCTGGAGCAGGTCACCGGACGCCGGGCGGGGGGTTCGACGGGCACCAACCTGTGGGGCGCCTTCGGGCTGGTCGCCGAGATGGTCGCCGCCGGGCGGCAGGGGAGCGTGGTGACCCTGCTGTGCGACGGCGGGGAGCGGTACGCGCGCACCTACTACTCCGACGACTGGGTCGCGGCGCAGGGGCTGGACCTCGCCCCGTACGCCGAGATCCTCCGGCGGTTCGCCGCGACGGGGGAGTGGCCCCCGGCCTGAGCGGCTCGGTCGCGGAACGCTCGGGGCCCGCGCACCGTTGGGCGGTCGCGGAGGCGTCGCCCGCCCCCACCGGCCCACGAAGAGAGACATGAGTACGAGTCACAGACGCCCGGCCGCGCCCCCCGGATCCGACGAGGGGGTTCGCGGCCGGTGACCGAGGTCCTCACCCTCCTGACCGGCGTGCTCGTCGTCTTCGGCATCACCGTCGTCACGGGCTACTTCGTGGCGCAGGAATTCGCCTACATGGCGGTCGACCGGTCGGAGCTCACCGCCCTGGCGGCGGACGGTGACTCCGCCGCCGAGCAGGCGCTGACCGTGACCCGTCGCACCTCCTTCATGCTCTCGGGCGCCCAGCTGGGCATCACCGTGACCGGGCTCCTCGTCGGCTACGTCGCCGAGCCCTTGATCGGGCGGTCCCTCGGCACGCTGCTCGGCGGCATCGGCATCCCCGCCGCGGTGTCGGTGGGCATCGGCGCGGTGCTCGCGCTGCTGTTCTCCACGGTCGTGCAGATGCTGTTCGGCGAGCTCTTCCCGAAGAACCTCGCCATCGCCCGGCCCCAGCCCGTCGCCCGGTGGCTGGCCCGGTCGACCGTCCTCTACCTGACCGTCTTCGGCTGGCTGATCCGGGTCTTCGACGCCGCATCGAACCTGCTGCTGAAGGCGCTGCGCATCGAGCCGGTGCACGACGTCGAGCAGGCCGCGACCGCGCGCGACCTCGAGCACATCGTGGAGGACTCACGGGAGAGCGGGGACCTGCCGGCGGAGCTGTCGATGATGCTCGACCGCATCCTCGACTTCCCCGGCCGGGACGCCGGGCACGCGATGACCCCCCGCCCGCGGGTGGACACGGTGACCGATGCCGACACCATCGGCCAGTTGCGCACGCTCATGGCGCAGGGGCATTCCCGGTACCCGGTGCTGGCGGGCGACACCTACGACGTCGTCGGCGTGGTGCACCTGGTCGACCTGCTGACCACCACGGCGCCCGACAGCGCGCCCGTCACCACGATCGCCCGGCCCCCGCTGACCGTCTCCACGTTCAGCCCGCTGCCCGACACGCTGCTGCTGCTCGGGCAGACCGACGACCGGCTGGCCTGCGTCATCGACGAGTACGGCGGCTTCGCCGGTGTCATCACCGTCGAGGACCTGGCCGAGGAGCTCGTCGGTGAGATCACCGACGAGCACGACGCCGAGCACTCGGGGTACGTCCCGGTCGAGGGCGACGGCGTGTGGGAGATGCCGGGCGACGTGCACGTCGACGAGGTGGAGCGGGCGCTGGGCGCCGACCTGCCGCGGGGCGACTTCGAGACGATCGCCGGCCTGGTCATCGCCGTCCACGGAGCCTTTCCCGAACCCGGCACCCGGCTGGAGGTCGAGCTGCCGCCCGACCTCGCCGATCTGGTCGCCGACGGCGCCCCCGCCCCCCGGCAGCTGCGCCTCAAGGTGCTGGCGGTCGAACGCCACGTCCCGTCGTGGGTACGCCTCGAGCTGCCCCGCCGGGTCGAGGCCCCCACCGCGACCGAGGAGGCCGGCCGGTGAGCGGCAGCCCCTGGGTCGTGCTGCCCGCGACGGTGGTCATCGTCGCGCTCAGCGCCTTCTTTGTGGCGGTCGAGTTCGCCGCCCTGGCGGCCAAGCGGCACCGCCTGGAGGACGCGGCCGCCGGCAGCCGCTCCGCCCGGGCCGCGCTGCGGAGCTCCTCGGAGCTGACGCTGCTGCTGGCCGGCTCGCAGCTGGGCATCACCGCCGCGACCCTCGCGCTCGGTGCGATCAGCAAGCCCGCCGTGCACCACTGGCTGACCCCGGTGTTCGAGGCCTGGGGACTGCCGCCTGTCGCCGCCGACGTCGTGGGCTTCGTCCTGGCGCTGGTCGTGGTCACGTTCGTGCACCTGGTGGTGGGGGAGATGGCCCCGAAGTCGTGGGCGATCGCCCACCCGGAGCGCTCCGCGACCATGCTCGCGCTGCCCATGCGGGCGTTCATGGCGGTGTTCCGTCCGCTGCTGCGCGTCCTCAACTCGGCGGCGAACGTCCTGGTGCGCAGCGTCGGCGTCGAACCGGCGAACGGGGTCGCAGCCGGTCACGGCTCCGCAGCGTTGCGGCACCTGGTGGAGCACTCGGTGGACGTCGGCGCCCTCGACGCACGGTTCTCGGGCCAGCTCTCCAGCGCCCTGGAGCTCGAGCGCCTCACCGTCGGCGAGCTCGTCCGTCCCGGCGCCCCGCTGGTGGCCGTGGGGGTGCACGGGACCGCCGGTGAGGTGCGCGAAGCCACCCGGACGACCGGGCACCTGCGGATCCTGGTCGACGACGGAGCGGGGATCGCCGGCGTCGTGCACGTCCGCGACACCCTCTCGGCACCGGACGACGCTCCCGCCGAGCAGTTCGCGCGCCCCGTCTTCCGCCTCGACGCGGACACCACCGTCCACGCGGCGTTGACCGCGATGCGGGAGACCAGGAACCACCTCGCGCTGGCGACTCACGCCGGCGCCGTGATCGGCGTCATCACGCTGGCCGACGTGCTGCGCCGGTTGCTGCCGGAGCCGTCGGGGGCGGCGACCTGACCTTGCCTGCGTCCTGCCGGCCCGCGGGACGCGGGGGAGGTCGCCGTGACGTGCCTCACCGGCCCCTCGTGCCGCAGCAGCGTTACTGCGCAGTAGCCTCCATGATCGGAGCCAGGCGGGTCACCGTGCCCGCGTCTTGAACGCGTCCTGAGGAAGGTTCAGCGCGATGAACATCGTCGTTCTTGTCAAGCAGGTCCCGGACTCGGGAAGTGAGCGGAAGCTGGACCCGGCCGACAACACCGTCGCCCGGGCGTCCGCGGACAACGTGATCAACGAGATGGACGAGTACGCCATCGAGGAGGCGCTCACCATCAAGGAGGCGCAGGGCGGGGAGGTCACCGTCCTCACCGTCGGCCCCGACGACGCCACGGACGCCATCCGCAAGGCGCTGTCCATGGGCGCCGACAAGGCCGTCCACGTCAGCGACGAGGCGATCCACGGCTCGGACGCCTCGCAGATCAGCGCCGTCCTGGCCGCCGCCCTGCAGCAGCTCGAGTACGACCTGGTGATGTGCGGGGCCGAGGCCACCGACAGCCAGATGAGCGTCATGCCCGCCCTGCTGGCCGAGCGCCTGGGAATCCCGCAGCTCTCCGGGGCCCGCAAGGTCACCATCGACGGCGGCACCGCCAAGGTCGAGCGGCAGACCGACGGCGGCTACTGGGCCCTCGAGGCTCCGCTGCCGGCGATCATCTCCACCTGGGACACCATCAACGAGCCTCGCTACCCCTCGTTCAAGGGGATCATGGCCGCGAAGAAGAAGCCGGTCGAGACCAGGACCCTGGCCGACCTCGGCGTCGACGCCTCCACGGTGGGCCTGGCCAACGCCACCACCCAGGTGCTCGACTTCGCCGGCCGCCCGCCCAAGGGCGAGGGCGTCAAGGTTCCCGACGAGGGCGACGGCGCGCAGAAGTTCGTCGACTTCCTCGCCAGCCAGAAGATCGTCTGAGCCCGGCCCGGATCGAAGGAAGAGGAGAAAATCATGGCAGAGGTCCTGGTCCTGGCCGAGCTGAACCCGGCCGGCGGCGGCGTCCGCAAGACCACCCTGGAGGCCCTCACCGCGGCCCGCGCGCTCGGTGAGCCCTCGGCCGTCGTCCTCGGCGCCCCCGGCACCGCGGCCGGCGTGCGCGACCAGCTCGCCGAGTACGGCGCGGCCACCGTCTACGTGGCCGAGTCGGCCGACATCGACGACTACCTCGTGGCCCCCAAGGCCGAGGTGCTGGCCCAGCTGGTGGGCGAGAAGTCGCCGGCCGCCGTCGTCATCCCGTCCTCCCCGGAGGGCAAGGAGATCGCCGCGCGCCTGGCCGTCAAGACCGGCAGCGGCTTCCTGACCGACGTCACCGAGATCGCCGCCGACGGCACCGCGACCCAGGCCGCGTTCGCCGGGGCGACGATCGTCCACTCGAAGGTCACCACCGGCACGCCGATCTACACCCTGCGCGGCAACTCGGTCACCCCCGAGCCGGCTCCGGCCGCCGGCGCCGAGCAGCCCGTGTCGGTGTCGATCAGCGACGCGGCCAAGCAGGTCCGGGTCGTCGAGCGCGTCGTCGAGCAGAAGAGCAACCGCCCCGAGCTCACCGAGGCCTCTATCGTCGTCTCCGGTGGTCGCGGTGTGGCCAGCGCCGAGAACTTCTCGATCATCGAGGCCCTGGCCGACTCGCTGGGCGGCGCCGTCGGCGCCTCCCGCGCCGCGGTGGACTCCGGTTTCTACCCGCACAGCTTCCAGGTGGGGCAGACCGGCAAGACCGTCTCGCCGCAGCTGTACGTGGCGGTCGGCATCTCGGGTGCGATCCAGCACCGCGCCGGCATGCAGACCTCGAAGACCATCGTGGCCATCAACAAGGACCCCGAGGCCCCGATCTTCGAGCTGGCCGACTTCGGTGTCATCGGCGACCTGAACACGGTCGTGCCGCAGGCCACCGAGCAGATCAACGCCCGCAAGTGAAGGACCCCGTCCTCCTCACGCCTCGCTCCGCTCGGCGTGAGCCTCTGGACGGGGCCGGCCGCGCGGACTGAACCCGCAAGGCTTGAACAACCGGTCGAGCGCCGATCCCTCCGGGGGTCGGCGCTCGACTTGTGTCGGGGGACGGGAAGCAGCCGGGGGCGCGGATGGTTGGGCACGGCGTGGAGACCGGAGCGCCCCCGACGCTGTTCGACCGGGCGCACCGGCTGACCACCGCCGGGCTGCTGATGCTGGTCACCTTCGTCGCCTTCGAGGCGATGGCGGTGGCGACGGCGATGCCGACCGCGGTCCGGGAGCTCGACGGGCTCGCCTGGTACGCGTGGCCGTTCAGCGCCTTCCTCGTCGCCTCCGTCGTCGGGATGGTGCTCGGCGGTGACCTGGGTGACCGCCGCGGGTCCCGGGTCGCGCTGCTGACCGGTGTGGCGGTGTTCGCGGCGGGGCTGCTCGCCGCCGGCGTCTCGGGGCACATGGCGGTGTTCGTCGCGGCGCGGGCGCTGCAGGGGGTCGGCGGCGGCGTCATCGCCGTCTCGCTGTACGTGGTGGCCGGTCAGGCGTTCGCCCCCGGCCTGCGGCCCCGGCTGTTCGGCGCGTTCGCCGCGGCCTGGGTGCTGCCGGCGCTGATCGGCCCGGTCGTCGCCGGGCTGCTCACCACCCACCTCACCTGGCGGCTGGTCTTCCTCGGGCTGCTGCCGCTCATCCTCCTCGGCCTCGGCCTGGTGCTGCCCGCGGTCCGCGCGCTGGCCCGGCCGGCCGCGGCCGCCGCCCCCGCGTCCGCCCGCCGCTGGTGGGCGCTGCTGGCCGGCGTGGGCATCGGGGCGCTGCAGTACGCCGGGCAGCGCCTGGACCTCCTGGCGGCCGGGCTGGCCGTCGCCGGGCTGCTGGCACTGGTCCTCGGCCTCCGCCCGCTGCTGCCCGCGGGCACCGCCGTCGCCCGACCGGGGCTGCCCGCGGTGGTCGCCGGGCGCGGCCTGCTGGCCGGCGCCTTCTTCGGCATGGACGCCCTGCTCCCGCTGGCCCTCACCGAGCTGCACGGGTACTCCGCCACCGCCGCGGGGATCCCGCTCACCGCCGGCGCCCTGGGCTGGGCCACCGCCTCGCAGCTGCAGGGGCGCAACGCGCACTGGTCGCGGGTGCGCCTGCTGCGGCTCGGGTTCGTGGTCCTGACCGCAGGGCTGCTGGCCACCGCGGCCATCGCCGTCCCGGGGATCGGCGGCTGGCCGGCGTACGCGAGCTGGGCGGTGGCGGGGCTCGGCATGGGGCTGGGCATGCCCAGCCTCAGCGTCCTGCTGCTGGACCGCTCGTCCGACGCCACCCGCGGCGCGGACTCCGCGGCCTTCCAGATCGCCGACGTCACCGGAGCCGCGCTCTGCGTCGGCGTGGTCGGGGTCCTCGTCGCCGTTGCGGTCACCGGGGCGCTGACGCTGCCGCTGGCGGTCGTGGCCGGGGTGGTCGTGCTGTCGGCCGTCGCGGTCACCGGCGCGGTGCTCGCCCCGCGTGCGGGTGGTTCCCCGACGGCGACAGCGGCTGCGGCCGTTCCCGCGACTACCCTGAGCGCGTCATGACGTACTCCGAGCCGGTCTACCTCGACCACGCGGCGACCACGCCGATGCTGCCCGAGGTGCTCGCCGCGATGACCGAGCAGCTCGGCCGCGTGGGCAACGCCTCGTCGCTGCACGCGAGCGGCAGGGCCGCGCGCCGCGCCGCCGAGCAGGCCCGCGAGCGGCTGGCCGAGGCGCTGGGTGCCCGGCCCTCGGAGGTGCTGTTCACCGGCGGTGGCACGGAGAGCGACAACCTCGCGATCAAGGGGCTGTTCTGGGCCCGGCGCGAGGCCGACTCCCGCCGTCGCCGGATCGTGGTCAGCCCGGCCGAGCACCACGCCGTCCTGGACAGCGTCGAGTGGCTGGCCAAGCACGAGGGCGCCGAGGTCACCTGGCTGCCGGTCGAGCCGACGGGCCGGGTCACCCCGCAGGCGCTCGCCGAGGCGCTCGGCGACGGCAGCGACGTCGCGGTCGCCAGCGTCATGTGGGCCAACAACGAGATCGGCACCGTCAGCGACGTCGCTGCGCTCGCGGCCACCGCGCACGACGTCGGCGTCCCCTTCCACACCGACGCGGTGCAGGCCGTCGGGCAGGTGCTGGTCGACTTCGGCGCCAGCGGGGTCGACGCGCTCACGATGACCGGGCACAAGCTGGGCGGGCCCATGGGCGCCGGCGCCCTCCTGCTGCGCCGCGACGCCGAGTGCACGCCGCTGCTGCACGGAGGAGGCCAGGAGCGCGACGTCCGCTCCGGCACCCTCGACGTCGCCGCCATCGTCGGGCTGGCAGTGGCCGCGCACACGGCGGTGCAGGGCCGCGTCGAGCGGGTCGCCGGCCTGGCCCGGCTGCGCGACCGGCTGGTGGCCGGCGTCGCCGCGCAGGTGCCCGACGCGCAGCTCAACGGTGCCCCGCTCGACGACGTGGTGCGCTCCGGCCCCGGCCGGTTGCCCGGCAACGCCCACCTGTCCTTCCCCGGCGCCGAGGGCGACGCGCTCCTCATGCTGCTGGACGCCCGCGGCATCGAGTGCTCGACCGGGTCGGCGTGCAGCGCCGGGGTGGCCCGTCCGAGCCACGTCCTGCTGGCCGTGGGCGCCGACCCCGACCGGGCCCGCAGCTCGCTGCGGTTCAGCCTCGGGCACACCAGCACCGACGACGACGTCGACGCCCTGCTCGAGGTGATCGCCCCGGTGGTCGAGCGCGCCCGGCGGGCCGGGACGGGACGCCGGTGAGGGTGCTCGCCGCGATGAGCGGGGGAGTGGACTCCGCCGTCGCCGCGGCGCTCGCCGTCGATGCCGGCCACGACGTCACCGGGGTGCACCTCGCGCTCTCCCCGGACCGGCAGACGCTGCGCAGCGGGGCGCGGGGGTGCTGCAGCGTCGAGGACTCCCACGACGCGCGGCGGGTCGCCGACGAGCTCGGCATCCCGTTCTACGTCTGGGACATGGCCGAGCGGTTCACCGAGGACGTGGTCGAGGACTTCGTGGCCGAGTACGCCGCCGGTCGCACGCCGAACCCCTGCCTCCGCTGCAACGAGAAGATCAAGTTCTCCGCCGTCCTGGACCGGGCGCGGGCGCTCGGTTTCGACGCCGTCGTCACCGGCCACCACGCGCGGCTGGCCGACGGCGAGCTGCGGCGGTCGGTCGACGCCGCGAAGGACCAGTCCTACGTGCTCGGGGTGCTGACCGCGGAGCAGCTGGCCGCGGCGATGTTCCCGCTGGGGGGCATGACGAAGGACCGCGTGCGGGAGATCGCGGCGGAGCGGGGCTTCGCCGTCGCCACCAAGGCGGACTCGCACGACATCTGCTTCATCCCGGACGGCGACACCCGCGGGTTCCTCGCCCGCCGGCTGGGCAGCCGCCCCGGCCCCGTGGTCGACGCCGCCACCGGCGCGACCGTCGGCGAGCACGACGGCACCTACGGCTTCACCGTCGGCCAGCGGCGCGGCCTCGGGGTGAGCGCCGGTGACTCGCGCCCCCGCTACGTGCTCGGGATCGAGCCGGTCACCCGGACGGTGACCATCGGCACCGCCGACCTCGCCGGCGTGGGACTGGTCGTCACCGGCGCTCCGACGTGGACCGGGGAGCCGCCGGTGCCGCCGTTCCGGGCGGAGGTGCAGCTGCGCGCGCACGGCACGCCCGTGCCCTGCGCGGTGACCGCCGACGAGACCGGCGGGCTGCGGATCCTGCTCGACGCCGAGCAGCGCGGGGTGGCCGCCGGGCAGTCGGCGGTGCTCTACGAACCCGACGCCGAACGTGGTGACCGGGTCCTGGGACAGGCCGCGATCCGAACCGCCGGTGAACGAGGAGGGACGGTTCGTCACGGGGCCTTGGCATGAGCCGGGCCGCCCGCTAGCTTTCTGGCGAACCGTCTCCCCGAGCGCGAGCGCGCAGCTCGACTCCGTCCACCGAACCCGCAGGCCGTCCCTCCCGGCGGTCTGGTCCCGCACGCCCTTCTGGAGGACCTCCCGTGCGCAGAACGCGCCTCTCCCTGACCGCCACCCTGGCGGCGTCGGCCGTGGTGGTGGGCCTGCCGGCCGTGGCCTCGGCCGCCCCCGTTCCGGACCGCTACGCCGACGTCCCGATCCAGCTCCTCGCGATCAACGACTTCCACGGCCGGATCTCCGAGACCACGGGCAGCGACGCGACGCTGGTCACCGGTGAGGGCCCCGGCCCCGACGGCGTCGCCGGCACCGCCGACGACGGCACCGTCCTGGTCGGCGGCGCCGCGAGCCTGGCGAGCACCGTCGAGGAGACCCGGGCCGCGTTCGTGCAGTCCGGCGGGAACGCCGACTCGTCGCTCTTCGTCAGCACCGGCGACCTGATCGGCGCCTCGCCGTTCGACTCCAGCGTCTTCCAGGACGAGCCGACGATCGAGGTCTTCAACGCCCTCGGTCTGGACGTCTCGGTCGTGGGCAACCACGAGTTCGACCGCGGCACCGACGAGCTGCGCCGCATCTCGGCGGCCACCGACGGCACGTTCACCGACGACGTCGAGGCCTGCGAGGGCGTCGAGGCCGGGGTGACCGGCTGCTTCGAGGACAGCACCGGGAACGCGTTCCGCGGCGCCGACTTCCCCTACCTGGCGGCCAACGTCTACGCCAAGGGCACGGACCAGCCGATCCTGCCCCCGTACCAGGTCTTCGACGTGGCCGGCGGTAAGAAGATCGCCCTCATCGGTGTGGTCACCGACACCACCCCGACCATCGTCTCCCCGACCGGCATCGCCGACGTCGACTTCGGCGACGAGGCCGAGGCGGTCAACCGCTGGGTCCCCGAGCTGCGGGAGCAGGGCATCGAGGCCATCGGCGTGCTCCTGCACGAGGGCGGGGAGAACACCGGCGAGGACGCGGCCGACTTCAACGGCTGCGACGAGCTGACCGGCCCGGTCGTCGACATCAACGACCGGGTCTCCCCGGCCGTCGACCTGATCGTCAGCTCGCACAGCCACGCGAGCTACTCCTGCCTGGTGGCCGACCCCGCCGGCCAGCCGCGGCTGATCACCCAGGCCGGCTCCTACGGCCGCCTGGTCAGCGACATCCGGCTGACGCTGGACGGCCGCACCGGTGACGTGCAGCGAGGGTGCGACTACCGGGCGGCGAACGTCCCGGTGCTGCGCGACAACCCGGACGCCGAGATCGCGGGGATCGTGGAGTACTGGGACGAGCGGTCCGCCGAGGCGGGTGACCGCGTCGTCGGCACCGCCAGCGAGGACATCCGCCGCGCCGGCACCTGGACCACCGACCCGACGACGGGGCAGCCGGTGTTCCGCCCCGTCCGGGACGGCGAGTCCAGCCTGGGCAACCTGGTGGCGCAGATGCAGCTGGAGGCGCTGCAGGGCGACCCCGCCTACGGCGACCCCGTGCTGGCGTTCATGAACCCCGGTGGCCTCCGCGCCGACATCGAGGCCGGCGAGGTCACCTACGCCGAGCTGTTCACCGTGCAGCCGTTCGGCAACACGGTCAACGCGATCACCCTGACCGGCGCTGACATCCGGGCGGTGCTGGAGCAGCAGTTCCAGTCCGACCAGCCGCGTGCGAGCACCCTGCGGCTGGGCACCTCGGAGGGCTTCTCCTACCGCTTCGACACCGCCAACCCCTACGGGCAGCGGGTCGACCCGGCGTCGATCACCCTGGACCCCGACGGCTCGGGCCCGCTGCCGGCCGAGGTCGTCGACCCCGCGGCCAGCTACCGGGTGGCGGCGAACTCCTTCCTGATCGCCGGCGGCGACTCCTTCACCGCCTTCACCAACGGGACGGATCCCGCCACCGGTCCGGTCGACGTCGAGACCGCCGTCGCCTACTTCGAGGCGGCGTCCGGTCCGGTCGCCCCGCCGGCGGCCGACCACGGCCAGCCGGGCAGCTTCCCCCTCCCGCCGGTGGCCACCGGTCTCAGCGGCACCGACGCCCCGGCGCAGCCGCCGGCGGTCGCCGACGGCACCAGCGCCGTGGCCGGCCCGTGCGACGCCACGGCCATCCTCTCCACGGCCACCCCGGACCGCGGCGACGTGATCTCGGTGACCGTGGCGGACTTCGGCCCCCGCGAGAAGGTGACCGCGGTGCTGTCCGACGGGCGCCGCCTGGCCGAGGGCCGGACCGATGCGCAGGGCACCGCCACGATCCGCTTCCCGGTGCCCAAGCGGGCTCCGGCCGGCGGGTACACGGTGACGGTGACCGGCACCTCGGGTGAGTGGGCGACGACCACCTTCACGCTCGGCTGAGCCGCCGCGCCGACCGAGCACGCTGACCGGAGGCCGGTTCCCGCACCGCGGGGGCCGGCCTCCGGCGTGTCGGCGAAGCCCAGCGGGACCGTTGATCGCCGGTCCACCGGCTCATCCCCGGCCTGCTGAACCGGCGCTCCGGGCGACGGGCTACCGTCGCCGCCGTGGTCTCCCCGCTCGACCCCGCCCATCCCGCCCCGGGGGCTGCCGACGGCGCCCAGCCGGCCGGTCCGCCCTGGGGCCCCGCCACCGGTGTGGGATCCCTGCCGGGCAGCGACCCGGCCGAGGCGGCGCGCACGGTGGTGGGGGAGCTGCCGGGGTTCGCCCACCTCCCCGAGCTGCCCGGCCGGGGCCCCGGGGCCGACATGCTCGGGCGCACCGCGGCGCTGCTGGTCGGCCTCGCGGTCGACCTCACCCCCTCGGGCTGGCGGCTGGTGCCGCGGCCCGGGATGGACCAGCAGCGGGCCGAGGAGTTCCTCGCCCGGGACCTCGACGCGCTGCACGACGTGGCCGAGGACTGGACGGGGCCGTTCAAGGTGCAGGCCACCGGGCCGTGGACCCTCGCCGCGGGGCTGGAGCGCACCCGGGGGGACCGGGCGGTGGTCGATCCCGGGGCGCGGCGCGATCTGGGTCAGTCGCTGGCCGAGGGGCTCTCCGCGCACGTGGCGGCCGTGCAGAACCGGCTCCCCGGTGCACGGATCGTGGTCCAGCTCGACGAGCCGTCGGTTCCCGCGGTGCTCCAGGGCGGGCTGCCGACGATCAGCGGTTTCGGGAAGCTGCCGGCGGTCGCCGCCGACGTCGTCGAGCAGGAGCTGGCCGCCGTCCTGCGGGCGCTGCCCGGCCCCGTGGTGGTGCACTGCTGCGCGCCGCGCATGCCGCTCACCCTGTTCCGCGCGGCCGGCGCGGCCGGCCTCTCGTTCGACCTGGGCCTGGTCCAGGACCTCGACGCGGTGGGTGAGGCGGTCGACGCCGGGGTGCACCTGCTGCCGGGCGTCGTGCCGGGCACCGACACCGCGCTGCCGGCCCCGAAGGCGACGGCGTCGCGGGTGCAGGCCTGGTGGAGCGAGCTGGGGTTCGCCGCCGAACGGCTGCCCGGGGCGGTGACGCTCACCCCCGCCTGCGGACTCGCGGGGGCGACGCAGTCCTACGCCCGCGCCGCGATGCGCCAGGTGCGCGAGGCCGCGAAGTACCTGCTGCCCGGGTAGCGCGAGAGACCTGCCACCGGGAGCACCGCGCCACGAGCGGGTGAGCCCCGGTTGACCGTCGTACCCGCCGGATACCGTTCGCCCGTGAGCACCGACGCCGACCTCGTCGAACCGTCCGTCACCCCGGTGGCCGACCGGGAGGACCTCACCGAGGTCCCCGACGACGTCCGCACGCGCCACCGCGACCTCTCCGAGGAGCTGGACCGGTACGCCTTCGCGTACTACGTGCGCGACGAGCCGCTGATCAGCGACGGTCAGTACGACGAGCTGATGGCTGAGCTCAAGGCGATCGAGGCCGCACACCCGGCCCTGGTCACCCCGGACTCGCCCAGCCAGAAGGTCAACGGCGGCTTCGCCGCGACCTTCGCCCCGGTGCAGCACCTGGAGCGCATGCAGAGCCTGGACAACGCCTTCAGCAGCGACGAGCTGTCGGCCTGGGCGGCGCGCGCCGAGCGGGAGGGCGCGGCGGAGGCGAGCTACCTGTGCGAGCTGAAGGTCGACGGGGTCGCCGTCGACCTGGTCTACGAGCGGGGCCGCCTGGTCCGGGCCGCCACCCGGGGCGACGGGGTGACCGGCGAGGACGTCACCGCCAACGTGCGCACGATGGACGACGTCCCCCAGCAGCTCACCGGCGACGACGTCCCGGAGTTGCTGGAGGTCCGCGGCGAGATCTACTTCCCCGTCGCCGCGTTCGCCGACGTGAACGCCGCCATGGTGGAGCAGGGCAAGCCGCCGTTCGCCAACCCGCGCAACGCCGCGGCTGGCTCGCTGCGGCAGAAGGACCCGAAGGTCACCGCGTCCCGCCCGCTGCGGATGGTTGTCCACGGGCTGGGCGCCCGCACGGGCTTCGAGCCGGAGCGGCAGTCGGCGGCCTACGAGGGCCTGCGCGCGCTGGGGCTGCCGGTGAGCGACCGCTTCGAGGTCGTCCCCGATCTCGAGGGCGTGTGGGCCTACATCGAGCGCTACCGCGAGCAGCGCCACGCGGTGGAGCACGAGATCGACGGCGTCGTGGTGAAGGTGGACCAGGTCGCGCTGCAGCGTCGGCTGGGGTCGACCTCCCGGGCGCCGCGGTGGGCGATCGCGTTCAAGTACCCGCCGGAGGAGGCGACGACGAAGCTCCTGGACATCCGGGTCAACGTCGGGCGCACCGGCCGGGTGACGCCGTTCGCCTTCATGGAGCCGGTGAAGGTGGCCGGGTCCACGGTGCAGCTGGCCACCCTGCACAACGCCAGCGAGGTGAAGCGCAAGGGCGTGCTGATCGGCGACACGGTCGTCATCCGCAAGGCCGGTGACGTGATCCCCGAGGTGCTGGGCCCGGTCGTCGCGGCCCGTACCGGCGACGAGCGCGAGTTCGTCATGCCGACCCACTGCCCCGAGTGCGGCACGGAGCTGCGGCCGGAGAAGGAGGGGGACGCCGACATCCGCTGCCCCAACGCCCGGTCCTGCCCGGCGCAGCTGCGGGAACGGGTCTTCCACGTGGCGGGGCGTGGCGCCTTCGACATCGAGAACCTCGGCTACGAGGCGGCGGTCGCACTGCTGCAGAGCCGGCTGCTCACCGACGAGGGCGATCTGTTCTTCCTCGACGAGGAGCAGCTGCAGCGCTCGCCGTTCTTCACGCGGAAGAACGGCACCCTGTCGGCCAACGGCGCCAAGCTGCTGACCAATCTGCAGGCCCGCAAGGACGTGCCGCTGTGGCGGGTGCTCGTCGCGCTGTCGATCCGGCACGTGGGGCCCACCGCCGCGCAGGCGCTGGCTCGCGACTTCCGGTCGATGGACCGCATCATCGCCGCCACGGAGGAGGAGCTGGCCGCCGCCGACGGCGTGGGTCCGACGATCGCGAGGTCGGTGCGCGACTGGTTCGCCGTCGATTGGCACCGCGACGTCGTGGAGAAGTGGCGGCAGGCCGGGGTGCGCATGGCCGACGCGGCCGAGGACGCACCCCCGGGACCGCTGACCGGCGTCACCGTGGTCGTCACCGGGTCGCTGCGCGACTTCAGCCGCGACCAGGCGATCGCGGCGATCCAGGAGCGGGGCGGCAAGGTGACCGGTTCGGTGTCGAAGAAGACCGGCTTCGTCGTCGTGGGCGCCGACCCGGGCAGCAAGTACGACAAGGCGGTGCAGGTGAAGGCGCCGATCCTGGACGACGACGCCTTCCAGGTGCTGCTGGAGCAGGGGCCGGACGCCGCCCGCGAGGTCGCGACGATCGGCGACGGCAGCGAGTAGCCCCGCGGCCGGGTGCGCCAACGATCACCTGGGTCAGTAGGGCGGGGGAGTCGTGCTCGCCACCATGCCGGTCGGTGTGGTGACGGTGAGCGTGCCGTCGGGCGCGAGGTCGTAGGCCCAGCCGGGCGCCTGGTGCTTGCCCCGGTGGTGGCCGGTGCAGAAGCCGGTGAGGTTCTCCGCACTCGTCGGCCCCTCGGGGTAGGGGCGGTCGTGGTCGAGCTCTCCGCCCAGCGGGATGCGCCGGCGGCAGCCGGGGAAGCGGCAGCGGCGGTCGCGGGCACGGATGTACCGGTCGAGCGCAGCCCCGGGGCGATACCCGTCGGTCGGCCCGGGCGGGTCGAGCCCCGGCCGGCCGGTGAGGTCGTGCGTGCAACGGGCCGGCGCGCGGCGGCAGGCGGCGTCGCCGCAGTGGGCCAGGCGGCGGAGTTCGCGGCTGTCGGTGAGCGCGAGCAGCGCGCCGGTGAGTTCGTCGACCACCGCGATTCGCGGTCGGTCGACCAGCGTTCCGCCGCTGCTCGCATCGAGCAGCGCGGCGAGGGCTGCCCGGCGGGACTCCCCGGCGTCGGCGCAGGCGTCGAGATCGCTCGGCGCACGTGTGACCCGGCCGGCGGCGCTGCGCAGCCACGCGCCCTCGTCCTTGCGGTCGGCGCGCTGGGCGTCGGCCACCATCCTCCGGGCGTGACCGATCGCCCGGTCCAGGTCGAGCAGGGCGTCTGCGGCAGTTTGCAGCGACCCGTGCGCGGTGGCCCAGTGAGAGGAGCTGTCGCCGTCGCCTGTCCCTGGTTCCACCTCGGTGTCGGGCCCGGGGTCGGGTTCCGGGTCAGGGCCGGGGCCGTGTTGCGGTTCCAGCCCGGGATCGGGGGATCCTTCCGCTTCGGGGTCCGGCGCCGGCTCGGAGAACGCCCCGGCTGCTTCGAGCCAGGCCTCGAAGCGGGCCTCCTCGGCCCACCGCCGGAGGAGCTCGTCCTCCGGGGTGTAGTCCGCGCCACCCCATTCGCCCCGGAGAGCGCGGGCCTCGACCTCCGCCCACCACCGCTCGTCGGCCTCCCGCCACTCCGTGGCCCGGGTGTGCAGCGGCCAGGCATCGGTGGGGCAGACGTCGTCGGGCGAGGAGTCGGTGCCGTGGGCGTCCTCCGGCCGGCTGTCTGCCCGGCCATCTCCTGTCGGCGAGTGGCCGTCCGCGGCCATCGTGGCGCCCTCCTCGCAGGGATCCGGCGCCGGCCCGGGCAGCAGGCCCAGGGCGCGGGCGAGCGCGCGGACGACCTCGGCCGGTACGGGTTCACCGCCGATCTCACCCGGCTGGTCGCCGCCGAGCAGGGTTCGCACCCCCGCGACCACGGTCAGCTGCGCCTGCACGGCGGGTAGTTCGTTCTGCTCCGGCCGGAGCACCAGGTCGAGCAGGCAGTCGGCCATCTTCGGGCCGCGCGTCCTGCGGTCGTCCGGGTCGTCCAGATTGTCGGCGTAGCGCCCCAGCGCATCCAGCAGCGCCTGCGCTTCGGGCACCGTGAGCAGCGCGCCGAGGACCGCCATGCCCTCGCGGCGATCGGGCCGGACGGAGACGCCTCGCTCGCGGAGGGCCGCAGCCAGCCGGGCGGCTTCGTCGCGTGCGTCACGGGCCAGGCCGAGCCGGCGCGCCTTGGCGCCGAGCTGCGCAGGTGTGGTCACCCGGCCGGACATCCACCGGAGCAGCTCGCGTTCGACGGCGGCCCGCTTCGCCGCGTCGGCGATCGGCGCCACCCGCTCGAGCATCGGCCAGAGGTGTCCCGGGTGGAGATCCCCGCGCTCCAGTGCGGCCAGCGTTCCCGGGAGACGGTGCACCAGCGTCAGCGATCGCGTCAGCAGCTGCTCGGCCGCCTGGGTGGAGATCGACAGGGCCACCACCAGCTCCTGCGCTGCCCACTCGCTGACGTCGGCCAGCACCTCCGGCCGGGCGGCGCGGCGCTCCTCGCTCATGGCCCCCGGCTGGCCCGCCGGGCGATCGGCCGAGGCGGGACGGGTGGCGGCGAACTCGGCGACCGCCCGGGCGCGCAGCGCGGTCTGCCGGGCGATCTCCCGGTCCGCCGCCTGCGCAGCACCCAGCGGACCGGTGGCCCAGCCGGCGGCGGGCGCCGAGGCAGCGGAGGCGCCCGATGCCGGACGACCCGACGCGGACGGAGGGAGCGTCGTCCCTGACGTCGTTCCGGTCATGCGTTCGATCATATGTTCGAAGGGGCGTCGGTGCAAGCGAAGCACGAAGAAGGCGCAGGTCAGGGGCTCAGCGGCCAGACCTCGAGGCGTCCGGGAGGGGGTTGACCGACCCGCTGCGGGTGCCTAGGTTCCTGCTCGGCTGATGCGGCCGGCCGCTCGCGCCCCCAGGGGTGAGGTGAACGCATCGTGACTTCGACTGACCTGTCCACCGGTCCACCACGGCGAACCAGCCAGTCAGCAACGCGAGCACTGGCGTGCATCGACGGGTTCGCCGATCGGAGGATCCATGTCGGACGCCGAGTCGAGGCGCGATCCGGACAGCCGGTCCGCCAAGCAGATGGCCAGGCGGCTCCGCGCCGCGCTGCGCGAGCGGCAGGGGCTCGAGCTGACGCACGGCCAGTGCCTGGAGCTGGTGGCGCGCCAGTTCGGCGCGGCGGACTGGAACACCCTCAACGCCAGGCTCGCGCCGTCCCCGGTGCGGGTGCCGTGGGGTGGGTCGGGCACCACCATCCCGGTGCTGCGGATCTTCTCCGTCGACGTCGCGTTGCAGTTCTACGTCGACTTCCTCGGGTTCCGCCTGGATTTCGGGGGCCCGTCGGGCGGAGAGGGGACGCCCTTCTACGGGCAGGTCACCCAGGCGTCCACCACGGTGCACCTGACCGAGGTCGCCTACACGCCCGGCGCCGGAGCCACGGTGCTGGTCTGGATCGCGGGGTTGGACTCCCTCCGGGAGGAGCTGAGCGCCCGCCGGGCAGAGGTGCCGGTGTGGGGCCCGGCGGTCTGGGTGCCCGAGATCGAGGAGGCGCCGTGGGGAGCTCGCGTGCTGACCCTTGCCGACCCGTTCGGCAACCATCTCCACCTCAACGAGCCCACCGATGCGGAGGCCCGGCGCTTGCTGCCCGCGTGGGGAGCGGTGGGTTCCTCCGGTTGAGCGGCGAGCGGTCGTGGTGGCGCCCGAGCGGGGTGCCGGCCGCTGGTGGCGGTCGCCGAATGCGGGTCAGGGTGGCGGCAGGTGGGCGACCGTCGTCGCGATCCCGGTGAAGTGGGCCAGGCGGAGCAGCTCCGACCGGCGGAAGGCCGGGCCGCCGGAGCGGCCGAGCACGATGGCCCGGCCGGCGCCGTAGGGCACGGCCATCATCTCGATGGCCATCTCCTGCCACCGCTCCGGCAGCCAGGGGTCGTCGCTGGGCAGCAGCCGCGGGCCGCTCAGCGGCAGCCACGGCAAGGTGAGGCCGGGAAAGGCCGGCGCCGCGTCCGAGGCCGCGAGCACCGCGCCCTCGGTCAGCGGGGCCGGTTGCCCCGAGTCGTCGAGGATCACCGCCCAGCCGCTGTGGAAGACCCGCGGCAACGACGCGGTCAGCAGCTCGGTCGGCGGGCGATCGCCGCGGGCGAGCGCATCCAGCAGGTCCAGTTCGCGGTGGGTGTCCAGCGGGCCGGCGAAGGGGCGCAGCGACTCCACCCGCACGCCGTCGACCGCCTGCGCCACCGTGATGAGGCTGTCGGGGAGCCGGTCGCCCGGCAGGTCCACGACGACGTCGTCGACCGCGATCCCGTTGCCCCGCTCGAGCACGTCCACCGAGACGATGTCGATGCCCGCGGTGCCCAGTGCGGTCGCCACCGCACCGAGGATGCCCGGGCGGTCGGGCAGCACCAGGCGCAGGAGATAGGACACGGTTCCTCCGGGTCATGGGCCCCATGGCCCCCTTCCGGGGCCCGCCGCGAGCCTGCGAGCGGTGGGGAGGAGGGGGGTCCTCGTTCGATCTCCGTCGATCGCGATCGGGATGAGCCTCTCACGCTGACCGGCGTCCGGAGGGCCCCACGTAGAGTGGCCCGGTCACGCCCCGGGCCGAGAGCGGGCCGCCGGGCACCGCCGAAGTGGAGTTCCGCCGCAGCATGAGCACCCCCTCCCCGAAGGGTCGACTGACCCGTGACGAGGTGGCCCACCTGGCACACCTGTCCCGGCTCGCCGTGAGCGACGAAGAGCTGGATCTCTTCGCCGGCCAGCTCGCCGCCGTGCTGGACGCCGTGGCGCAGGTCGGCAAGGCCGACGTCGCCGAGGTCGCCCCGACCACGCACGCCGTGCCCATGACCAACGTCATGCGCCCCGACGCCGCCCGCCCGAGCCTGCCCCGCGACGTCGTCCTCGCCGGCGCCCCCGCCGCGGAGGACGACCGCTTCCGGGTCCCGCGGATCCTCGGGGAGGAGGCGTGACCATCCCGACCACGAGCGCCGCCGCGCTCAGCGAGGCGCTGCAGGCCGGCGAGGTGAGCGCGGTCGAGGTGACGCGCGCGTACCTCGACCGGATCAGCGACCAGGACGCCGTCATCGGCGCCTACCTGCACGTCGACGCCGAGGCCGCGCTCCAGGCCGCCGGCGAGGTCGACGCCGCCCGCGCCGCCGGGGCCGAGCTCGGCCCGCTGGCCGGCGTTCCTCTCGCCCTGAAGGACGTCGTCGTCACCGAGGGCGTGCCCACCACCAGCGGCTCCAGGATCCTCGAGGGCTGGCGGCCGCCCTACGACGCGACCGTCGCCGCACGGCTGAAGGCCGCCGGCACGGTGCTGCTCGGCAAGACCAACATGGACGAGTTCGCGATGGGCTCGTCCACCGAGAACTCCGCCTACCAGGTCACCCGCAACCCCTGGGACACCGACCGCATCCCGGGTGGCTCCTCGGGTGGCTCCTCGGCCGCGGTCGCCGCGGGGCTGGCCCCGTGGGCCATCGGCACCGACACCGGCGGGTCCATCCGCCAGCCGGCCGCCGTCACCGGGCTGGTCGGCCACAAGCCCACCTACGGCTCGGTCTCCCGCTACGGGCTGATCGCCTTCTCCTCGAGCCTCGACCAGGCCGGCCCCATGACGCGGACGGTGCTGGACGCCGCACTGCTGCACGAGGCCATCGCCGGGCACGACCCGCTGGACTCCACGAGCATCGACGCGCCGGTGCCCGTGCTGGCCGAGGCCGCGCGCCGCGGCGCCCAGGGGGAGCTGGCCGGGCTGAAGGTCGGCGTCGTCCGCGAGCTGGGCGGGGAGGGGCACACCGACGGCTACGAGGACGGCGTCCTCGCTCGCTTCCGCGAGACGGTGGCCCTGCTGGAGAGCATGGGCGCGGAGGTCCGCGAGGTCTCCTGCCCGGCGTTCGACCTCGCCCTGCCGGCGTACTACCTGATCGCGCCCAGCGAGGCGTCGTCCAACCTGGCCCGCTTCGACGGCGTCCGGTACGGCCTGCGGGTCGGTGACGACGGCAGCCGCGACCTCGACGAGGTCATGGCGCTGACCCGCGAGCAGGGCTTCGGCCCGGAGGTGAAGCGCCGGATCATCCTCGGCACCTACGCGCTGTCGGCCGGCTACTACGACGCCTACTACGGGCAGGCGCAGAAGGTGCGCACCCTGATCACGCGGGACTTCACCACCGCGTGGGACGACGTCGACGTGCTGGTCAGCCCGACCAGCCCCACCGTCGCGTGGTCGCTGGGTGACCGCGTCGACGACCCGATCGCCATGTACGCCGCCGACCTGTGCACGCTGCCGGCCAGCCTCGCGGGCATTCCGGCCATCTCGGTGCCGTGCGGGCTCTCCGAGGGCCTGCCGGTCGGCTTCCAGGTCATGGCGCCTGCCCTGGCCGACGACCGCTGCTACCGCGTGGCGGCCGCGCTGGAGGCGGCGCAGGACGCGGCCCGCGGCCACGCGCTGCTGGACGCGATCGGCGGCGCGGCGTGAACGGCCCGCTCAAGGCCGCCTGGGCCCTCACCGCCTTCGTCGTCCTCGCCGGGATCGTCGGCTGGGCCGTCACCGGCCGGGCCGTCTTCGCCGTCTTCCTGGTCCTCGGCGTGCTGACCGCCGTCGGCGCCGTGGTGACCGGCCGCCAGCAGCAGGGCCCTGCCGCCCCGAAGGAGAACGACCCCTCATGAGCGACACCCTGGTCGGCTTCGACGAGGTCCTGACCCGCTACGAGCCGGTCATCGGTCTGGAGACGCACGTCGAGCTGGGCACCGCGTCGAAGATGTTCTGCGGCTGCTCCACCACGTTCGGCGCCGAGCCCAACACGCAGACCTGCCCGGTCTGCCTGGGGCTGCCCGGCTCCCTGCCGGTGGTGAACGCTGCCGCCATCGAGTCGACGATCCGCATCGGCCTGGCGCTGGGCTGCCGGATCGCGGGCTGGTCGCGCTTCGCGCGGAAGAACTACTTCTACCCGGACATCCCCAAGGGCTTCCAGACCAGCCAGTACGACGAGCCGCTGTGCACCGCCGGGAACCTGGACGTCGAGGTCGACGGCGAGACCTACCGCGTCGAGATCGAGCGGGTGCACATCGAGGAGGACACCGGCAAGAACCTGCACGTCGGTGGCGCCACCGGGCGCATCCACGGCGCCGACCACTCGCTGGTCGACTACAACCGCGCCGGCATCCCGCTGGTCGAGATCGTCACCCGCCCGATCCCGGGGACCGGCGCCAAGGCGCCCGAGGTGGCCCGGGCCTACGTCACCGAACTGCGCGAGATCCTGCTGACCCTCGGCGTCTCCGAGGTGCGCATGGAGCAGGGCAACCTGCGCTGCGACGTCAACACCTCGCTGGCGCCGATCGGCAGCCTCGAGTGGGGCACGCGCACCGAGACCAAGAACGTGAACTCGCTGCGCTCGGTCGAGCGGGCCGTCCGCTACGAGATGCGCCGCCAGGCCGCCGTCCTCGACGCCGGCGGGCGCATCGTGCAGGAGACTCGGCACTTCCACGAGGACACCGGGAGCACCTCGGAGGGCCGCAGCAAGGAGGAGGCCACCGACTACCGGTACTTCCCCGAGCCCGACCTCGTCCCGCTCGCCCCGGACGAGGAGTGGATCGAGGGCCTGCGCGCCGCGCTGCCCGAGCTCCCCGCCGCCCGCCGGACCCGGCTGCAGCAGGAGTGGGGCCTGTCGGCCACCGAGATGGCGTGGATCGCCAACGCGGGGGCCGTCGACCTGGTCGCCGAGACCGTCGCGGCCGGTGCCTCGCCCGCCGACGCCCGCAAGTGGTGGCTGGGCGAGCTGGCCCGCCGCGCCAACGACGCCGGCGTCGAGCTCACCGAGCTGCCGGTCACGCCGCGACAGGTCGCGGAGCTGGCGGGCCTGGTGCAGGCCGGGACGGTCAACGACCAGCTCGCCCGCCAGGCGCTCGACGGCGTGCTGGCCGGTGAGGGCGACCCGGCGGCGGTCGTGGAGTCCCGCGGCCTCGCGGTGCTGGGTGAGTCCGACGAGCTGGTCGCCGCGGTGGAGGCCGCCATCGAGGGCAACCCCGACGTCGCCGAGAAGGTGCGCGGCGGCAAGGTGCAGGCGATCGGGGCGCTGGTGGGTGCGGTCATGAAGACCACCCGCGGCAAGGCCGACGCCGCCACCGTCAAGCGGATGCTCGAGGAGCGGCTCGTCTCGTCCTAGCCTCTGCGGAGTGGAGCTGCCCGAGGTGGTGCTGCGGCCGCTGCGGCGGTCGGACCTCCCACTGCTGGCCCGATGGCTCGCCGAGCCTCTCGTGGCGCGGTGGTGGGACGACGACCCCGCAGCGGTGGAGGCGCAGTACGGGCCCAGCATCGACGGCACCGACGCCACCTCGGTGTACCTCGGCGTGCACGACGGCGAGCCGTTCGGGCTGGTGCAGGTCTACCGCTTCGACGACGAGCCGGAGTCCCTCGCCGAGCTCAGCGCGGTGTGCCCCGTGCCGCCGGGGGGCGCTGAGCATCGACTACCTGGTGGGGGAGCCGTCGGCCCGCGGCCGGGGGCTCGGTGCCGCGCTGATCGCGGCGGCCGTGGCGCGCGGCTTCGCCGACCACCCCGACGCACACGACGTCCTGGTGCCGGTGGTGGCGGCCAACGAGGCCTCCTGGCGGGCGCTGCGACGGGCGGGCGCGACCTGGTACGCGGAGGGGGAGCTGACCCCGGACAACCCGATCGACTCCCGGCTGCACGTCGTCCACCGGTTCGTGCGCTGATCCCTACAGCGGCGAATTCGGCTGGCCGCCGGGGGGACGGATCCGCAGCACCTTGTCGTCGTCGCCGGCGGGGGTGCCGAGGCCGTCGCGGTTGGACGTCGTCACCCAGAGCGCGCCCTCGGGGTCGAGGACGACGGTGCGCAGCCGGCCGTAGCTGCCGACGAGCACCTCGTCGGCGGCCCCCTCGACCGGGACGCCGTTCTCGTCGAGCGTGATCACGTGCACCCGCTGCCCGTCGAGCGCGCCCAGGAACACCGTGCCGTTCGCCGCCGCGCAGCCGCCGAGACCGCCCTCCTCGGCCGGGATCGGCAGCAGGAGCGTGCCGACGCCCCCCTCCTGGACGACGTCGACCTCGTCGGGGCCCTGCCGTGACTCGTCGGTGGCGTAGAGCCGCTCGCCGTCCTGGCAGAGTGCCGTCACGTCGCGGTACCCCCGGCTGTGCACCGGGCTGCTCCCACCGACCGCGCGCCCGAAGACGTCGATGCGCAGCACCTTGCCGGCCAGCGAGTCCGGGTCGGCGGCGAGCGCCGGGTCCCCGGCGTCCCCGGTGCCGACGTAGAGGTGGCCGTCGGCTCCGGTGAGCAGGCCGCCGCCGTTGCCCGTCTCACCGCGCGGGATGCCGGTCAGCACCGGGTTCGGCGTCCCGCCGACGGGGAACCGCACGACGCGGTTGTCGGTCGCGGTGGTGACGTAGGCGAACAGCAGCCCGTCCTCCGCGAAGGTGGGGGAGAGGGCGAGGCCCAGGAGCCCGCCGTCACCACTGGTGTCCAGCTCCGGAACGGTCATGAGCTCCCGCGCCGGCGACCGGTCGGGGAAGACCTGCAGCAGGCGGCCGGTGTCCCGCTCGCCCACGATCGCCGACCCGTCGGGCAGCACGACCAGTCCCGTGGGCACGCTGAGCCCGGTGGCGACGACGTTGGGGTCGCCGACCTCCTCGCCCGAGCCCGGCTGGGCGGGGTCCGCCGGCGGCGGCAGGGTTGCCGGGGGCGGACCCACCTGGGGCGGGGGGGCTTCCGGCAGCGGCCGGAACGGGCCGGCGGGCTCGTAGCCGCCCCCGCCGCAGCCGGCCAGCAGCACTCCGGCGAGGAGTGCGGTGACCACCCGCGGCGCGCTCCGCGCCCTCCTCGGTCTCACCGGGCCCAGGGTACGTGCGGCGGATGCGCTGTCGGCGTGCGCGCGTGCGACCGGGGCTGGCTAGCGTGAGGCGGTGACGACGCTCGAGCTGACGGCCGACGAGACGCTGCACGTGCTGGTGCCCTCCCGGCGCCTGGCGGAGGTGGTGGAGGCGCTGTCGCCGCGGGTGCGGGCGCACCGGGTGACGCCGGCGGACGGCCCGCCCCGCGGCGAGCCCGCGCAGGCCCAGGTCTGGGTGGCCGGCGGTGGCTCCGCGCCGCCGCCGGACGGCTTCCTCGACGCGTTGCCGCGGCTGCGGCTGGTGCAGCTGACCAGCGCCGGGGCGGAGGGGTTCGCCGGGCGCATGCCCGAGGGCGTCGTGCTCTGCAACGCCCGGGGCGCGCACACCCCGGCGACTGCCGAATGGGTCGTGGCGGCGACTCTCGCTGCCCAGCGCGGGCTGCCGTTCTTCGTCCGTGAGCAGGAGGCCGGACGGTGGTCGTTCGCCACGCACCGGTCACTGGTCGGCGCGCGGGTGCTGGTCGTCGGCGCCGGCGACATCGCGCTCACGGTGGGCCGGATGCTCGCCGGCTTCGACGTGCGGCTGACCTACGTGGCCCGCCGCCCGCGCGAGGGCGTGCGCACCGTGGCCGAGCTGCCGGAGCTGCTGCCCGCAGCCGACGTCGTCGTGCTGCTCGTCCCCCTGACCACGGAGACCACCGGGCTGGTCGACGCGCGGTTCCTGGCCGCCATGCCCGACGGTGCCCTGCTGGTGAACGCGGCGCGCGGGCCGGTCGTGGACACGGGGGCACTGCTGGCCGAGCTCTCGTCCGGGCGACTGCGCGCGGCCCTCGACGTCACCGATCCCGAGCCGCTCCCGGAGGGCCACCCGCTGTGGGGTGCGGCGAACCTGCTGCTCACCCCGCACGTCGGCGGGGAGGTGCCGGCGACCCGTGAGCGGGCCACGGCGGCGGTCGCCGAGCAGATCGGCCGGATCCTCGCGGGTCAGCCGCTGGCCAACGTCGTCGGCGACTACTGACCCACGGGACGGGCGGAAGGATCGTCGAGGCGCCCGCCCGAGGCAGCGGCCAGGCGGGGCAGGTCACGCACCCGCAGCACCGGCAGCCGCACCTCGGTCGACCTCGTCGTCACCAGCCACAGCTCGCCCCGCCGGCCGAGACGGATACCCGCCAGCTCGGGCCAGGGCACGGTCCGGGATCCCACGAGCGAGCGTGCGGTGATGCCGCGGTCGTCGACGTTGACGCCGGTCCGCAGGACCCAGGCGGCCACCGCCACCGGGACCAGCAGCAGCAGGAGGGTCCACGGGCTCACGAGAGCGGTGGGGAGGATGCCGAGGGCCAGCAGGATCACGGGCAGCAGCGCGCTCCGGTTCATCCGGAAGCGGGCAGGAGGGGTCACGGAGGGCGATCCTCCCACCCGCGCCCCCCGGTCGGTCCGGCGACGGGCCTACCATCGCCGCTCGTGACGATCGGCGAGGACCTCATCCCCGGAAACGAGCCAGCGAGCGCGACGCACAGCCCGCTCAAGCCCCGCAGCTACGAGGTGACCGACGGGCTGGCGAAGGCCCCGGCGCGCGCGATGCTGCGTGCGGTCGGGATGGGGGACGACGACTTCGCCAAGCCGCAGATCGGCGTCGCGTCCTCCTGGAACGAGATCACCCCGTGCAACCTGTCGCTGGACCGGCTGGCCAAGCGGGCCAAGGAGGGGGTGCACGCCGCCGGCGGCTTCCCGCTGGAGTTCGGCACCATCTCGGTCTCCGACGGCATCTCCATGGGCCACGAGGGCATGCGCGCCTCGCTGGTGTCCCGCGAGGTCATCGCCGACTCGGTCGAGACCGTCATGTTCGCCGAGCGGCTGGACGGCTCGGTGCTGCTGGCCGGCTGCGACAAGTCCCTGCCGGGCATGCTCATGGCCGCCGCGCGCCTGGACCTGGCCAGCGTCTTCCTCTACTCGGGCTCCACGATGCCGGGCAAGCTCGGTGACCGGGACCTGACGATCATCGACGTCTTCGAGGGCGTCGGGGCCTGCGCCCGCGGGCTGATCACCCAGGACGAACTCGACGCGATCGAGCGCGCCGCCTGCCCCGGCCAGGGCTCGTGCGGGGGCATGTACACCGCCAACACGATGGCCAGCGTCGCCGAGGCCCTGGGCATGGCGCTGCCCGGCAGCGCCGCCCCGCCGGCCCCCGACAACCGGCGCGACGCGTACGCGGTCGCCTCCGGTGAGGCGGTGGTCAACCTGCTGCGCAAGGGCATCACCGCGCGCCAGATCATGACGAAGAAGGCGTTCGAGAACGCGATCACCGTGGTCATGGCGCTCGGCGGCTCGACCAACGCCGTCCTGCACCTCATGGCGATCGCGCACGAGGCGCAGGTGGACCTCGAGCTCGAGGACTTCAACCGGATCGGCGACCGCACCCCGCTCCTGGCCGACGTCAAGCCCTTCGGCCGGTTCGTCATGACCGACGTCGACCGCGTCGGCGGGGTCCCGGTGGTCCTGCGCGCCCTCCTGGACGCCGGTCTGCTGCACGGCGACGTGCTCACCGTCACCGGGAAGACGATGGCCGAGAACCTGGCCGACATCGCCCCGCCGGACCCCGACGGCGCGATCATCCACGCGATGAACGACCCGATCCACGCGACCGGTGGGCTCTCGGTGCTCCGCGGTTCGCTGGCCCCCGAGGGCGCGGTCGTGAAGTCGGCCGGCTTCGACGCCGACGTGTTCGAGGGCACCGCCCGCGTGTTCGACGGCGAGCAGGGGGCCATGGACGCCGTCACCGAGGGCACGCTGCAGGCCGGCGACGTCGTCGTCATCCGCTACGAGGGGCCGCGGGGCGGCCCGGGCATGCGCGAGATGCTCGCGGTCACCGGCGCGATCAAGGGCGCCGGACTCGGCAAGGACGTCCTGCTGCTCACCGACGGCCGGTTCTCCGGCGGCACCACCGGCCTGTGCATCGGCCACGTCGCCCCGGAGGCGACCGACGGGGGCCCGATCGCCTTCGTGCGCGACGGCGACCGCATCCGGCTGGACCTGACGACCCGCACGCTGGACCTGCTGGTCGACGCCGACGAGCTGGCCCGCCGGGCCGAGGGCTGGGAGCCGCTGCCGCCGCGCTACACCACCGGCGTGCTCGGCAAGTACGCCAAGCTCGTCGGTTCGGCCGCCCAGGGCGCCATCTGCGGCTGACCCCCCTTGGGGTGACCCCGGGACGGTGGCGGCTCCACCGCCCCGGGGTCGTTGCCGACCAGAGGGTCGTGGACTCCGACGCGCGGCGACGGGACGGCGGTGCGCCGTCGGTGCCCGAGCCGTTCGCGGCGCTCCCGTTCGCCGCGCCGCTGCGCACCTGCCCGATCGGCCTGCTGCCGTCGGCCGCGTCCGCGCGGGAGCGGCGGGAGTCGGTGTTCCTCTATGTCGCGCTCGCCGTGCTGGCGCTGTGCGGCGGTATCGCCCGGCCCGGCCTGGGTGCGGGCGCCGAACGCCTGCTGACCGTCCTCCTCGCGGGCGCAGCACTCGCCACCGCCCTCGTCGTCCAGAGGCACGCGGCCCGGCTGGACCCCGCCGCCCGCCGGCCGTGGCAGGCGGTGGCGGCGGCCGGCGTGCTGCTGGCCGCCGGCCGCCTCCTCGGCACCGTGGACGGCGCGCTGGTCCACGTCCCGCAGGTGCTCGCGCTGCCGCTCGGCCTCGCGGCCTGCTTCCTGCTGCTGCCGCGCCGGAGCGGGCGCGCCGGCGTGCGGGAGCTGCTCGACGGCGCCATCGTGCTGGTCGCGGTCGTGCTCCTCACCGGGCTCCTGCTCTCCCGGTCGGGCGTCCGCGGCGGCGGCGTCACCGGCGTGCTGCAGAACATGGGGTACCCCGCCGCGGGTGCGCTGCTGTGCGCGGTGGCGCTCGTGGTCGTCACCCGCGCGGCCGCGTCCCGCCGGCGCCCGGCGGTGTGGCTGCTGGTCGCGGCGGTGGGGACGGCGGTCCTCGGGGTCGCGCCCGCCTTGGCCCATGTGCTGGGGGAGCGGCCCGCGGACCTGCTGGTCAGCATCGCCTGGTCGGGTATGCTCGCCGCCGGCGTCCGGGCCGTGGACACCGACCCCGGGCGGCTCCCCGCGCAGGGCAGGGATGCCGACGGCCTGCCGCTGTTCGGCCTGGCCGTCAGCCACGCGTCGGCCTACGGGGTCGCCGGCGTGGTCATCGTGGTGCTGACCGCCGGGCACGTGTTCACCCGGCTCGAGCAGGTGGCGCTCGGGTTGCTCATGGTCTGCACCTCGATCCGCAGCCTGCTGTGGGTCCTCGACGGTGGGCGGCTCACCCGCCGGCTGCTGCAGACCGAGGCCTACTTCCGTGCGCTGGCCGCCAGCGCCGAGGACGTCACCGTGGTGCTGGACGGCGGCGGCCGGGTCCGCTGGGTCTCCGGCGCGGCCGACGGTCAGCTCGGGTGGCCCGAGCGGGAGCTCACCGGTCGCCTGCTGGCCGACCTGGTCGACCCCGACGACCACGTGGTGCTCGAGGACGTGCTCGCCGGACGGGTGCCGGCGGACCCCGCCGCACTGCCGCCGACCGTGCGGCTGCGCACCCGCGCCGGGGACCGGCGCGACGTCGAGCTCGCCGGTGCCGCGCGGGCCGGGGTGCCGGGGACCGGGCTGCGGGAGGGCCTGGTCCTCCACCTGCGCGACGTCACCGCTCGCCGGACCACCCAGCGGGAGCTGGAGCGCATGGCCTACACCGACTACCTGACCGGGCTGCCCAACCGCGCGCGGTTCCTCGCCGCCCTGGAGGACGCGCGGCTACGCGCCGCGGAGGGGCACCCGGGCTGCGTGCTGCTGGTCGACCTCGACGGCTTCAAGGCCGTCAACGACGTCGCCGGGCACGAGGCCGGCGACCAGTTGCTCGTCCAGGTGGCCGACCAGCTGCGCGACGGCGCCCGCGCGCAGGACCTCGTCGCCCGCCTCGGCGGGGACGAGTTCGCGCTGCTGGTGCCCGGGGGGCTCGGAGAGGCGACCGGGCTCGCCGAGCGGCTGGTCGTGGCGCTGGACCGGTCGTTCCGTGCGCCGTCGGCCGACGGGCAGGGCAGCGGCCCGCGGTTCGCCGTCTCGGGGAGCATCGGCCTGGCCGAGCTCGATCCCGTCGCCGACGCGTCGGACACCGTCCGGCAGGCCGATCTCGCCCTGCGGGCGGCCAAGGCCGCGGGCAAGCGCTGCGTGCGCTCCTCGGGCGAGGCGATCGACGCGGCGCTGGTCCGCCGCACCCGGCTGGCCCGGGACCTGCCCACGGCGCTCGCCGAGGGCCAGCTGCGCGTGCTGTACCAGCCCGTCGTCGGGGTGCACGACCGCCGGGTGCTCGGGCTGGAGGCGCTCGTGCGCTGGGAGCACCCGCTCCTGGGCACCGTGCCGCCGGACGAGTTCATCCCGCTGGCCGAGGAGGACGGGCTGATCGTGCCGCTCCAGCGCTGGGTGCTCGGGGTGGCGACGGAGCACGCGGCCGTGCTCCTAG
Organism: Blastococcus sp. SYSU DS0552; assembly: GCF_054050815.1. Classification (NCBI taxonomy): domain Bacteria; kingdom Bacillati; phylum Actinomycetota; class Actinomycetes; order Geodermatophilales; family Geodermatophilaceae; genus Blastococcus; species Blastococcus sp. SYSU DS0552. The sequence goes on from NZ_JBJHAB010000019.1 coordinate 58,051, forward strand.
CCGACGGCTGGGACGTGCAGATGGGCGTGAACGTCTCGGTGCGCCACCTGCAGGCCGGCTGCCTGGCACCGGACGTGGCCGCGGCGCTGACCGCCGCCCAGCTGCCCGCCGGCAAGCTGATCCTGGAGATCACCGAGTCCGTGCTGCTGGACGTGCACGAAGGGGTGCTCGGCGACCTCGAGACGCTCCGCGGCATGGGCGTCGTCCTCTCCCTGGACGACTTCGGGCGGGGGTGGTCCTCGCTGGCCTACCTGGCGCGGTTGCCGGTGCAGATCCTGAAGATGGACCGCGAGTTCGTGGCCGGCATCGAGACCGGTCCCCGGGGGCGCGCGCTCGTGGCCGCCGTCGTGGAGCTCGGCCGCACGCTCGGCATGGACGTCGTCGCGGAGGGCGTGGAGACCGAGGCGCAGATGGCCCACCTGCAGGCCATGGACTGCCGCTACCTGCAGGGCTACCTCTTCGGGCGGCCGATGCCGTTCGCGGAACTGCGGGCGCTGCTCGCCTCGTTCGACGACTCCATCCTCGACGCGGCCGAGCCGGGACCGCCGAATCTGGACGCCGGTGTCCACGTGGTGGGACGCGACGGTTGACGCAGGGGCGTCGGCAGGCGCACAGTGTCCCCGTGCCTCGCACCCTCATGCTCGCCGACGCCCGCACCCTCGGCGTCCTCGTACTCGCCTAGCGCGTTCGGTCACCGACCGACGCGCTGACCCTTCGTGCCCGGGGCACGAGGGGTTTTTTGTTGGCCGTGATCCGCCGCACAGCGAGCACGCCGCCCGTCGCACCAGCCCGCACCACGCCGCAAGGCACAGGAGATCCGCGCGATGACCAGCACCCCGAACGAGGCCCCCCACTCCGAGGCCGCCACCCGCGAGGCCGCCGCCGCGCTGACCGGCGTCGAGACCACGGCCCGCTCCGTGGCCGAGGCCGCCGCCCAGCCGGCCACCGGCATCACCGGCGCGCAGAGCCTCGTCCGGTCCCTCGAGGCGGTCGGCGTCGACGTCGTCTTCGGCATCCCCGGCGGGGCGATCCTCCCGGCGTACGACCCGCTGTTCGACTCGCACGTCCACCACGTCCTCGTCCGGCACGAGCAGGGCGCCGGGCACGCGGCCACCGGGTACGCCCAGGCCACCGGCCGGGTCGGCGTCTGCATGGCCACCTCCGGCCCCGGCGCCACCAACCTGGTGACCCCGCTCGCCGACGCCTACATGGACTCGGTCCCGATCGTGGCGATCACCGGCCAGGTCCCGAGCGCGGCCATCGGCACCGACGCCTTCCAGGAGGCGGACATCCGCGGCATCACGATGCCGGTGACCAAGCACAACTTCCTGGTGACGACGGCGGAGGAGATCCCGCAGCGCATCGCCGAGGCGTTCCACCTCGCCTCCACCGGCCGCCCCGGCCCCGTCCTGGTCGACATCCCCAAGGACGTCCTGCAGGCGACCACCGACTTCACCTGGCCGCCCCGGCTCGACCTCCCGGGGTACAAGCCGACGACGCGCCCGCACGGCAAGCAGGTCCGCGAGGCGGCCGGCCTGATCGCCGGCGCCCGTCGCCCGGTCCTCTACGTCGGCGGCGGGGTGCTCAAGGCGCAGGCGACCGCGGAGCTGGCCGAGCTCGCCGAGCTGACCGGCGCCCCCGTCGTCACCACCCTGATGGCCCGGGGGGCGTTCCCCGACAGCAGCCCCCAGCACCTGGGCATGCCGGGCATGCACGGCACGGTCGCGGCGGTGACCGCCCTGCAGAAGTCCGACGTGATCGTGGCGCTCGGGGCGCGGTTCGACGACCGGGTGACCGGCGAGCTGTCCAGCTTCGCGCCCGGCGCCCTGGTCGTCCACGCAGACATCGACCCCGCCGAGATCGGCAAGAACCGCAAGGCCGACGTGCCGATCGTGGGCGACGCCAAGGAGACCATCGCGCAGCTGGTCGAGGCCCTGCGCGCCGAGCAGGCGGCCGGCCGCACGCCGGACCTGGCGGCGTGGTGGGCGCAGCTCGACGACTGGCGCGAGCGCTACCCGCTCGGCTACGACTGGCCCGAGGACGGCGCGCTGTCGCCGCAGTACGTCATCGAGCGGCTGGGCGCGATCGCCGGTCCGGAGGCGATCTACACCTCCGGGGTCGGTCAGCACCAGATGTGGGCGGCCCAGTTCATCAGGTACGAGAAGCCGGGCACCTGGCTCAACAGCGGTGGCCTCGGGACCATGGGCTATGCCGTCCCGGCGGCGATGGGCGCCAAGTACGGCTGCCCCGACACCACCGTGTGGGCCATCGACGGCGACGGCTGCTTCCAGATGACCAACCAGGAGCTCGCCACCTGCGCCATCGAGGGCATCCCGGTGAAGGTCGCCGTCATCAACAACGGCAACCTCGGCATGGTCCGGCAGTGGCAGACCCTCTTCTACGAGGGCCGCTACTCCAACACCAAGCTGCACGCGCGCAACCCCGACGGCTCGCCCAAGCCGGTGCGCATCCCCGACTTCGTCGCCCTGGCGGAGGCGCTGGGCTGCGTCGGGCTGCGGTGCGAGAGCAAGGACGACGTCGACGCCGTCATCGAGAAGGCCATGGCCATCAACGACGCGCCGGTGGTCATCGACTTCGTCGTCGGGGCCGACGCCCAGGTGTGGCCGATGGTCGCCGCCGGCGCCAGCAACGACGCGATCCTGGCCGCGCGCGACCTGCGCCCGGTCTTCGGCGACGGCCAGGTCTGAGGAGCGCACCCATGTCCCGTCACACGCTGTCGGTCCTCGTCGAGAACAAGTCGGGTGTGCTGGCCCGCGTCTCGGCGCTGTTCAGCCGTCGCGGCTTCAACATCGAGTCCCTCGCCGTCGGGCCGACCGAGAACCCCGACCTCTCCCGCATGACGATCGTCGTGGACGCGGAGAGCCAGCCGCTCGAGCAGATCACCAAGCAGCTCAACAAGCTGATCGAGATCATCAAGATCGTCGAGCTGGACGGCGGGGCCGCCGTGCAGCGCGAGCTGCTGCTCGTGAAGGTGCGCGCGCCGATGGCCGAGCGCACCCAGGTGCTGCAGACCGCCGAGCTGTTCCGCGCCCGCGTCGTCGACGTCAACCCCGACACGGTGACCCTCGAGGCCACCGGGACGCCCGACAAGCTCCAGGCGCTGCTGGCCGTGCTCGCCCCCCTCGGGATCAAGGAGATGGCCCAGTCGGGGACCGTCGCCCTGGGCCGGGGGCCGCGGGCGATGTCCGGCGCCGGTACCTTGCGCCCGGTCGAGCGCACCGCCTGAGCAAGGACCCCGTCGCCCCCCACGACGCGCTCCGCACGCCGCGGGACCCTGCGACGGGGCCGTTCCAGCACGTCACCTACCGAAGGGAACAACCACCAGCATGGCCGCCGAGATCTTCTACGACGACGACGCCGACCTCTCGATCATCCAGGGGCGGACCGTCGCCGTCCTGGGCTACGGCAGCCAGGGGCACGCCCACGCGTTGTCGCTGCGCGACTCCGGCGTCGACGTCCGTGTCGGCCTGCCCGAGGGGTCCAAGAGCCGGGCGAAGGCCGAGGCCGAGGGGCTGCGGGTGGTGACGCCCGCCGAGGCGGCCGCCGAGGCCGACCTGATCATGATCCTGGCGCCGGACCACGTGCAGCGGCACCTCTACGCCGAGTCGGTGGAGCCCAACCTGCAGGACGGCGACGCGCTGTTCTTCGGCCACGGCTTCAACATCCGGTTCGGGTACATCAAGCCCCCGGCCGGTGTCGACGTCGCGATGGTCGCCCCGAAGGGCCCCGGCCACCTGGTGCGCCGCGAGTTCGAGAACGGCAAGGGCGTGCCCTGCCTGATCGCCGTGGAGCAGGACGCCAGCGGCAGCGCGCAGGCGCTCGCGCTCTCGTACGCGAAGGGGATCGGGGGCACCCGCGCCGGCGTCATCAAGACCACCTTCGCCGAGGAGACCGAGACCGACCTGTTCGGTGAGCAGGCCGTCCTGTGCGGTGGCGCCAGCGCGCTGATCACCGCCGGGTTCGAGACGCTGACCGAGGCCGGCTACCAGCCGGAGGTCGCCTACTTCGAGTGCCTGCACGAGCTGAAGCTGATCGTCGACCTCATGTACGAGGGCGGCATCGCCAAGCAGCGCTGGTCGGTGTCCGACACCGCCGAGTACGGCGACTACACCTCCGGGCCCAAGGTCATCGACGCCCGGGTCAAGGAGTCGATGAAGGAGGTCCTCGGCGCGATCAAGGACGGCTCCTGGGCCGCGGCCTTCATCGCCGACCAGGACGCCGGCGCGCCCGACTTCAAGGCCAAGCGGGCCGCCGCCGAGGCGCACCCGATCGAGGAGACCGGGCGCAAGCTGCGTGGGCTGATGAGCTGGGTCTCGGCGTCCGACGACTACACCGGTACGGCCGCCCGCGACTGATCCGGGCCGCACGACGACCACGGCCCCCGCTGCGCACGCAGCGGGGGCCGTCTCGCGTGGGGTGGGGACTCAGGCGGACTGGCCCCGGGCCGCGAAGTACTGCTGGGACTGGCCGCTGCGCAGCAGCACGACGATGAGGACCGGCAGCACGAAGCCGAGCAGCCCGGTGAAGATGAAGCCCTCCTCCTGCACCAGGCTCCAGAGCAGGTACAGCAGCTGCAGGCCGATCGACGCGTAGCTGCCGAGGAGGAGCAGCTTCGGGTCCTGGCCACGCAGCACCTGGATGCCGCCGATCAGCAGGACGACGGCGGCCGCGAACGACAGCAGCGCCAGGATGCCCAGCAGGGCGTCGACCTCGAAGACCGCACCGATCGCGAAGAGGGTCAGCAGTCCGCCGAGGGTCCCGAGCCCGCCGATGACCACCCCGATGACGGCGGCCGCCGTCACCTGACCCGGGCGCTGGCCGGCGGGCGCCTGCCCGTAGCCGGCCGGGGCGGCGGGGTAGCCACCGGGCTGCTGGCCGTACCCCTGGCCGTAGCCCTGGCCCTGGCCGTATCCCTGGCCGGGCTGCTGGCTGGGCGGCGGGCCCCAGCCGGGCTGCCCCTGCGGCGACCCTCCCTGCGGGTGGTCGGGATCGGAACCGGGCGTGGGGCCGGACATCGCAGCTACCTCCTGCTCGAGGGATCCGTCGGGGCCGACGGACGCGGGTTGTATCAATCCTCACACCTGCAGGGGGGCCCGGCAGACCGGAACGGGCCGTTCCGGCCGGAAGCACCCGGTTCAGTGACCGGTACGCCGGTAGCGGTGCGCGGCGAAGAACTGCGTGGCCGGTTTCATGGCCAGCAGGACGACGATCGCCAGGGCAGCCAGGAAGAAGATCAGGTTCACCACGACATCGCCGGCGGTGCCGTCGGCCAGGGTGCCGAGCAGGCCGATGGTGGTGAAGGCCAGGGCGATCGAGCCGCCGACCAGCAGCGGCACCCGGCTGCGACCGGTGAGGGCCCAGACCGCCCCCCAGATCATGACGACGGTCCAGGCCAGGGCCAGCACACCGAAGCCGATCAGCACGCCCCCGACGGCACCGGTCACCGCCCCGAAGCCGGGGATCTCCTCGTCCAGCCCGCCGCCGGCGCCGCTGGCGGCCGCGCCCACGACGAAGAGGAAGAAGGTGACCAGCAGCCCGATCGCGCCGTAGACGAAACCGAGCACGGCCGCGGTGATCACGCCGGCCGGCTTGGCGGGGACGCCGGGAGCGCCGTACGGGCCGTACGGCTGCGGGTACTGCTGACCGTAGGGGGCCGGCGTGCCGTACCCCGGCTGGCCGTAGGGGCTCTGCCCGAACTGCTGCTCCCCGTACTGCTGCTCCCCGTACTGGGGCTGCCCGTACTGGGGCTGGCCGTAGGGGCTCTGCCCGTACTTGTGCTGCCCGTACTGGGGTTGCCCGTACTGCTGCTGCCCGTACTGGCCCTGCCCGTGTTGCTGCTGACCGTGCTGGGGCTGCCCGTGCTGCTGCTGCCCGTACGGGGGCTGGCCGTGGTCCTGCCCGTTCCCAGGAGCGGAGGACTGGGGATCGTTTCGACCCTGGTCGTCGGACTGGCTCACTGTTCTCCTCCGTCGGGGCCGGCCCGCGCCGGCTTCGGTGCCCAGGATGTCGGTGCGCCCACACGGGGGCAAGGACCCGGCGGGGTGGGGCCACGCGCGGCCCGGCCCGCCGAACACCCCACCCCCTGACCTAGGGTCCCTTCCCATGCGCCTGGCAGTGATCCCCGGAGACGGCATCGGACCCGAGGTCGTGGCGGAGGGACTCAAGGTCCTCCGCGCGGTCGCCCCCGACCTGGAGACGACCCCCTACGACCTGGGTGCCGCGCGGTGGCAGCGGACGGGGGAGCTGCTGCCCGACACGGTGCTCGACGAGCTGCGCCGGCACGACGCGATCCTGCTCGGTGCCATCGGTGACCCGAGCGTGCCCCCGGGCATCCTGGAGCGCGGGCTGCTGCTCCGGCTGCGGTTCGAGCTGGACCACCACGTCAACCTGCGCCCGGCCAAGCTGTTCGACGGTGTGCGCAGCCCGCTGCTCGAGCCCGGCCCGATCGACATGCTGTGCGTCCGCGAGGGCACCGAGGGCCCCTACGTCGGCAACGGCGGGGTGCTGCGCAAGGACACCGCGCAGGAGGTCGCCACCGAGGTCAGCCTCAACACCGCCTTCGGGGTGGAGCGGGTCGTCCGCTACGCGTTCGAGCGGGCCGTGGCGCGCCCGCGCAAGCACCTGACGCTGATCCACAAGACCAACGTGCTCACCCACGCCGGCGGCCTCTGGTCGCGGATCGTGGAGGAGGTGTCGGTCGAGTTCCCGGAGGTCACCGTCGCCTACCAGCACGTCGACGCCGCCTCGATGTTCTTCATCACCGACCCGGGCCGCTACGACGTCATCGTCACCGACAACCTGTTCGGCGACATCGTCACCGACGTGGCGGCCGCCGTGACCGGGGGCATCGGCCTGGCGGCCAGCGGCAACCTCGACGCCTCGGGGGCCAACCCGAGCATGTTCGAGCCGGTGCACGGCTCCGCCCCCGACATCGCCGGCCAGGGCATCGCGGACCCGACCGCGACCGTGCTCTCGGTCGGGCTGCTGCTGGAGCACCTGGGCCGTACCGAGCAGGCGCGCAAGGTCGACGCCGCCGTCGCCTTCGACCTGTCCACCCGCGACCCGCGGGCGACGATCCGCACGTCCGACGTCGGCGACAGGCTGGCCGCGCTCGCCGGCGGCTGACCTTCCGGCCGGCGCTACGGTCGGGTCGTGGGGACGCCGGTGGTCGGGCTGGGCGCATGGTGCGACCTGGTGACCGAGGAGGAAGCCCGCCGACGGCTGCTCGCCGGCGCCGAGGGCGACGACGCGCGGGCGGGCGAGCGCGCCACCTCGCGGTGGGGGTACGCGCCGTACGTGCCGGCCCCCGACGAGCCGGTCCTCGATCCGGGCGGCATCTCGTTCCGCGTCGAGGAGTTCGCCGTCCTGGCGGACGGGCGCCGCATCCGGCTGCACGACGAGCGGGGGTTCACGCTCGGCGGCGGTGCGGACCCGTGGCAGGGCCTGACCCTCGCGCACCTGGTCGAGGACGTGCGCACGACCGTGCTCCCGGACGATGCGGAGGACACCGGCGAGGACCACCCCTGGGAATGGCTCGCCGAGCTGCTGCGCGCCGCGGGTGTCGAGGTCGTCGCGGAGGACCTCCGGGGTCTGCCCTACGACGTCGAGTTCAGCGACCGGCTGCGCGCCCGGGTCCCCGACCGGGGGTGACGTCTCAGCCCTCCGGAGGCTGCTCACGCAGCAGGTCGCCGACCGGCACCGGGAGGACGGCGCGCCCGGTCTCGCCCGGGGCGGGCCACTCCGGGCGCACCGTGCAGCCGGTGGGGGAGGACTCCACCAGCACGACCGGCTGCCAGGTCCAGTCCTCGCCCGGCTCCCCGGCCGCGACGGTACCGGCGGGGAACGGCTCGGGCAGCCGGGCCCACCACCGCCGGTCCAGTGCGCGCAGCCCCTCGGTGCGCAGCAGCGCCGCGGCGTCGCCGGGGGACCGGGGGCCGGCCAGGGGAGCGCCGGTGAGCAGCACCGGGCGCACCAGGCCGGCGGCGCCGTCGGGTGCCAGCCAGCCCACCAGCTCGCCGTCGACGGGGCGGTGCACGGGGGTCCACTCGGTCGGGATCACCAGGAGTGGGTACCAGCGCAGGGGGTGGCCCGTCGCCCGGTTTCCGGGACGGGGTGCCGCGCACCGCGCCTCCCGTGCTTTCATGGTCGGCGATGCACACCAGCGGCACGATCATCATCGCCTAGCGCGCAGTCACCCCCCCGACTGCGCGCAGACCTCCCGTACCCGGGGGGTCTTTTTCGTGTTCGGCCCTTGCCATCCCCGGGAGACACCGTGACCACCGAGACCGACTTCCACGTCTTCGACACCACGCTGCGCGACGGCGCCCAGCGGGAGGGGGTCAGCTACTCGGTCGCCGACAAGCTGGCGGTGGCCCGGCTGCTCGACGAGATCGGGGTCGGGTACATCGAGGGTGGCTGGCCGGGTGCCCTCCCCAAGGACACCGAGTTCTTCGCCCGGGCGCGGACCGAGCTGAAGCTCGAGCACGCCCAGCTGGTGGCGTTCGGGTCCACCCGCAAGGCCGGCGTCGCGGTGGCCGACGACCCGCAGGTCCGCGCCCTGCTCGACGCGGAGACGCCGGTGGTCTGCCTGGTGGCGAAGTCCGACGTGCGGCACGTGCGGGAGGCGCTGCGCACCACCCTGGAGGAGAACCTGGCGATGGTGGCCGACACCGTCGCCTTCTTCGTCGCCGCCGGCCGGCGGGTCTTCCTCGACTGCGAGCACTTCTTCGACGGCTACGCCGCCGACCCGGACTACGGGGTGCGCGTGCTGCAGGCGGCGTTCGACGCCGGGGCGGAGGTGGGCGTCCTGTGCGACACGAACGGCGGCATGCTGCCCATGGGGGTGGGGCGCGTGGTCGCCGACGTGGCATCCCGCGTGGACGGCAAGCTGGGCATCCACTGCCAGGACGACACCGGGTGCGCCGTGGCCAACACCCTGGCCGCGGTCGAGGCCGGCGTCACTCACGTGCAGGGGACGGCGAACGGCTACGGGGAGCGGGCCGGCAACGCCGACACGTTCGTGCTGATCGCCAACCTGGTCACCAAGATGGGCATCCCCGCGGTGCCCGCCGAGTGCCTCCCGGAGCTGCAGCGGGTCAGCCACGCGATCGCCGAACTGGCCAACATCGCCCCCGACGACCACCAGCCCTACGTGGGCGCCTCGGCGTTCGCGCACAAGGCGGGGCTGCACGCCAGCGCGATCAAGGTCAGCCCGGAGCTGTACAACCACCTCGACCCCGCGGTGGTCGGCAACGACATGCGCATCCTGGTCACGGAGATGGCCGGCCGGGCGTCGGTCGAGCTGAAGGGGCGCGAGCTGGGCGTGGACCTCTCCGACCAGTCCGACGCCATCGGCCGGGTCGTGGACCAGGTCAAGGTGCTGGAGGCCGACGGCTGGTCCTTCGAGGCCGCCGACGCCTCCTTCGAGCTGCTGCTGCGCGCGCAGCTGCCCGACGCGCCGCCGCCGCTGTTCGAGCTGGAGAGCTACCGGACCTCCGTCGAGCACTGGGGCAACGGCGTCGTCGTCAGCGAGGCGACGGTCAAGGTGCACGTCGACGGCGAGCGGATCATCAGCACCGGCGAGGGCAACGGCCCGGTGAACGCCCTGGACAACGCGCTCCGCCAGGCGCTGGTGCACCGCTACCCGCAGCTGGCCGACGTCTCCCTGGCCGACTACAAGGTCCGCATCCTGGGGTGGAAGGGCGGCACGAGCGCCACCACCCGCGTGCTCATCGACACCATCGACGGGGTGGGGGAGTGGACCACCGTCGGCGTCCACGCCAACATCGTGGAGGCGTCGTGGCACGCGCTCGTCGACGCGCTCACCTACGCGGTGATCCGCCGGCCTCAGCCGTAGCGGGCGACGAAGTTCGCCAGCAGCCGGCCGGGCGCGGTCACCACCGCGGGGGTCAGCCGTTCGACGACCGCCTCCACCTCGCTCGGCGCGAAGTAGCCGGCGTGCTGGTAGATGCGCACCCGCTGGACGATCCCCGCCACGTCGAGCTCCGGGTGGAACTGCGTGGCGTAGACGTTCTCCTTCACCTTGAACATCTGCACCGGGCAGGTCTCGGACGAGGCCAGCAGCACCGCGGTCGGTGGGAGGACGCGGCATGCCTCCTTGTGGCCGACGAAGGCCGCGAACCGGTCGGGCACCCCGGCCAGCAGCGGGTCCTCCCGCCCCTCCGGGGTCACCGTCACCTCCACCGCCGACACCGGCTCGCCGAACGCGCGGTCCACGACCCCGCCCTGGTGGGTGCCGAGGGTGCCGATCCCGTAGCAGGCGCCGAAGAACGGCAGGTCCCGGTCGACGATCTCGTCGAGCAGGCCGCCGACCTCGCGCTCCACCCGCACCTGGACGGCCGACTTCTCCTCGTCGGAGGAGTTGAACGGTCCGCCGCCGAGGAAGACGCCCGCGTAGTCGTCGAGGTCGATCGCAGGCAGCGGTCCCGTCTCCAAGCGGATCCGGTGCAGGCGCCGGGCAGGCAGCGCGGTGCACCGCAGGAACGAGGCGTACTCCTCGTCGGCTGCCTCGTCCTCCGGGCGGGAGGACAGCAGCAGGAAGGGCCGCACCTGAGGTGTCAGCGCGGCTGGATCTCACCCATCGGGCCCCACCCGGCGACCTCGGGCGCGTCCACGTAGATGATCTGCGGCTGCGCCGACACCAGGTCCGGTGCCTGCTCGACGAAGCGCTTGAAGGCGTCGGTGGCCACGTGGGCAGCGCCCGCGTCTGCGTCGCGGAAGCCCTCGACGCAGACGTAGGTGTCGGGCTCCTCCAGGCTCCGCGACCACTCGAAGAACAGCGAGCCCTCCTCGGCATTCACCGCGCGGGCGTAGTCGGCGGCCAGCCCGGTCCACTCGTCGGCGCGCTCGGGACGGACGGGGAACTTCACGACGATCAGGATCACGGTCACATTGTCGGCCTCCGGCCGACACCGCGGCCAGTTGCCGTCCCCCTGACGGGCGGAGCGGCTCCGTCGCGGCTGCCCGGGACCCTCCGGGCCCCACTCGCCGCGATACCGCGGCCAGTTGCCGTCCCCCTGACGGGCGGAGCCGCGCTGCCTACAGCGGCTCCAGCCGCGTCCTCAGCAGGCAGAACTCGTTGCCCTCCGGGTCGGCCAGCACGTGGAAGCTCTCGTCGCCGGACTGCCCGACGTCGGCCGGTGTCGCGCCCAGGTCGAGCAGCCGTTGCAGCTCGGCGGCCTGGTCGCGGTCGGTCGGGTTGACGTCGATGTGCAGCCGCACCTTGCCCGGGGTGGGCTCGGCCACCGGCTGGAAGATGAGCGTGGGCGCCGGCCCGCCGAACCCCGCCTCGGGCCCGATCTCGACCTCACCGTTCTCCTCCCGTCCCAGCACCCGGTAGCCCAGCACCGCCGCCCAGAAGGCGGCGAGGGACTCGGGGTCCCGGCTGTCGACGACGAGTTCGCTGAACCGGCAGGCCATGGGCGGACGATAGGCAGAACGGCGCGCGACTAACCTCGGCTCGTGCGCATCGTCCGTTTCGCCTCTCCTCAGGGCATGTCCTTCGGCGTCCTCGACGGGGACGGCCAGGTCGCCCAGATCGAGGGCCACCCCTTCGGCCAGATCTCCTTCACCGGTACCCGCTACGCGCAGGCCGACATCCGGCTGCTCTCGCCGATCCTGCCGAGCAAGGTCGTGTGCGTCGGGAAGAACTACGCCGAGCACGTCAAGGAGATGAACACCGGGGAGGCCCCGAAGGAACCGCTGCTGTTCCTCAAGCCCTCGACGTCGGTCATCGGCCCCGGCGACGCCATCCGCATCCCGCCCGGCAGCACGAACGTGCACCACGAGGTGGAGCTCGCCGTGGTGATCGGCGCCCGCGGGGCCCGCAACGTCACGCCGGAGCAGGCGCTGGGCAGCGTGTTCGGCTACACGATCGGCAACGACGTCACCGAGCGGGACATGCAGCGCAGCGACGGGCAGTGGACCCGCGCCAAGGGCTTCGACTCCTTCTGCCCGCTCGGGCCGTGGATCGAGACCGACCTGGGCGGCATCGGCCTCGACGCCGGCGACCTGGAGGTCACCTGCGACGTCGACGGCGAGCGTCGCCAGCACGGCCGCACCAGCCAGCTGCTCTTCGCCGTCCCCACGCTCATCTCCTACATCTCGCAGGTGATGACGCTGCTGCCCGGCGACGTGGTGCTCACCGGCACGCCCTCGGGCGTGGGCCCGATCCGCCCCGGCCAGACCGTGGCGTGCAGCATCCAGGGCCTGGGCACGCTGACCAACACCGTGACGGCGGCCGACGCCGTCTCGACGGCCGGTGGCGCCCGATGACCGTGCGCACCCGCTTCTGCCCGTCGCCGACCGGGCTGGTCCACGTCGGGCTGATCCGCACGGCCCTCTTCAACTGGGCGCACGCCCGCCACCACGGCGGCACGTTCGTCTTCCGCATCGAGGACACCGACGCCGCCCGCGACTCCGAGGAGTCCTACCGGCACCTGCTCGACAGCCTGCGCTGGCTCGGGCTGGACTGGGACGAGGGGCCGGAGGTCGGGGGCCCGAACGGCCCGTACCGGCAGTCCGAGCGGCACGACGTCTACCGGGAGGTGGCCGCGAAGCTGCTCGAGGCCGGCCACGCCTACGAGTCGTTCTCGACCAACGAGGAGGTCGACGCCCGGCGCCGCGCCGCCGGCGAGGACCCCAAGCTCGGCTACGACAACCACGACCGGTTCCTCACCGACGCCCAGAAGCAGGCCTTCCGCGACGAGGGCCGGTCCCCGGTACTGCGGCTGAAGATGCCCGACGAGGACCTCAGCTGGACCGACCTGGTCCGCGGCGAGGTGCGCTTCGCCGCGGGTGCGGTGCCCGACTTCGTGCTCGTGCGCGGCAACGGCGCCCCGCTCTACCCCTTCGTGAACCCGGTCGACGACGCCCTGATGGGCATCACCGACGTCCTCCGCGGCGAGGACCTGCTGCCCTCGACCCCGCGCCAGCTGGCCCTGTACGCGGCGCTCACCGACATCGGCGTTGCGCAGGGCACCCCCCGGTTCGGCCACCTCCCGCTGGTCACCGGCGAGGGAACCAAGAAGCTGTCCAAGCGCGACCCCACGTCCAACCTCGACGTCTACCGGGAGCGCGGCTTCCTCCCCGAGGGGCTGGTCAACTACCTGGCGCTGCTGGGCTGGTCGATCGCCGAGGACCGCGACATCTTCTCGGTCGCGGAGATGGTGGAGGCGTTCGACGTCACGAAGGTGAACGCGAACGCGGCGCGGTTCGACCTGAAGAAGGCCGAGGCGATCAACGCCACCCACCTGCGTGCCCTGCCGGTCGAGGAGTTCACCGCCCGGGTGGTGCCGTACCTGGCGGGCGCCGGGCTGGTCGCCGAGCCGCCCACCGCCGAGCAGGAGTCGGTGCTGCGGGCGATCGCGCCGCTGGCCCAGGAGCGCATGGTGGTGCTCTCCGAGGCCGTCGGGCTGCTGGGCTTCCTGTTCGTCGACGAGGTCACCATCGACCCCCAGGCGGCGGCGAAGCAGCTCGCGGGGGACGGCGCGGTCGAGGTGCTGGACGCGGCGGCGGCGGCGCTGCGCGAGCTGCCGGAGTGGACCACCCCGGCCATCGAGCAGGCGCTCAAGGACGCGCTGGTCGAGGGCCTGGGGCGCAAGCCGCGGCAGGCCTTCGGGCCGGTGCGGGTCGCCGTCAGCGGGCGCACGGTGTCCCCGCCGCTGTACGAGTCGATGGAGCTGCTCGGGCGCGAGCGGACGATGGCCCGGCTCGCGGCGGCCCGCACGGTGGCGACGGCGGGATGACCTTCCCGGGGACCGGGGGGGGGGGGGGGGGGGGGGGGGGGGGGGGGGGGGCGCCGGGCGCCCCGGCGCCCGCCGCGGGGGGGGGCGCGGGCGCGGCCGCC
>NZ_JBJHAB010000020.1:0-68489 GCF_054050815.1 Blastococcus sp. SYSU DS0552
GACCAGGTCACCGGCGACGTCGTCGACGTCGAAGCGCCGCTGCTCCCCCGCCTCGGCGGCGACGCGGGCGTGGAAGACCACCTGCAGCAGCACGTCGCCGAGCTCCTCGCGCAACGTGGCCGAACAGGGCCGGGGAGGCGCCGAACAGGCAGTCGGTGAGCTGCTCCTCGGTCAGCCGGACCTCGGAGAGGGCGCGCTCGTAGTCGGCGAGCTCGCGCACCAGCCCGACCACGGCGGGGACGTCGTCGGGCCGGATCGGCCGCACGCTCACGACAGGACCTCCTTGAGCCGTCCGGGCACCAGCCGGCCCAGCGGGGAGAGCACCGGGACGAGGACCGGGGCCAGCAGGTAGCCGTAGGCCAGCACGCACCCGGTGACGACGGGGAACAGCGCGAAACCGATCACCAGCAGCACAGCCGTGGCGACCAGCCCGTAGGGGCGACCGCTCTTGGGGCTGACCAGCGAGCGGAAGGACCGGAACCGGATGTTGGTCACCATCAGCACGGCCGGGACCGCGACCACCAGCAGCACCCAGAGCCGGTCGCGGCCTTGCATGTCGTCGCCGAACGCGAACACCGACGCGAGCACGACACCGGCCGCACCGGGGCTGGGCATGCCGATGAAGTACCGCTTGTCCGCCGTCGGGTCGATGGTGGTGTTGAAGCGGGCGAGCCGGATGGCCGCGCACGCCACCCAGAGGAAGCAGACCACCCAGCCCACCGGGTCCCACTCGTCGCGGCCCTCGGAGAACAGCGTGAACGCCAGCAGCGCCGGTGCCAGGCCGAAGGAGACCAGGTCGGCCAGCGAGTCGAACTGCAGGCCGAAGGGCGTCACCGCGCCCACCAGCCGGGCGACGGCGCCGTCGGTGATGTCGAACAGCACCGAGAGCCCGATCAGGACGGCGGCGAGGGTGTACTGACCGCGGATGGAGACCAGGATCGCGCCGAAGCCGCACAGCATGTTGCCGAGGGTGAACAGGCTGGGCAGCGTGGCCAGCGCGCGGCGCCGGCTTCCCCGCACGGAACCGCGGACGAACTCGACGGTGGCCGTGCGACGGGTCTGCGGACGGCGCTCACCGGACGCGGAGCTGGGCACGCCGATGCCCTCAGCCGGCCGAGGGCCAGCGGGCGATGACGGTCTCGCCGCCGCGCACGCGCTGCCCCTTGGTCACGGTGAGGGTGCACTCGCGCGGCACGAAGACGTCCATGCGGGAGCCGAACTTCATCAGCCCCATGCGTTCCCCCGTCGCCAGCGTGCGGCCCGGCCCGGTGCGGGTGACGATCCGGCGCGCCAGCACCCCGACGATCTGGCGGAAGACGACCGTGCGGTCGCCGTCCCGGAGCCGCAGCTCGCTGCGCTCGTTGCGGTGCGCCGATTCCTTGCGGTAGGCCGCCAGGAAGCTGCCCCTGCGGTAGGAGCTCTCCACGACCTCGCCGCGGTAGGGGGAGCGGTTCACGTGCACGTCGACCACCGACAGGAAGACGCTGATCTGCTGCCAGCCGCCCTCGGGGGCGTCGTCGGGCGCCACCCCTTCCTGGGGCTCGCCGGCGACCATGACCACGCCGTCAGCGGGGGAGAGGACGTCGTCCGGATCGGCCGGCACGGTGTCGCACCGCCGGTCGGGATCCCGGAAGAACAGGGCCATGTAGGCCGAGAGGGCCAGAAACGGCCAGACGGCCCACCGGCGTCCGGCCACGCCGAGGCCGGCCGCGGGAAGGAGGGGTCCGGTGATGAAAGGCCACCCGGCCCGGTCGATGCGCATCGTCCTCAGACCGTACCGGCCCCGGCCCGGGATGGTCCGGACGCCGGGTTCAGGCAGGGGGCGAGGTGATGTCAGGGTCGGCCCCCTGCTCGGTGGTGCGCGACCGGGGCGGCCCGCCGTACCAGTCGAGGCAGATCATCGTGGCGTCGTCGCGGAGGTCCCCGCCGGTCTCCTTGAGCACGGCCCGGCCGAGGGCGCGGACCACCTCACGCGGGTGAAGGTCGGCCGTGTCGGCGAGAGCCCTGGCGACGTCCAGGTCGACGGCGTTGCGCTCCTGCATGCCGTCGGTCAGGAAGACGATCCGGTCCCCGGGCTCGAGCGGGAAGGGCTGGACGCCGAAGGACTTGCCGGGCACGACGCCGAACGGCGGTTCGACCCGTAGTTCGATCTCCTCCACCCGGCCGTCGCGCAGCCGCAGTGGGAGGACGTGCCCGGCGTTGACGACGGTCGCGGTGCCGGCGTGCAGGTCCACCTCCACCAGCTGCCCGGTGACGAACTGCCCGGCGTCCGCGTTCTCCGCCAGGGAGTCGTTGGCGTACCTGGCCTGTTCGGCGAGGTCGAGGCCGCGGCGTCGGCCGTTGCGCAGTGCGCCGACCAGGAGTGTGGCCAGCAGGGCTGCCGAGACCTGGTGGCCGACGGCGTCGGTGATCGACAGCTGGAGGCGGTCGCGGTCGAGCGTGTAGTCGAAGGTGTCCCCACCGACCGAGCTGGCCGGCTCCAACCAGCCGGCGAGGGTGAACTGGCCGGCCTCGCACGTGTAGGACGCCGGCAGCAGTCGGCGCTGGATCTCCGCCGCCAGCGCGAACGGCGTCGTGCGCTGGCCCCACTCGAAGACGTCGGTGTGCCTGCGGGCGGCGATGACGACGTAGGCGAGCGCGTGCGCCGCGTTGCGGACGTCGGCCATCTCCTTCTGGGAGGGGTATCGGGCCAGCTCTATCTCGATCACGCCGATCGCGTCGCCCCGGTCGGTGACCGGCACGACCATCACCGCCCCGCCGGCGGACTCCCGGACGTCGGCCTCCTGCCTCCGCAGGACCTGCTCGTAGACCGTGCCGTCCAGCGGCAGCGTCTCGGCCTGCTCGGCCCCGCGCTCGCGCGCGCCCTCGACGGGCACGGCGGATGTCAGCCGGACGACGGCCCGGCCGGTGAAATCGGCGATCAGCAGGGTCACCCTGCGGGCCTCGACCATTGCGCCCAGGGCGTCCGTCACGGCCTCCACCGCCTCGATGGGCGGCGCGGCCTCGACCTTCTCCAGGAGGGCCCCGACGTCGATCACGAAGTCCTCCGAATCACGCATGGGCAAACCCTAGGCGCAGGCCCGGCGCCGCCAGGCCCGAAGGGCTGCACGAGACGTGGCTGCCGGGCCGCCCACGTGGGCGGCCCGGCAGCCGAGGGGTCCTGCGGGAGGCTCAGGCAGCGGCCTTGGTCTCCCAGAAGATCTTGTCGATCTCCGCGATGTAGTCGAGCAGCTTCTGGCCCTCGGCGGGGTCCATGCTGCCCTTGCCGCCGGCCGCACCTGCCTGCTTCGTGGCCTTGTTGAACAGCTCGTGCAGGTGCGGGTACTTCTCGAAGTGCGGCGGCTTGAAGTAGTCGGTCCACAGCACCCACAGGTGGTGCTTGACCAGGTCGGCCCGCTGCTCCTTGATCATGATCGCGCGGGTCCGGTAGACCGGGTCCTCGTTGCTCTGGTACTTCTCCTGGATGGCCTTGACCGATTCCGCCTCGATGCGGGCCTGGGCCGGGTCGTACACGCCGCAGGGGAGGTCGCAGTGCGCGGTGGCCTCCACGGCGGAGAACATGCGGAACAGACGCATGAGAGGTGCCTCCGGGTTCGTGGGGTTGGATCTTCTGCGACCCTACCCCCGGTGATCAGCGCGAACACGTCGGGCGGTCGCGGTCCGGAAGGCGGTCCCGGGCTGCCGGCGCGCTGGGTGCTGGCCCGGGTGACCGGCCCGTCGATGTCACCCACCGTCCGGCACGGGGACCGGCTGGTCGTGCGGCGGCTGCCCGTCGGGTCGCCGGTCCGCCCCGGTGACGTCGTGCTGGCCCGCTTCCCGGCCCGACCGGAGCTGCTGGTGGTCAAGCGGGTGCGCCGCGCCGTCGACGGCGGGTGCTGGGTCGAGGGGGACAACCCGTTCCTGACCGACGACAGCCGTTCCTTCGGTGTTGCCGTCGCCGTCGGCCGCGTCGTGGGCCGCCTCTGGCCGCGCCCCGGCCGGCTCCCGGACGCCCCTCCGCCGGATCCGCTCTCAGACCTCGCGTAGCTGGGCGTACCGCGCGGCGCACTCGGCCATGGTCGGCAGCAACCCCTGCTCGCGCGCCTCGGCGAGGGTGGGCGCGTTCCGGTCCTTGGCCGACAGCTGGAGATCGAGGCCCGACGGCCAGGGCAGGTCCAGGTCGGGGTCCAGGGGGGAGATGCCGAACTCCCGGCCCGGGTCGTAGGCGGAGGAGACCAGGTAGGTGACCGAGCTGCGGTCGGCGAGGGCGACGAACGCGTGGCCCAGCCCCTCGGCCAGGTAGACCGCGCGCGGCTGCTCGCTGTCCAGCAGCACCGCGTCGTGCACGCCGAAGGTGGGGGAGTCGACGCGCACGTCGACGACGACGTCGAGCACCCGGCCGGAGGGGCAGTAGACGTACTTGGCCTGACCGGGGGGCACCAGGGCGAAGTGCACGCCGCGCAGGGCGCCCGCGCTGGAGACGCTGTGGTTGGCCTGCGCCAGGGTCAGCGGGTGTCCCACTGTCTGGGACAGCAGGTCGGCGCGATACCACTCGGTGAAACTGCCCCGCGTGTCCCCGTGCGGCGTCAGATCGATGACGTAACTGTCGGGCACGGCGAGCTCGCTGATCTCCACGTGCGCACCGTAGCGACAGGGCGGCCTCCGGCCGTGGTTACGCTGCTGTGCCCATGAGCGGAAATCCGGCCTCCGGGGACCACGTCGGCACCGACCGCTTCGCCGCCGATCCGGCGTTCGCGGTGCACGAGGGCGGGAAGCTCTCCGTGTCCTCCACCCGCTCGATCGGCTCCATCGCCGACCTCGCCCTCACGTACACGCCGGGCGTCGCCCGGGTGTCCAGCGCGATCGCCGCCGAGCCGGAGCTGGCCCGCCGGTTCACCTGGGCGCCCCGT
Source organism: Blastococcus sp. SYSU DS0552 (assembly GCF_054050815.1). Lineage (NCBI taxonomy): Bacteria > Bacillati > Actinomycetota > Actinomycetes > Geodermatophilales > Geodermatophilaceae > Blastococcus > Blastococcus sp. SYSU DS0552. Next base: position 4,890 of record NZ_JBJHAB010000020.1, read on the forward strand.
GTCGTCGCGGTGGTCTCCGACGGCACCGCCGTCCTCGGGCTCGGCGACATCGGCCCGGCCGCGTCCCTGCCGGTGATGGAGGGCAAGGCCTGCCTGTTCAGCGAGTTCGCCGGTCTCTCCTCGGTGCCGATCGTCCTCTCCACGACCGACGTCGACGAGATCGTCGAGACGGTCGCCGCCATCGCGCCGTCGTTCGGCGGGATCAACCTCGAGGACATCAGCGCCCCCCGCTGCTTCGAGATCGAGGCCCGGCTGCGCGAGCGCCTGGACATCCCCGTCATGCACGACGACCAGCACGGCACGGCGATCGTCGTGCTCGCCGCGCTGCGCAACGCCGCGGCGGTGGTCGGCCGGGAACTGGGGGACCTGCGGGTCGTCGTCTCGGGCGCCGGCGCCGCCGGCGTCGCCTGCACCAAGATCCTGCTCGAGGCGGGGGTGGGAGAGATCGCCGTGGCCGACTCGCGCGGCGTCCTGCACCTCGGCCGCGACGGGCTGACCGGCACCAAGCGGTGGCTCGCCGAGAACACCAACCCGTCGGGGTTCGCCGGCTCCATGGTCTCGGCGCTGCGCGGGGCCGACGTCTACCTGGGGGTCTCCGGGGGCTCGGTCCCCGAGGAGGCGATCGCGTCGATGGCGGAGAACTGCATCGTGTTCTCCCTGGCCAACCCGACGCCCGAGGTGGATCCGCAGATGGCCGCCAAGTACGCCGCCGTCGTCGCCACCGGCCGCAGCGACCTGCCGAACCAGATCAACAACGTGCTCGCCTTCCCGGGGGTCTTCCGCGGCGCGATCGACGCCGGCGCGACCAGCATCACCGAGGAGATGAAGCTCGCGGCCGCCACGGCCATCGCCGGCGTCGTCGGTGCCGACCTGCGGCCCGACTACATCGTGCCCAGCCCGCTGGACCGCCGGGTCGCGACCGCCGTCGCCGAGGCCGTGGCGGCCTGTGCGCGCGACCAGGGCGTCACCCGCTGATGGAGGACCTCGTCCTCCCCGCCCTTCGCACGCTCAGGGCGGGCCCCGGGACGGGGCCGGAAGGACATCAGGGCCGGTAGACCCGGCCGAGGACGCCGGCCAGCAGCCGCTCGGCGACCGGTCGGGGCAGCGCCGCGACCAGGGCGTGCACCGGGGCCATGCGCTCGGGGAGCGAGCCGCCGGAGATCCCGGCCAGCTCGAGCAACGCCTCCACCTCGGCCACGGTCAGCGCCGCGGGGTCGATCGTGGCGGCCGCCGCCACCAGCTCGGGATCGGGCACGGGGCGGGGGAGCGCGGCGGCCGCCCGTGCCGCGTCGCGGAGATCGGCCAGCAGGGCCGTCACCCGGTCGGCGGTGGCCGCCGTGACGGTGAGGTGCAGGGTGGCCGGGAGGTCCCCACCGTCCTGGGTGAAGGGCGGCTGCGGCTGCAGCAGCCAGCCGCGGGCGGTCATCTCGTCGGCGAGGTTGAGGACGTCCACGCCGTCCGGGCCGTCCGCGGCCAGCGCCACGAGCGTGGTGGCGGGGCGCCCGACCACGCGCACCCCGGGGATGTCGCCCACGCCCTCGACCAGGGCGCACGTGGCCCGGCGCGCGCGGGCGGCGAGCTCCCGGTAGCCGTCGTCGCCCAGCCACCGGTGCACCGCCCAGGCGGCCGCCATGGCCCCGGCCGGGCGGGTGCCGGCCAGGGTCGGGTTGACCACCGGGTAGCCCGGCCAGCCGGCGGTGGTGAACCAGTGCGCGTGCCGGAGCTCGGGGGTGGCGGTCAGCGGGACCGAGACGCCCTTGGGCGCGTAGCCGTACTTGTGCAGGTCCACCGACAGCGACGTCACCCCCGGTACCGACAGGTCGAAGGGCTCCGGGACGTCGTCCAGGAAGGGCAGCACCCAGCCGCCGATGCAGGCGTCCACGTGGCAGGGCACCCCGGCGCCGGCCGCGAGCCCGGCGATCTCCCCCACGGGATCGAGGACGCCATGCGGGTAGGACGGCGCGCTGACGACCACCAGCACGGTGCGCTCGTCCAGCTGCCGCACCACCGCCGACGGGTCGGCCCGGCAGGTCTCCGCGTCGACCGGGATGTCCACGACCTCCACCCCGAACAGGTGCGCGGCCTTGCGGAAGGCCGCGTGGGCGGTGACCGGCAGGAGCAGCCGGGGCCGTCCGGCCCCGCCCCGGGCCCGCCACTGCTCGCGCGCGGCGAGGACGGCGAGCTCGCAGCTCTCGGTGCCGCCGCTGGTCAGCGTCCCCACGGCGTCAGGCCCGCCGCCGAGCAGTCCGAGCGCGGCGCCGACCAGGTCGTTCTCGATGCGGGCCACGCTGGGGAAGGCAGTCGGGTCCAGCGCGTTCGTCCACTGGAACGCCGCCTGGGCGGCCGCCGCCAGCTCCTCGACCTCGGCCCGGCCGGAGTCGTAGACGTAGGCCATGGTGGCGCCTCCGTGGGTGGGCACGTCGCCGGTCTGCAGCGCGGTGAGCTCGGCGAGCACGTCCTGCGGGTTCACGCGGGGACCTCCTGGGCGGTCGCGGGGGTGAGGCGGTAGCGGGCGAGCACGGGCAGGCTGGCGAGGACGAGCACGGCGGGCAGCACGCTGAAGCCGAGCCGGACGGCGGTGAGCGCGGTCGAGGACTGGGTCGCCGTCTCCCCGCCGGTGGAGGAGACGTAGCCGGCCAGCGCGAGCAGTCCGCCGAGCAGCCCCGGGCCGATCGCGAGCCCGAGGGTCTCGGCCGCCGTCCAGACCCCGGTGAACACGCCGGCCCGTCGCCGGCCGGACGCCGCCTCGTCGGCGGCGATGACGTCGGGCAGCATGGCGAGCGGGAACATCTGCATGCCGGCGTAGCCGATCCCCACGAGGACGACGAGGGCCAGCACCAGCCCGGTCCCGCCCGCGTCGCCCACCGCCAGACCCGCCGCCGCGGCCGCGAAGAGGGTGGCCGAGGCGAGCAGCCCGGCGCGCTTGCCCACGGTGCGGCTGACCCGCAGCCACAGCGGCATGACGAGGATCGCCGGGCCCACCAGCGCGGCGAACAGCAGCGATCCGGCGGCCGGGTCGCCGAGGACCTGGCGCGAGTAGTACGGCACCCCGGCCAGCATCACGCCGATCCCCAGCGCCTGGACGACGAACCCGGTGAGCAGCACCCGGAACGGCCGGGACCGCCACGCCAGCGCCAGCGCGGCGCCCAGCCGTTCCTCGCTGCGCACCTGGGTGAGCGTCGGCGCCCGCCGGGTCCCGGCGACCGCGCCCAGCATGCCGACCGCCAGCAGCACGGCCACGAAGACCGCCATCGCCAGGTGACCGCCGCGCCCGCCGCCGGCCAGGTCGACGACGGCGGGCGCCCCGGCGCCGGCGAGCAGGATGCCGACGGCCAGCGCCGCCACGCGCCACGACATCAGGGTGGCCCGCTCACCCGGGTCGTCGGTGATCTCCGCCGGCTGGGCTACGTAGGGCACCTGGAACAGCCCGTAGGCGGTGGCCGCCAGCAGGAAGGTCACCGCGACCCAGGTGGCGGCCACCCAGGGCGGGGCGCCGGGGCCGGCGAACACGAGCACGAACAGCGGGGGCAGGGTGACCCCGCCGGCCAGCATCCACGGCCGGCGGGGCCCCCAGCGGCTCACCGTGCGGTCCGACCGGCTGCCGATCCACGGGTTGAGCCAGACGTCCCACGCCTTGGGCAGGAACACCACCAGACCCGCGACCCCGGCGGCCACGCCCAGCACGTCGGTCAGGTAGTACAGGAGCAGCAGCCCCGGCACCGTGCCGAACGCCGCCGTCCCGATCGAGCCCAGCGCGTACCCGAGGTGGACGCCCCGGTCGAGCCGGGGACCAGGTGAGACGGCCGTCACAAGTGCTGCACGGTAGCGGCTCAGTCGCCCTTCACGTTCACCAGCTGGCGCAGCGTGTGGCGCACCTCCACCAGGTCGGCCGCGTCGGCCATGACGACGTCCACGTCCTTGTAGGCGGCGGGGATCTCGTCGAGGAACGCGTCGCTGTGCCGCCACTCGATGCCGCGCATCGACTCCTCCAGCTGGGCCCGGGTGAACGTCTTGCGCGCCTTCGTGCGCGAGAACACCCGGCCGGCGCCGTGCGGCGAGCTGTTCAGCGACTCCGGGTTGCCCAGGCCGGTGACGACGTAGCTCGCCGTCCCCATCGAGCCGGGGATGAGCCCCGCCTGCCCCTTCTCCGCCTGGATCGCGCCCTTCCGCGACACCCACAGCTGCTCGCCGAAGTGCTTCTCGTGCTGGCTGAAGTTGTGGTGGCAGTTGATCCGCTCGAGCTCCGGCGTGCTGTCGGCCCGCATGTGCCGGGCCAGGCAGTCGGCGACCCGGTCCATCATCTCCTCGCGGTTGAGCAGCGCGAAGTGCTGCGCCCAGCGCAGCTCGGCGACGTACCGGTCGAACTCCGGGGTGCCCTCGTCGAGCCAGGCGAGGTCGCGGTCGGGCAGGTCCAGGCCGTCCCGCCGGGCCCGCTCCTGGGCGATCGCAATGTGCTTCTGGGCGATCTTGTTGCCCACTCCGCGGCTGCCCGAGTGCAGGAACAGCCAGACGCGGTCGCGCTCGTCGGCGGTCACCTCGATGAAGTGGTTGCCGGAACCGAGGCTGCCCAGCTGCATCGCCCAGTTCGGCGCCGTCGTCGTGACCGAGGCCAGCACGCGGTCGCCGAGCTCCTCGGCCTTCGCCTCCAGCTCCTCCACCCGCCGCCGGGCGGTCGCGGTGAGCTTCTTGTTGTACCGGCCCGCCGACAGCGGGACCGCCCGCTCGATGTCCCCGCGCAGCGGTGCCAGGGGGCCACGTGCCCGCACCTCGTCCACCGACCAGGGTGTGCGGACGGCGATCATGCCGCAGCCGATGTCGACGCCGACCGCCGCCGGGATGATCGCCGCGCGCGTCGGCAGCACCGACCCCACGGTCGCGCCCTTGCCGAGGTGCGCGTCGGGCATGAGCGCCACGTGGGGGTCGACGATGTCGAGGGAGGCGGTGCGCTCGGCCTGCCGGCGGGTCTCGTCGTCGAGGATGCTCGCCCAGTTCAGGAGCTTGTCGGACAGTCTTTCCACCCCTGGAGTCTGCGGGTCCCGGCCGATCACGGCGAGCGGTTTGTCCCAGGGGCCGATCGTGGGTACCGAACCGCGCATGGGAGCCAGCAGGGCGGCCGTCGCCGCCTCGGGTCAGTGGGTCGATCCCGACGACGGGATCCGGTACCCCGCCGGGGAGGTGCACGCCTGGGAACGCGGGCGCAACGAGACCTCCTGCGGGCTGTCGCTGCACCGCTCGCGGCTCACCCGCTTCCCGCACGTCGGCTGGCCGGACGTGCAGCCGGAGTCGGGCCGGCACGCCGAGGAGGTGCAGGAGGTCTGCCGCCGCTGCCGGGCCGCCCAGGGAGCCCGGCGGGACGACCGAGGGTGGACGCGCACCAACCCCCGCCCGTGAGCTGTGCCCAGCCGGTGCCGAGTTCGACAGCACGGTGTGCTGCGCCGTCCGCACGCCCTGACACCCGCTGACAGCGTCGCCAGGTCAACGTGAGCGCTTGGCGGCCTTGCGTTCGGCTTTGCGTTCGGCCTTGAGTCGGGCCTTCCGTGCGCGGGCCTCGACGGCCTGGCGGGTGGTGCGGCCGTCCCTGCGGCCGAGCAACCAGCCCAGCAGCCGCGCGAGGGCCAGGTCGGGTCCGGCGTGGTTGCCCGGGGTGCCCTGGGACTGCTCGCCGAGGAAGTTCGGGTCCGGGGCGTGCCAGGGGTCGTGGCGGGGATCGGGACGAGGCATCGCGGACCTCCGGGTGTGGTGACGTCGACGGTGGGGCGCCAGTCGCTGCCCGGGGCGCCCGGCTCGGCGGGGAGCTGCGGAGTGTTCCCGCAGATGGCGAGGTGCTCGGCCTCGGCGAGCGCGCAGCCGGCGGACGGCTCCGGTGCCGGCGTCCGGCGCCGGTCCGGCCCGATGGCCCCGCTCGGACCTCCGCACACCTGGCGCACCGTGCTGCCGAACTCAGCCGGCGGTGAGCAGTCGGTCGACGGCCAGGTGCAGCTCGGTGTTCGTGTAGGCGAGCACGACGGTGGCGACGACGAACAGCGGCACCAGGGCCACCCGCTCCACGGTCGCGCCGGTGCGGATGGGGGAGAGCGCCAGCCGCTTGCGCTTCCCCAGCCAGAGCAGCGGCACCGGCACCCCGGCGGTGGTGATCGCGTCGCCGGCGATGTGGGTGAGCACACCGGCCGCGACCGCCCAGGGCAGCCAGGACGGGGAGGTCGTGTGGTCCAGCAGCAGCCAGGCGCCGCCCCACGACAGCACCAGGTTGCCCAGGATCGTGGTCTCGGTGCGACCGGGGATGACGAAGTGCAGGGCGCGCAGCGCCAGCCCGATGGCCAGCGCGAGCAGCAGCAGGCTGGACCAGAACGCGCCGGAGGCCGCCATGGCCAGCGCTCCGAAGGCGATCGGGGCGAGGACGGCGTCGTGGGTGCCCCAGCGGTGCCCGCCGGACAGCGCCCCGATCGCGCCCGCGGGCACGTCGGTGACCGGGCCCCACATGTCCGAGACGGTGGAGTTGCGGTGGTCGAGGTCGGGCAGCATCGCGAAGCCGCCGACGGCGGCGACCCAGGCCGCCTGGCCGACCGCTCCCTGCACGGGGGCCCACGGCAGGGTGGCGGCGCCTGCGGCCAGGCCGGAGAGCGCGTGGGAGTGACCGAGCACGTGCCCAGCGTGCCGCCGCGCCGAGCCGCGGCCGGGCAGGCGCTGCGGCGTGTCCCCGTCGATCAGTCGTCGATCAGTCGTCGAGCAGGTGGCGCAGCAGCCGCTCGGGCGCGGCGAAGAAGGTCTGCCAGTCGCGCACCAGGTCCAGCTCGGCCCACGGGCGCTCGGCGAACCCCGTCTCGTCCAGCTCGTAGACGCGGGCGCCCGGGAGCGCGGCCAGCACGGGGGAGTGGGTGGCCAGCAGCACCTGGGATCCGGTGCCGGCGACGCCGTGCAGCAGCGCCATCAGCCGGAGCGACGACCGGAACGACAGCGCCGACTCCGGCTCGTCGAGCACCCACAGCCCGCGCTCGAGGGTCCGGGACTCGAGGAAGGCCAGGAAGCCCTCGCCGTGGGAGCGCGCGTTGAGCGGCACGCCGTCGAAGGCGCGGGTGGCCGGGGAGGCGTCCATCCCGGCGAAGTGGTCGTGCATGGCCTCCGCCCGGAGCCAGACGCCTCCCTGCGGCCGTGGGCGCTGGCCGTCGAGCAGCAGGTCACGGTGCAGCTCCGAGTCGTCCACGGCCGGGGCCAACGGCCCCCAGTGCTTCACCTGCGCGGTGAGCGACGCGCCCCACGCACGGGCGACCGCCTCCAGCAGCGTGGACTTGCCGCTGCCGTTCTCCCCGACGACCACCGTCAGCGGAGCGAGCTCCATCCCGCCGGAGCGCAGCTGGGCGACGCCCGGCAGGTCCCAGAACCAGGCGTCGGGATCGGCGACGTCGGCCCGGACACGCACCCGCGACAGCGGGAGATCCGCGCCCGCGGCGGGGCCGGTCACTCGTCGAGGTCGTCGTCCGTGCCGCCGCGGGCCAACCAGGTGGCCAGCCGCTCCACGGGCACCTCGAAGTCGGGGTGCTGGTCGACGAACGCCTGCATCTGGTCGGCCAGCCAGGCCAGGGTCACCTGCTCCTCGCCGCGCCGTCCGGCCAGCTCCTCCAGGCCCCGATCGGTGAAGTACATGCCCCAGAACCTACGACGCCCGGTCCCCGAGCGGATCGGGGACCGGGCGTCGCACGGTCCGGTGCCGGCTCAGCCGGCCAGGTCAGCCGGCGAAGGCCTCGGCGACCAGCTTGCGCTGCTCGACCTCGTGCACCTTCGCCGAGCCGACCGCCGGGCTGGCCGACGCCCGGCGGCTGACCCGACGCAGCTTCCGCCCCTCCGGCAGCTCCTCGGGCAGGTTGACGGCCATGAACTGCCAGGCGCCCATGTTCGCCGGCTCCTCCTGCACCCACACCACGTCGGTGGCGTTCGGGTAGCGCTCCAGCTCGGTGCGGATCTGCTCGGCCGGCAGCGGGTACAGCTGCTCGACCCGCACGATCGCGGTGTCGGCGCGGCCGTCGGACTCCCGCTGTGCCATGAGGTCGTAGGCGACCTTGCCGCTGCAGAGGAGCACGCGCTTCACCGCGCCGGCGTCCAGGGCCTCCCCGCCGACCCCCGTGTCGGGCAGCACCGGGCGGAAGTTCTGCTCGGTGAAGTCCGCGACCGGGCTGACCGCCGCCTTCGCCCGCAGCAGCGACTTCGGCGTGAAGACGACCAGCGGCCGGTGCACGTCCGACAGGGCCTGACGGCGGAGCAGGTGGAAGTAGTTGCCCGGGGTCGTGCAGTTGGCGACGGTCATGTTGTTCTCCGCCGACAGCTGCAGGAACCGCTCGATGCGGCCGCTGGAGTGGTCGGGACCCTGACCCTCCATGCCGTGCGGCAGCAGCAGGACGACGCCGGAGCGCTGGCCCCACTTGGCCTCGCCGGAGCTGATGAACTCGTCGATGACCATCTGGGCGCCGTCGACGAAGTCGCCGAACTGGGCCTCCCAGAGCACCAGTGCCTTGGTGTTGGCCACCGAGTAGCCGTACTCGAAGCCCAGCGCCGCGTACTCGCTCAGCAGCGAGTCGTAGACGAAGAACTTCGCCTGGTCCTCGGTCAGGTTGGCCAGGGGGGTGTACTCCGCGCCGTTCTCCCGGTCGATGAGCACCGAGTGGCGCTGCACGAAGGTGCCGCGGCGGGAGTCCTGCCCGGCCAGCCGGACGGGCACGCCCTCCATCAGCAGCGAGCCGAACGCCAGCAACTCGCCCATGGCCCAGTCGATGCCGCCCTCGCTGGCCATCGCGGCCCGCTTCTCCAGCATCTTCTGCAGCTTCGGGTGCGGCGTGAAGTCCGGTGGGAAGGAGACGTGCGCGTCACCGATGGTCTTGAGGACCTCCTGCGTGACGGCCGTCTGCACCGTGGACTCCTGCGGCGTGCGCGGGTCCATCACCGGCTCGGGCTTGGAGGAGTCCTGCGCGTCGTGGGTCTCGGCGAAGGCGCGCTCCAGCTGGCCGCGGTAGTCCTTGAGGGCCTCCTCGGCCTCCTCGAGCGTGATGTCGCCGCGACCGACCAGCGCCTCGGTGTAGAGCTTCCGGACCGAGCGCTTGCGGTCGATGATGTCGTACATCTGCGGCTGGGTCATCGAGGGGTCGTCACCCTCGTTGTGCCCGCGCCGGCGGTAGCAGACGAGGTCGATGACGACGTCCTTCTTGAACTGCTGCCGGTACTCGACCGCCAGCCGGGCCACCCGCACGCAGGCCTCGGGGTCGTCCCCGTTCACGTGGAAGATCGGGGCGTTGACCATCCGCGCGACGTCGGTCGAGTAGAGCGTCGAGCGCGCCGAGCCGGGGCTGGTGGTGAAGCCGACCTGGTTGTTGATGACGACGTGCACGGTGCCGCCGGTGCGGTAGCCGCGGAGCTGGGAGAGGTTCAGCGTCTCCTGGACCACGCCCTGGCCGGCGAACGCGGAGTCGCCGTGCAGCAGGAGCGGCAGGACCGTGAAGCCCTGCTCGCCCTTGTCGATCATGTCCTGCTTCGCGCGGACGATGCCCTCGAGGACGGGGTTGACCGTCTCCAGGTGGGACGGGTTGCTGGCCAGCGAGACGGCGATCTCGGCGTCGGTGCGGAACGGGTTGCGGAACGTCCCGGTGGCGCCGAGGTGGTACTTCACGTCGCCGGAGCCCTGGACCGTGCCCGGGTCGATGTTGCCCTCGAACTCACCGAAGATCTTGGCGTAGCTCTTGCCGAGCACGTTGGCCAGGACGTTGAGCCGGCCGCGGTGGGCCATGCCGATCGCGACCTCGTCGAGCCCGTGGTCGGTGCCGGCGATGAGCACCTCGTCGAGGATCGGGATGACCGACTCCCCGCCCTCCAGGCTGAACCGCTTCTGCCCGACGTACTTCGTCTGCAGGAAGGTCTCGAACGCCTCGGCGGCGTTCAGCCGGCCGAGCACGTGCTTCTGCTTCTCGCGGTCGGGCTGCTCGTGCTTGATCTCGATCCGCTGCTGGAGCCACTCGCGCTCCTCGGGATCGGTGATGTGCATGTACTCCACGCCGACCGTGCGGCAGTAGGAGTTGCGCAGCACGCCGAGGATGTCCCGCAGCGGCATGAGCCGCTCACCGGCGAAACCGCCGACCGGGAACGTCCGGTCCAGGTCCCACAGGGTGAGACCGTGCTGGAGGATGTCGAGGTCGGGGTGGGTGCGGACCTTGAACTCGAGCGGGTCGGTGTCGGCCATGAGGTGGCCGTTGCGCCGGTAGGACTCGATGACCTCGATGACCCGGGCTTCCTTGTCGATCTGCCCCTCGCGCGTGACCCGCACGTCCGGCATCCAGCGCACCGGCTCGTAGGGGATCCGCAGCGAGCGGAAGACCTCGTCGTAGAAGCCGTCCTCACCCAGCAGCAGCGAGTGCAGCTTGCGCAGGAAGTCGCCGGACTCCGCGCCCTGGATGATCCGGTGGTCGTAGGTCGAGGTGAGCGTGATGATCTTCGAGACGCCCATGTCCGTGAGCACCTCGGGGCTCATCCCCTGGAACTCGGCGGGGTACTCCATGGCCCCCACGCCGATGATCGCGCCCTGCCCGGCGGTCAGCCGCGGCACCGAGTGGTTGGTGCCGATCGTGCCCGGGTTGGTCAGGCTGATCGTGGTGCCGGAGAAGTCCTCCATCGTCAGCTTGTTGTTCCGGGCGCGCCGGATGATGTCCTCGTAGGCGGCCCAGAAGGCGGCGAAGTCCATCTCCTCGGCGGCCTTGATCGACGCCACCACCAGGGACCGCGAGCCGTCGGGCTTGGGCAGGTCGATGGCGAGCCCGAAGTTGACGTGCTCGGGCGCCACCAGCACCGGCTTGCCGTCGACCTCGGCGAAGGCGCTGTTCATGTTCGGGAACGCGTCGAGCGCCCGGATCAGCGCGTAGCCGATCAGGTGCGTGAAGGAGACCTTGCCCCCGCGTGCGCGGGCCAGGTGGTTGTTGATGACGATGCGGTTGTCGACCAGCAGCTTCGCCGGGACCGCGCGCACGCTCGTCGCCGTCGGCACGGTCAGCGAGGCGTTCATGTTCTTGACCACCGCGGCGGCAGCGCCGCGCAGCGGGGACTGCTTGCCGTCGCCGGCCGACGGCTTGGGCGCCGGCTTGGCGGCGGGGGCGGCCTTCTCCGCGGGGGCGGCCTTCTGCGCGGGGGCGGCGGGCTTCGGGTTGCTCTTCTGCACGGGTGCGCTCCCGGTCGGCTCGGACCCGGCGGCCGGGCGCTGGACGTCCGGCGCTGCCGCGCCGGCGGGCTCCGGCGCCGCGCTGGGCGCCGGAGCGGACTGCGGCGGGGACGCCGGTGCGGGGGCGCCCTTGGCGGGCGGCGCCTGCTCGCGGTCACCGCCACCGACGGGGCTGCCCGGCCGGTAGTCGGCGAAGAACTCGTGCCACGCCTGATCGACGCTGGACGGGTCGGCGAGGAACTGCTGGTACATCTCCTCGACCAGCCACTCGTTGGTGCCGAAACCGGCGACCGGGGACGAGGTGGACGACGGGCGGGATGAGTTCACGCTTGACACGGGGTCGAGTGCCTTCTTCGTCTTGGGGCTGCGTCTGAGGGGCGTCGCTGGACCGGGTGTCGAGTCTACGCCCGTGCCGGGTCGCCGACCCGGCACGGAGCGGGAACCGCGCGCCCGTCCCGCATGGTGGTCAGTGCGTCGCGCCGTGGGCCACGAGCAGTTCGACCAGGGCGTCGTTGCCGCTGGCCTCGTGCTCGTCGGCCCGCCGGTGCCGGGCCGCCGCCACGCGGCTGATGTCCAGCGCGCTGGCACCGTCGTGGGTGGTGGCGTTGACGTCGGCTCCCGCGTCCAGCAGCAGCCGGACGATCTCGGGCACGTCCCCCGTGGCGCCCGCCGCGACCGCCGCGTGCAGCGGCGTGCGGCCGGTGTCGGGATCCCGGCGGTCGACGTCCGCGCCGGCGTCCAGGAGGAGCCGCACCAGCTCCGCGCTGCGGCCGGTGGCGGCCGCGTGCAGCGCGCCGCCATCGGGGTCGGCGCCGCGTGCCAGCAGCAGCCGGGCGGTGCCGGCGGCGCCGCCGAACGCGGCCCACGCGAGCAGGTCGACCCCCGTGGCCGGGTCGGTCAGCGCTGCGCCGCCGTCGAGCTCGGCGGTGAGCCGGTCGACGTCGTCGAGGTAGGCCGCGCTGGGGGCGTCGACCACCGCGCCCAGCTCCACCAGCACCGGGACCAGCCCGGGCGCGTGCTCGAGCGCCAGGTGCAGCGGCGTGCGGTGCTGGTCGGTGCGGGCCGAGAGGTCGGCGCCCGCCCCGGCCAGCACGCGGACGACGTCGACCCGGTCGCAGGCGACCGCCAGGTGCAGCGGGGTCCAGCCGTCCTGGCCGTCGCGCTCGACGGTGCCCTGGACCAGCTGAGGCGACTCGGCGACCGCCGTCCGGACGGCATCTGTCTCCCCGTCGGCGATCAGCCGGCCGAGTCGTTGGACCGTCATGCGAGTGGTCACGCGTTCTCCGTTCTGCGTTCGGGGCTGCTGTTCGACCGGAGCAGGGGTCGTAGGCCTGCCACTGGCGCCTCAGGCGATGTCGCGGCGGACCGCCAGGAAGGTGCCCAGGAACGCCGCCAGGAGACCGTAACCGAGCAGCAGGAGGCCGCCCTGCCACGGCGTCAGCAACTCGGGTGCCTCGAAGTCGGACGTGAGGGCCTGCACCGCCCCGCCGGGCAGCCACTTGTAGGCCGCCTGGATGGCCCCGACGGAGGCCACGATCGGCTCCACGACGTAGAGGTAGACCAGCGCACCGACGATCGCGCCGACCTGGTTGCGCAGCAGCGCGCCGACCCCGACGCCGATCACGGTGAACAGGACCAGCACCAGACCCGACAGGGCGATGGTGCGCAGGTTGTCCCCGGCCAGGGACGGCGTGGCCCCGCGGGCACCCGCGTAGACGACCGCGACCAGGACGTTGACCGCCAGGACCACCAGCGCGAACGGGAGGGCGACGAGCGCGTACGCGAGCAGCTTCGCGCCGACCACCCGGCCGCGGTGCGGGGTCGTCAGGAAGGTGGGGGTCGCGGTGCGGTGCCGGTACTCCTGGGTCATCCCGATGATGCCGAGGATGAGCAGCAGCACGCTGGCGTTGGAGCCGACGGAGAAGATCAGCTCCTCGTAGGCGGGGGTGCCGACCGCCGGCAGTCCCGGCTGGCCCTGCTGCTCCACGCCGGCCAGGGCGGTGAACAGTGCCGTGAAACCGCCGGCCAGGACGCAGGCGCCGATCAGCAGCCCGATCCACACCCGGGTGGTGAAGAGCTTGGTCCACTCGGCGCGGACGAGGTCGGTCATCGGGAGACCTCCGGGGACGTGGCGCCGGCGGCGTACTGCTCCTGGCCGGCCGTGAGCTGGAAGTAGATCTCCTCGAGGCCGCTGGTGCGGGAGCGCAGCTCGTGCAGCTCCACCCCGGCGGCGAAGGCGCGGGCGCCGACCTCGGCGGTGGTCCGGCCGGAGACGGTCAGGGAGTCGCCGTCGAGGGTGACCGGCATGCCCGCGGCGCGCAGCGACTCGGCCAGCCGCGCGATCTCCGGGCTGCGCACCAGCACCGTGCCGCCGCTCTCGGCGCCGGAGCGGAGCTGCTCCATCGAGGCCTCGCGGACCAGCCGGCCGGCGCCGACGATGACGACGCGATCGGCGGTCTGCTCGACCTCGGCGAGGAGGTGGCTGGAGACCAGCACGGTGCGGCCCTGCTCGTGCGCGAGGTGGCGGAGGAAGCCGCGCAGCCACTGGATCCCCTCGGGGTCCAGCCCGTTGGCGGGCTCGTCGAGCACGAGGACGGCGGGGTCGCCCAGCAGCGCCGTCGCCAGACCGAGCCGCTGGCGCATGCCGAGGGAGTAGCCGCCCGCCCGGCGGCCGCCGGCGTCGGCCAGGCCGACCTGGGCCAGCACCGCGTCCGCGCGCTGCAGCGGCAGCCCGGCGGCGCGGCAGTAGACGCGCAGGTGGTTGCGGCCGGAGCGGGCGGGGTGGAACGCCGTCTCCAGGACCGCCCCGACGGTGCGGATCGGCTCCCGCAGGCCCGCGTACGGGGTGCCGTTGAACGTGGCGGTGCCCGCGTCGGGCTGCACGAGCCCGAGCAGCATGCGCAGCGTCGTGGTCTTCCCCGCGCCGTTGGGGCCGAGGAACCCGGTGACGGTGCCCGGCTCGACGGTGAACCCGAGATCGCTCACCGCCCGGACGGCGCCGAAGGACTTGGTGAGCCCCTGGACCTCGACCCGCACGGGGCCGGTCGTGGGGGCGGGGGCGGTGGAAATGTCGCTCTCCTCGTCTGCTGGCCCGTGTTCCCCACCCATCCAAGCGCACGCGGGTGACCTTCCGGGAGCCCGTGGGTGCACGTTCCCCGCCACGTGGTCGACTGGGTGCGTGGGACCGGTGCGGCTGGGGCGTGCGCGGCTGGCGGTGACCGTCGTCTTCGCGGCGAACGGTGCCCTCTTCGGGAACTGGGCGGTGCGGATCCCCGCGGTCAAGACCGCCCTCGGGCTCTCCGACGCAGCACTCGGCGGCGCCCTGCTCGTGCCGGCGGTCGGGGCGCTGATCGCCATGCCGCTGGTCGGTGCGCTCAGTGCCAGGCTCGGCAGCCGGACGACGACGGTGGCCACCGCGCTGGCCTTCTTCGCGGTCCCGGTCCTGCTGGGGCTGGCGCCGTCGCTGCCCTGGCTGGTCCCGGCGCTGCTGGTGTTCGGGCTGGCGTTCGGCGGCCTGGACGTGGCCATGAACGCCCAGGCCGTCACGGTCGAGCGGGCGATCGCCCGGCCGGTGATGTCGTCGTTCCACGCGGCGTTCTCGGCCGGGGCCCTGGTGGGGTCGCTGACCGGTTCGCTGGCCGCGGCGGGGGACGTCGGGCTGCCCTGGCACCTGGGCGGCACCGGCCTGGCGCTGCTGCTCCTGACCGCGCCGCTGTTCCCGGCGCTGCTGCGGGAGCAACGAACCGAGGGGGAGGCGGGGCCGCTGTTCGCGTGGCCCCGCGGCCGGCTCCTGCCGCTGGCCCTCATCGCGCTGGTCGTCCTCCTCGCGGAGGGCGCGGTCGGCGACTGGAGCGCGGTCCACCTGCGCGACGAACTGGGTGCCTCCGCCGGGGTGGCGGGGCTGGCGTTCACCGCCTTCAGCCTGACGATGGTGGCCGGCCGGCTGGCGGGCGACCGCGTCGTCGCTGCGTGGGGGAGGGTCCGCACCGTCCGCACCTCGGCACTGGTGGCCACGGCCGGCGGGGTGCTGGTGGTCGCCGGCCCGACCGTCGCCGTGGTGCTGGTCGGCTTCGCCGCCCTGGGGGCCGGGCTGGCCTGCACGGTCCCCCTGGTCTTCTCCGCCGCGGCGGAGGGCGAGCCGGAGGCCGGGCCGGCGCTCGCCGCGGTGAGCACCCCCGGGTACCTCGGCTTCCTGCTCGGCCCGCCGGCGATCGGGGGCCTGGCCGAGCTGGTGGGGCTCTCCGCGGCGCTGGCGCTGCTGCCGCTGCTGCTCGCCGCGGTGGCGCTCCTGGCCGGCCGCACCGGCCCCGCCCGCGTGACCCCGGGCACACGGGCGGTCGTCGTCCCCTAGAGTGCCCGCCGTGAGCGAGCCCGTGACCGCCTACTCCACGGTCGTCGTCGGAGCCGACGGCTCGCAGTCCTCGCTGCGCGCCGTCGCCCGGGCAGGAGCGCTGGCCGGCGCCTGCGGGGCGACGCTGGTCGGCCGGCTGCTGGGCTCCGTGCCGGCCGATGCCACCCGCGGTCGCGGTGCGCTGATCGTGCACACCACCGACTGAGGTCTGCGACGGGCATGGTTGATCCCGGGGAGGGTCCGGACCCCGGCGCCCGGGAGGCGCTGGAGCGGCTCCTGCTCGGCGGGCCGCGCCGGTACACCCGGCTGGAGGTCGGCCGGATGGCGGGGATGCCGCCGGAGCGGACCCAGCGGCTCTGGCGGGCGCTGGGTTTCCCCGACGCCGCCGACGACGACCCCGCCTTCACCGACGCCGACATCGCCGCTCTCGGGGTGCTGTCGACACTGATCGACTCCGGCTTCGTCGACCCGGAGAGCGAGGCCTCCATCGCGCGGGCGATGGGGCAGTCGCTGTCCCGGCTGGCCGACTGGCAGACCGACATGCTGGCCGACGCGCTGCTCCGCGGCGCGCAGGCCGGCGAGGACCCGGCCGCGACCACCGAGCGCGCGGTGGCGGCCGCGCAGGCGCTCCTGCCCCGGCTGCGCGAGGTGCAGGACTACGTCTGGCGCCGGCACCTCGTGGCCAACGTCGACCGGCTGCTCGCGGCCACCGGCCCCGGCGACCGGCGGGAGCTGGCGGTGGGGTTCGCCGACCTGGTCGGCTACACCTCCCGCAGCCGCGGCATGGGCGGCCGCGAGCTGGGCGCGATGGTGGAGGACTTCGAGAGCACCGCCGCCGAGGTGATCGCCCGGCACCACGGCCGCGTCGTGAAGACCGTCGGTGACGGCGTGCTGTTCACCGCCTGGTCGGCCACGGACGCCGCGGACATCGGACTGGAACTCCCTGACGCCTGGGCGGCCGCCGACCGTCCGCCGCTGCGGGTGGGAGCCGCCTACGGGGCGGTGCTCACCCGCCTCGGCGACGTCTACTCGCCGGTCGTGAACCTCGCCAGCCGGCTCACCTCGCTCGCCCGGCCCGGCGCGCTGCTGGTCGACCGGGACCTCGCCGACCGGCTGCGCGGGCTGCCGGACTACCGGGTGCGGCCGCTCCGCCGGGTCTCGGTGCGCGGCTACGACCACCTCCAGCCGTGGCTGGTTCGGCGGAGCAGGACGACGAGCGGCGAGGACGCCGACAGCGGCTACGGCGACGACGCCTTCGACGTCGAGGACGACCCGTCGGCGAGCCGGGGCTGACCCCGACCGGGCGGCTTGGCAGGCTGGAGGGGTGAGCGCCACCCTCGTCGCCCGCGGACTGGCGGCCGGCCACGGCGCCCGCGTGCTCTTCTCCGACCTCGATCTCGTCGTCGCCCCGGGCGATGTCGTCGGCCTGGTCGGGGTGAACGGCGCGGGCAAGTCCACGCTGCTGCGCACCCTGGCCGGGGAGCTCGCCGCCGAGGCCGGCAGCATCGCCCTCAGCCCGCCGACGGCCACCCTGGGCTACCTCCCGCAGGAGCACGAGCGGCGACAGGGGGAGACGGTCCTCGCCGCGCTCGCCCGGCGGACCGGTGTCACGGCCGCGCAGGCGGCCCTGGACGCCGCGACCGATGCGCTCACCGCCGGCGCGGCGGGCGCCGACGACGCGTACGGCGACGCACTCGAGCGCTGGCTCGCGCTCGGCGGCGCGGACCTCGAGGAACGGGCGGCCGAGGTGGTCGCCGAGGTGGCGCCCGGCGTCGCGCTGGACGCGCTGATGACCGGGCTCTCCGGCGGGCAGGCCGCGCGCGTGGGGCTGGCCTCGCTGCTGCTGTCCCGCTACGACCTCCTGCTGCTCGACGAGCCGACCAACGACCTGGACCTCGCCGGGCTCGACCAGCTGGAGCGGTTCGTGACCGGTTCCCGGGCCGGTGTCGTCGTCGTCAGCCACGACCGCGAGTTCCTCGCCCGCACGGCCAACCGGATCGTCGAGCTCGACCTCGCCCAGCAGCTGGTGCGGGTGCACGACGGCGGCTACGAGGCGTACCTGGCAGAGCGGGAGGTCGCCCGCCGGCACGCGCGCGAGGAGTACGAGGAGTTCGCCGAGACCAAGGCGGGGCTGGAGGCGCGCGCCCGGATGCAGCGCAACTGGATGGCCAAGGGTGTCCGCGACGCGGTCAAGAAGCAGAAGGACCCCGACAAGTTCATCAAGGCGCACAACCGGGCCTCGGCGGAGAAGCAGGCGGCCAAGGCCAAGCAGACCGAGCGGATGATCGAGCGGCTGGACGTGGTCGAGGAGCCCCGCAAGGAGTGGGAGCTCCGCATGGAGATCGCCGCCGCGCCGCGGGCCGGCGCCGTCGTCGCCACGCTGCGCGGCGCCGTCGTCCGCCGGGGCGGCTTCACCCTCGGCCCGGTGGACCTGCAGGTCGACTGGGGCGACCGGGTGGCGATCACCGGCGCCAACGGATCGGGGAAGTCGACCCTGCTGGCCGCTCTGCTCGGCCGCGTTCCCCTGGACGAGGGGTCGGCGTCGCTCGGGCCGTCGGTCCGGATCGGCGAGATCGACCAGGCCCGGGAACGCTTCCTCGGTCCGGAGCAGCTGCTCGACGCGTTCGGCGCGGAGGTCCCCGACTGGCCGACGGCGGAGGTGCGGACGCTGCTGGCGAAGTTCGGCCTCACCGCCGACCACGTGCTGCGCCCGGCGGTCACCCTGTCGCCGGGGGAGCGCACCCGCGCCGCCCTGGCGCTGCTGCAGGCCCGAGGCATCAACGTGCTGGTGCTCGACGAGCCGACCAACCACCTCGACCTGCCGGCGATCGAGCAGCTGGAGCAGGCGCTGGCCGGCTACACGGGCACGCTGCTGCTGGTCACCCACGACCGGCGGATGCTCGCCGCCGTCGTCACCGACCGCCGGCTCGAGGTCGACGGCGGGCGGGTCACCGAGCGCTGAGCCGGTCAGCCGGCGGGGGCCCCGAGTTCGTCGGCGATGCCGACGGTGTCCATGCCCGCCCACGTGTCGGACACGTGGTGCGCCAGCACCATCAGGTCGCGCAGCTCGCCGCTGCGATCGCGGATGTGGTCGCGCAGCAGGGCCTCACCGCTGAAGCCGAGGTCGCTGAAGAGCGCCAGCGCCGCCCCCTGCTCGGCGACCACCTCGACGACGAGCTTCGACAGCCCCGAGGAGACCGCGCCGACCAGGGCCTGCCGGGCCAGCTCCCGCCCGAGCCCGCTGCCGCGGCGGGACGGGGCGACGACCAGGCGGACCTCGCCGACGTGGTCCGACCAGCCGGGCAGCGGCCGGACGGCGACGTAACCGGTCACCTCGTCGCCCTCGACCGCCACCCAGCGGCCGCCGGCGGAGTCACCGGTCGCCCACGAACGGACGGTCTCGGGGTCGGTGACCTCCTCCTTGATGAAGGTCAGGTCCCCTTCGGGGAGGTCACCGAAGAACCGCAGCAGCGCGTCGCAGCGATCGGGTCCCAGTTCCACCACCGTCACGTCAGGCCTCCTGGCTGGTCTCGTCGGCGTCGAGCGGGTCGCTGCGCCGGCGGACGAAGTCGATGATCGTGGGCACCGTGGTCTTCGCCGCGGTGCGCCCGACGACCAGCCCCATGTGTCCGGCGTCGAGGCAGAGCTCGTGCTTGTCGGGGGAGCCGACCAGGTCGATCAGCGGTGCGGTGGCGTCCGGCGGCACGATGTGATCGCGGTTGGCCCGCACGGACAGGAACGGCACCTGGATGTCGGCGAGGTGCACCGGGTCCCCGCCCACGGCGAGCCGGTCGTCGACCATGCCGTTGTTCCGCACCAGCATCTCCGCCGTCTGCCGCGCGGCGGCGCCGGGGAAGGGCACGTGGTCGTCCGACCACCCCGTCATCGCCTGGTAGGAGGCGACGTACTCGTCGTTCCAGAGCCGCTCCCACAGGGTGACGTAGCGGGTCACCTCCGCCGTCGGGGTCAGCGCCCGGAAACCCTGGACGACGACCGAGGGCGGGACGTTGCCGTCCGCGTCGAGGACCGAGCCGACGTCCATCCCGCCGACGGCGAAGATGTCGGCGAGCGGCCCCATGTGCCGGAAGTCGACCGGTGTCGCCAGCACGGTGAGGCTGCGCAGCGGCGCGTCGGGGTGGTGCGCGGCGTAGAGCAGGGCCAGGTTCCCGCCGAAGCAGTAGCCGAACAGGTTGACCTCGTCGGCGCCGGAGAGCTCGAGGACGCGGTCGACCCCGGCGGGGATGTAGTCGTCGACGTAGTCCTCGAGGCCGTTGCCCGCGTCGCGCTCGTCGGGCTCGCCCCAGTCGAGCATGTACACGTCGAAACCGGCCTTCAGCAGCTGCTCCACGAAACTGTTGCCGGGCGTCAGGTCGAGGATGTAGCTCTTGCTGATCATGCTGAACACGATCAGCAGCGGTGGCCCGTAGCGGACGCCGCCATAGGTGTCGGGGTCGTTGCGGTAGTGCCAGAGCTGGGTGCGGCCCCGCTGCCAGACGACGTCCTTGGGGGTCTGCCCGACACCGGGCCGGTCGACGCCGGCGACGAGCTTGATGCCGTTACGGGCGCGCAGGGTGTTGCGCTCGACGTCGCGCCGGACGCGGTCGAGCACCGTCTGCGGGCTGGGCACCGTCGGCATCGCTGTCCTCCGTGGTCGGGGCGGTCGTCGTTCGGGCCGGGCCGGGGCGCGTCGGAGAGCCGCGTCGCCGCTCCTGCTCCAGCTGGATGGTCAGCCGGCGCACCTCGCGGTCCAGGGAGCCGATCTGCGCGCGCAGTCGGCTGATGTCGCTGCCCGCGGGCAGGTTGACCAGGTGCCAGGCGCGCGCGCTCAGGTCCCGGACGGAACTGCCCGCGACGGTCTGCGCGCGGCGCAGCAGCGCGGTGGCCAGGGAGAAGTACTCGCTGCGGACCAGGTCGTCGGCCCGGGGCGCGATCGCGCGCTCGGCGGCGTCGTAGGCCTGCCGCCACATCGGGGCGCTCACCGGCGCTCCCCGGTCGCCGGCGCCGCGCGGTCGAGCGGCTGCTGCGCGAGGTCGGTCATGGTCGGTCTCCCTGTGCCCGGTGTCTGGACCCAGCGCCCCTACCCGGCTCGACCGGTGATCTACCGCACACGGCCGATACGGTGGCGGGACACCCCATCGTCTGCGAGGAGATCCCCGCTCATGCCCGACCGCTCGATCCTCGACCTGTTCCGCCTCGACGACCGCGTCGCCATCGTGACGGGGGCGTCCTCCGGGCTGGGGGCGGTCTTCGCCCGCACCCTGGCCGAGGCCGGCTGCGACGTCGCGCTGGGGGCCCGCCGGGTCGACCGGCTGGCCGACACCCAGCGCGCGGTGGAGGCGGCCGGGCGGCGCGCGATCAGCGTGGCCACCGACGTGTCCCGGCCCGAGGACTGCCAGGCCCTCGTCGACGCGGCCGTGGCGGAGTTCGGCAAGGTCGACATCCTGGTGAACAACGCCGGTGTGGGCACCGCCGCGCCGGCGACCCGGGAGACGCCCGAGCAGTTCCGGCAGGTCATCGACGTCAACCTCAACGGCTGCTACTGGATGGCCCAGGCCTGCGGCCGGGTGATGCAGCCCGGCAGCTCCATCGTCAACATCTCCAGCGTGCTGGGGCTGACCACGGCCGGCCTGCCGCAGGCGGCCTACGCCGCGAGCAAGGCGGGGCTGATCGGGCTGACCCGTGACCTCGCCCAGCAGTGGACCGGGCGCAAGGGCATCCGCGTCAACGCGCTGGCGCCGGGGTTCTTCACCTCGGAGATGACCGACCAGTACCCCGAGGGCTACCTGGAGTCGCAGCTGTCCCGGGTCCTCGTCGGGCGGAAGGGCGAGCCCGAGGAGCTCGCCGCTGCGCTGGTCTTCCTGGTCAGCGACGCCGGCGGGTACGTCACCGGCACCACCATCCCGGTCGAGGGCGGGATGCTCACCAGCTGAGCGACGGGTCCGCGGCGGCGAGGTCGGCGCGGGCGGTGCACGGGCGGACCCGGTCGGCGTCGGGGTCCGGTTCCGGCAGCGCGGCCGCCCCGCTGTCGCGCAGCGGTCGCGGGCGGCGGGGGTGGCGGCTGCCGCTCCCGCCGCCCCGGTGCGGGTAGACCAGGACGCCGTTGACCGGGTCGGGCGCGGCGTCGAGCGCCGCCCGCACCGCCGGTGCGTCGCGGAAGCCGTCGCGCTGGCCCTCCTCGTCGAAGACGAACTCCAGGACGACGCCCCAGCGGTGCTCGTGCTCGTCCCAGAACCGGGCGCCGGACGCACCGCCGTCTCGACGAGCAGGTCGTGCCAGGCGCGCAGCCATCCCGAGGCGGGGGTGCCGCCGTCGAAGACCTCGATGGTGACCCAGTTCACAGTTGTCCGACGCTATGCGGTTCCGCCGGTCACCGGTAGGGCCGCCGGAGCGGCGGTCACGCTCGGCGTTCGACGCGCTCGATCAGCGCGGTGATCCGGTCGGTGAGCTGCGGCCAGACCTCGCGCGGCAGGTCGTGGCCCATGCCGTCGACGACCAGCAGCTCCGCCCCCGGGACCGCCGCAGCCGTCGCGCGACCGCCGGAGACGTTCACCAGGCTGTCCTGCTCGCCGTGGATCACGAGGGTGGGCACGGCGACCCGGGCGAGGTCGGCGGTCCGGTCGTGCGTGGTGAGGATGGCGGCCAGCTGCCGGGCCACGCCGGCCGGGTCGTACGCCCGGTCGAAGGAGAGCCCGGCCCGGTCGCGCACCGCGGCCTCGTCGAACTCGAAGCCAGGAGAGCCGATCACCCGGTAGGTGTCCACGACGCGCTGGATCGCGCCCTCGCGGTCGCCCGCCGGTGCGGCCAGGAGCACCCCCATCGCGGCCTCGTCCGGGGCGCCCACGGCCGGGTCGCCGGTGGTCGACATGATCGAGGTAAGGCTGCGCACCCGGTCGGGGTGGGAGATGGCCACCAGCTGGGCGATCATCCCGCCCATCGAGGCGCCGACGACGTGCGCGCTGTCGAGGCCGAGGGTGTCGAGCAGGCCGACGGTGTCCTCGGCGAGGTCGGTCAACGAGTACGCGACCGAGGAGCGGTCGCCGCCGAGGATCGCCAGGACGTCCGGGGCGCCGGCGCCGTCGAGGTGGGTGGACAGCCCGATGTCGCGGTTGTCGAAGCGGATGACGAACAGCCCCTGCTCGGCCAGGCCGCGGCAGAAGTCGTCGGGCCAGCCGATCATCTGGGTGGCCAGCCCCATGACGAGCAGGACCGGCGGATCCGCCGTCTCGCCGAACGTCTCGTAGGCGAGCTCGAGATCGCTCACCCGGGCCATGTGGATGCCGCTGGTCTCCATGCAACGGACGCTAGTGCAGCCGTCCGGCACTCAGGTCGCGGCCCGGGCGGGCGAGGGGCTGTCAGGCCTGCCGTGTGCGCCGGGTCAGCGGTCCCGGTGCCCGTTCTCGGCGCGGTCCTCGACGTTCCCGTGGCGCAGCAGGCTGGCGACGGCCAGCACGAGGCCGCCCCAGATGACGACCATCGCCACCACCATCATCGCGATCGCCTCGGCGCTCATCGCCGGCCTCCCTCGTCGTGCCCGGTTCCCGGGCGGTTCGGGTCCGCCGCGGAGGTCGCGTGCAGCGGCGCCGCGGGGTCGGAGCCGGGTGGCGGCCCGTCCAGGTGGGTCCCGGAGCGCCACGGCAGCCGGGCGAGGAGGAAGCCGACCAGCGGGAGCGCCACAGCCATCAACCAGCCGAAGACCAGCAGCAGCCACGTCGGGTAGTCCCCGGCCCCGTAGGGCGCGGTGAGGTCCTCTCGCACCGTGAAGACGAGCACGATGGCCAGGCCCGCCGGGGCGACGACGCTGGTCAGCACCCGCCAGCCGGTGCCGACCCGGGGCCGGCCGTGGACGTTGAGGTGCTCGCTGAGACGGGGCAGAGCCCGCACCAGCCAGGAGACGACCAGCATGCTGACGAGCGCCACGACGAGGATGCCGTACTGGTTGACGAAGCGGTCGACGACGTCGAGCACGTAGATACCGCTCGTCGTGCTGAAGAGCACCAGGCTCAGCACCGCGGCCGGCACGCCGACCGCGAGGGTCGCGGTGAGGCGGCTCGTGTCGAGCTTGTCGCGGACCGCCGAGATCACCACCTCGATCACGCTGATCAGCGAGGTGATGCCGGCGACGACGAGCGACCCGAAGAACAGGACGCCGAGGAGGGCACCGGCCGGCGCCTCGCTGATGATCGTGGGGAAGGCGATGAAGGCCAGGCCGATCCCGCCGTCGACCACGTCGCCGACCGCGTCCCCGCTCGCCTGGGCCATGAAGCCCAGGGCGGCGAACACGCCGATGCCGGCGAGCAGCTCGAAGCTGGAGTTCGAGAAGCCCACGACGAGGCCGGAGCCGATCATGTCCTCGCGGCGGCGGACGTACGACGCGTAGGTGATCATGATGCCGAAGCCGACCGACAGCGAGAAGAAGATCTGGCCGAACGCGGCGGCCCAGACGGGGGCCGAGGTGAGCGCCGACCAGTCCGGCGTGAAGAACGCGTCGAGGCCCGCGCCCGCGCCCGGCAGCAGCAGCGCCTGCACGACGAGGGCGGCGAAGGCGAGCACCAGCACCGGGATCAGGACCAGCGACGTCATACCGACCCCGCGCTGGACGCCGAGGGCCATGATCACGAGGACGGCCAGCCAGACCAGCGCCGCGGGCACGAGCACCCCGGGCACCACGTCGGCGGTGACCTCGACGTCACCGGCCTGCAGGAACTCGCCGAAGAAGAAGCCTTCCGGGTCGGCGCCCCAGGCCTGGTCGAGCGAGAAGAGGGTGTAGCGCAGCGCCCAGGCGAGCACCGCGGCGTAGTAGACGGCGATGACGAAGCAGATGCCCACCTGCCACCAGCCGAGCCCCTCGGTGCCGCGGCGCAGCCGGGCGAAGGAGAGCGGCGCGGAGCCGCGGTGGCGGTGGCCGATCGCGTAGTCGAGCAGGAGGAACGGGATGCCGGCGGTGAGCAGCGCGACCAGGTAGGGCAGCAGGAAGGCGCCGCCGCCGTTCTCGTAGGCGACGTAGGGGAACCGCCAGATGTTGCCGAGCCCGACCGCCGAGCCGATCGCCGCCAGGATGAAGATGCGGCGGGAGCTGAACGCGCCGCGCCGGCGCTCCTCGTGCGTCTGCGGGGTGCCGTCTCCCGCTGTCGTGCTCATCTGACCTCCTGCGTGGTGGTCTGCCGATCCTGCGAGCACCTCGAACACCGGTCCCGATGGGCCGTCGGCGGGAGGTGCCAGAACTGGGGCCACGTCGAACGCCCGGACTCTAGCGGGCCGGGCCGCGGTCCGGGTCCTGATCCCCAGCGTCCTGGTCGTCGGCACCTGGAGCCGTCCTCCCGACCGGCCGCGGGGCGAGCACGGGGCCGCGCCGCACCGCCGAACGGGGTTGCGCCGGCGTCTCCCGGGGCAGCCCGGTGGCATGGAACCCGTGGTGCGCACCGCAGCCGAGGCCGAGACCGAGGTGTGGGACGACCCGGTCCGGGGCCACGTCGCCTTCCAGGTGCTGATCAGCCGGGACCGGACGCCGACGTCCTCGCTCTACACCGGCCTCGCCGAGCTGCCCCCCGCCGGCTGGCTCGGTCGGCACCGGCACACCCAGGCCGAGGTCTACCACGTCATCGCGGGCACCGGGGTCGTCGTCCTGGACGGGGTCGAGCACCCCGTGGCCGGCGGGTCGGCCGTCTTCATCCCCGGGAACGCCGAGCACGGCATCCGGAACACCGCGGAGGAGCCGCTGCGCTTCGTGTACGCCTTCGCGACCGACTCGGTCGAGGACGTGGTGTACCGGTTCTCCGGGGAGGAGTGAGCCGGCACGCCCGTGGCGTCGCGCGGCGGCGTCGGCCCGTCCGGAACGCGCGAGAGGCCCCGCTGGCACCCGTCTCCAGGGCCGGTGGGGCCTCTCCCGCTGTTCGTCCGCGGCCAACGGTCGGTCCACGCGGGCGACGGTCAGCGGCTGGTGGTGCCCCCGGCAGGATTCGAACCTGCGCACCCGCCTCCGGAGGGCGGTGCTCTATCCCCTGAGCTACGGGGGCTCGGTGGTGGGGCAGGGGAGAAGTTACCAGCCCCCGACCCCGCCCCGTGCGGCGGCTCCTGCGCCGCGGGTCACGGCTCGGGGAGGGGGGTTCCGCCCCGGGCCGTGAGCATCCGCGTCATCGTCGTCGTCTCCACGCCCTGCGCCTGCTCGATCGACCGGGCGAGGTCGCGCACGGCCTCCACATCGGCGTGCTCGGCCGCGTAGCGGGCCATGTCGAAGCCGCCCTGGTGGTGGCGGATCATCAGCTGGAGGAACCGGACGTCGAACTCCGTGCCCGACAGGCTCCGCAGCTCCGCCAGCTCCTCCGTGGACGCCATGCCGGGCATGTCCGCGGCGGTGTCCATGGCGCCCATGTCGTGACCGGCGTGCTCGTCCGCGGGCATCCACGTCATGGGCTCGCCGGACTGGGGCAGCCCCCAGAGCGCCAGCCAGCCCTGCATCCGCCCCGCCTGGTTGGTCTGCGCGGCCGAGATGTCGAAGGCCAGGTGCTCGAGCTCGGGGTCGTCGCTGCGCTCGTCGACCAGGTTGGCCATCTCGACGCCCTGCAGGTGGTGCCGGGACATGTCCCGGGCGAAACCGGCGTCGACCGAGTCGGCGGCCGGCGTGGGCGTGCCCCGCCC
This sequence comes from Blastococcus sp. SYSU DS0552, assembly GCF_054050815.1. Classification (NCBI taxonomy): domain Bacteria; kingdom Bacillati; phylum Actinomycetota; class Actinomycetes; order Geodermatophilales; family Geodermatophilaceae; genus Blastococcus; species Blastococcus sp. SYSU DS0552. The sequence goes on from NZ_JBJHAB010000020.1 coordinate 31,064, forward strand.
GATGCCCAGCGCCACGGCGAGCCCGCCGCCGAGCAGCACCAGCCCGACGGCGATGACGGCGAGCAGGGCGGTGCGCAGGCCGCGGGTGGGCGAGCGGTCGGGCGCGGTCACGGGGTCACCTCCCGGTGGACGGTGGCGGTCACTGGTCGGACGTCGCGCCTGCGTCCGCACTCTCCAGCAGCGGGTCGGCCAGGAAGGTCGGGCTCTCGCAGGTGGCGCCGGGCTCCGGGAAGCTGTCCGGCTTGTAGGTCATGAGGTCGGCGAACTGCTTGATCCGCTCGTCGTCGGCGCTGTCGACCTTCAGCTGGTGGCCCCACGACTGGACGCTGATCGGGGTGTCCTGCCCCTCGTACGGGGAGAGCATCCGCCCCGAGACACCGTCGACCAGCTCCGCCAGCGTCTCCACGTCCGCGTCGGACACCTCGTCGGGGTTGTAGGTGATCCACACCGCGCCGTGCTCGAGGCTGTGCACCGCGTTCTCGTGCCGGATGTCGACGTCGTAGACGGTGCCCGTGCAGTCGGCCCAGAGGTTGGCGTGCTCGCCGCCGACCGGCGGGGACTCGCTGTACTCGATGGGGCCGTCGTTGTGCAGGCCGCCCTCGTACTCGTAGGTCTGCGCGCCGGCGATCTCGTCGATCGAGTCCACGCGCGAGGCGTCGGCCGCCCGCACCTGGACGACGGCCCAGGTGATGACGGCCGCGGCGAAGACGACCACCGCCACCGCGGCGGCGATCAGCCCCCACGGCCGCTGCTGTGCCACGACCTGCGTCGGCGGTCGGGTGCGGCCACCGGTCGCCCGCCCACCGGACCGGGTGGCCCCACCACCGCTGGCTCGGCTCTTGTCGGGCGTGCGGTCCTTGGCCAAGGCCTCTCCTCGTTACGGGGCGCATCCGCGCCGCTGCGTTCCGGCGCGCGGGTAGGCCCCGCTAGCCGCGCGCGAGTCTAGGTCGCGCGCCTGTGCGGAAGCTGGGAGCCGGGCGGCCCGGCGGGCCGCCGGAAGGCGGTCAGTACGCTCGCCGGGTGACACCGGAGCAGCTTCAGGACGTCGTTCGTACCGCCGTGGCCGCGGTCGTCGAGCGAGGCGCGCTGCCCGTCGATGTCCCCGCGGAGGTCGTCGTCGAGCGGCCGCGGAACCCCGAGCACGGCGACTACGCCACCAACGTCGCCCTGCGGCTGGCCAAGCCCGCCGGTCGCCCGCCGCGTGAGGTCGCCGACCTGCTGGCCGCCGAGCTGCGCACGCACGCGGGTATCGCCGGCGTCGACATCGCCGGGCCGGGCTTCCTCAACATCACGCTCGCCCAGGGCGCGCTCGGCCTCATCGCCGTCCAGGCCGTGACCGCCGGGGACGCGTACGGGCGCACCGGGGCCCTCGCCGGGCAGCGGCTGAACGTCGAGTTCGTCTCGGGCAACCCGACCGGCCCGCTGCACATCGGGCACACCCGGTGGGCCGCCATCGGGGATGCGCTGTCCCGGCTGGTGGAGGCCGCCGGCGCCGAGGTGACCCGCGAGTACTACATCAACGATGCCGGCGCGCAGATCGACCGGTTCGGCCGCAGCCTGCAGGCCGCGGCCCACGGGCGGGCGGTGCCCGAGGACGGGTATGCCGGCGCCTACATCGACGAGATCGCCCAGCAGGTCCGCATGTCCGAACCGGACGTGCTGGACCGCGACGACGCCGCCCAGCTGCACGTCTTCCGCGAGCGCGGCATGGAGTTGATGCTGGCCGAGATCCGGCAGTCGCTGCTCGACCTCGGTGTCGAGTTCGACGTCTGGTTCAGCGAGCGGGAGCTGCACCGGTCGGGAGCCCTGGACAAGGCGCTCGCCCGGCTGCGGGAGCAGGGCCACGTCTACGAGGCCGACGGTGCGGTCTGGTTGCGGACGACGGACTTCGGCGACGACAAGGACCGGGTGCTGGTCAAGGCCGACGGCGAGACCACCTACTTCGCCTCCGACTGCGCCTACTACCTGGACAAGCGGGCCCGCGGGTTCGACCGGGTCGTCATCGTGCTGGGGGCCGACCACTCGGGCTACGTCGGCCGCTACAAGGCGCTCGTCGCGGCGACCGGCGACGATCCCGAGGCGAACCTGGAGATCGTCCTGGGCCAGCTGGTGAACCTGGTGCGCGACGGTGCCCCGGTCCGCATGAGCAAGCGGGCAGGGACGATCGTGCTGCTCAGCGACGTCGTCGACGCCATCGGGGTGGACGCGGCGCGCTACGCCCTGGCACGTGCCTCGATCGACCAGCAGATCGACATCGACGTCGACCTGTGGAGCCGGCGCACCAACGACAACCCGGTCTTCTACGTCCAGTACGCGCACGCCCGCATCTCCTCGGTGCTGCGCAACGCCGCCGACCTCGGGATCGCGCTGGGCGAGGCGGCCGATGTCGACGGCGCCGCCCTGGTGCACGAGCGGGAGAACGACCTGCTGCGGGCGATCGGCGAGTTCCCGCGGGTGCTCACCTCCGCCGCCGAGCTGCGCGCGCCGCACCGGGTGGCCCGCTACCTGGAGGAGCTGGCCGGCACCTACCACCGCTTCTACGACGCCTGCCGGGTGCTGCCCCGCGGCGACGAGGAGACCACCCCGCTCACCACCGCCCGGCTGTGGCTGTGCGCGGCGACCGCGGTGGTGCTGCGGAACGGCCTCGGGGTGCTCGGCGTCACCGCGCCGGAGCGCATGTGATGCGGGCCCACCCCGCAGGGCCGCTGCACGGGACCATCACCCCGCCGACGGCCGCCGGCGCGCCGCCGGCCGAGCTCGGGTCGCTCGACCCGCACGTCTGGCCCCGGACGGCGCGGCGGGTCGACGGCGAGCTGCACCTCGGCGGCCGTCCGGTGACCGATCTCGCCCGCGCGCACGGGACGCCGCTGTTCGTCCTGGACGAGGACGACTTCCGGGGGCGCGCCGCGGAGTTCGCCGGGGCGTTCGCCGACGCCGACGTCCACTACGCCTCCAAGGCGTTCCTCTGCGGCCAGGTGGCCCGGTGGATCGCCGACGACGGGCTGCACCTGGACGCCTGCAGCGGCAACGAGCTGGCGCTGGCCCTGGCGGCCGGCTTCCCCGCGGAGCGGATCGCGCTGCACGGCAACAACAAGTCCCTGGTCGAGCTGCAGCTGGCCGTCGACTCCGGCATCGGGCACGTCGTCCTGGACTCCTTCGACGAGATCGACCGGCTGGTGCCGCTCGCCGAAAAGCGGGTCGCCGATGGCGGGACGCCGGTGCCGGTGCTGATCCGCGCGACGGTCGGCATCGAGGCGCACACCCACGAGTTCATCGCCACCGCGCACGAGGACCAGAAGTTCGGCTTCTCCCTGGCCACCGGTGACGCGCTCACCGCGGCGGTGCGGGTCATCCGCGAGCCCGCGCTGCGGCTGACCGGCCTGCACAGCCACATCGGGTCGCAGATCTTCGACACCGCCGGCTTCGAGGCCGCGGCGCACCGGGTCGTCGGGCTGATGGGGCAGGTGCACCAGGCCACCGGCCAGGTGCTTCCCGAGCTCAACCTCGGCGGCGGCTTCGGCATCGCCTACCTGGCCGAGGACGACCCGGTCAGCCCGGTGGACGTCGCGACCCGGCTGCGCGCCGTCGTCGCCGCCGAGTGCTTCCAGCTGGGGCTGCCGGTGCCGCGCCTGGCGGTCGAGCCCGGTCGTGCGATCGCGGGCCCGGGCACGGTCACGCTGTACGAGATCGGCACGATCAAGCCGGTGCGGCTCGGCGCGAGCGGGGCCCCGGGCGCGCCCCAGGTGCGCAACTATGTGTCGGTCGACGGCGGGATGAGCGACAACATCCGCACCGCCCTGTACGACGCGGCCTACACGTGCGTGCTGGCCAACCGCGTCTCCGAGGCCCCGCCGGCGCTGTGCCGGGTGGTCGGGAAGCACTGCGAGAGCGGCGACATCCTGGTCCGGGACCTGTGGCTGCCCTCCGACGTCCAGCCGGGTGACCTGCTCGCCGTCGCCGCCACCGGCGCCTACTGCTGGTCGATGGCGAGCAACTACAACTACCTGCTCAAGCCCCCGGTGGTCGCCGTGCGGGACGGCGCCGCCAGGGAGATCGTGCGACGTCAGACACTGTCGGACGTGTTCGCCCTCGACGCGGTCCTCGCCGACCGCCCTGCCCCCTCGCCGGCCATCGACCAGCCGGCGCCCGAGCACCCCGCGGGAGCGACCTCGTGAACGGACCCCTCAAGGTGGCCCTGCTGGGCTGCGGGACGGTCGGCGGCGCGGTGCTGCGGGCGCTGCAGGAGCAGGCCGACGACCTCGGCGCGCGGATCGGCCGCCCGGTGGAGGTGGCCGGCGTCGCCGTGCGCCGCCCGGCGCACCACCCCGACGTCCCGGCGCACCTGCTCACCACCGACGCGCACGGCCTGGTGACCCGCGACGACGTCGACCTCGTCGTCGAGGTGATCGGCGGCATCGAGCCGGCGCGCTCGCTGATGCTGGCGGCGTTCGAGGCCGGTAAGTCGGTGGTCAGCGCGAACAAGGCGCTGCTGGCCGAGGACGGCGTCGCCCTGCACGCCGCGGCCGCGAAGGCCGGGGTGGACCTCTACTACGAGGCCGCGGTGGCCGGGGCGATCCCGATCCTGCGGCCGCTGCGCGAGTCGCTGGTCGGTGACCAGCTGTCCCGCATCGTGGGCATCGTCAACGGGACGACCAACTACATCCTGTCGCGGATGGCCGAGACCGGTGCCGGCTTCGGCGAGGCGCTGGCCGAGGCCACCGAGCTGGGCTACGCCGAGGCCGACCCGACCGCCGATGTGGACGGTTTCGACGCCGCCGCGAAGGCCGCGATCCTCGCCTCGCTGGCGTTCCACACGCCCGTCTCGGCCGCGGACGTCCACCGGGAGGGCATCTCCACGGTGACCGCCAGCGACGTCGCCCGCGCCGCCGAGATCGGCTGCACGGTGAAGCTGCTGGCCATCTGCGAGCGCGTGCCCGCCACCGACGGGGACGGCGACTCGGTGGCCGTCCGGGTGCACCCGGCGATGATCCCGACCGCCCACCCGCTCGCCTCCGTCGGCGGCGCGTTCAACGCCGTCTTCGTCGAGGCCGAGGCGGCCGGGCAGCTGATGTTCTACGGCCAGGGCGCCGGGGGAGAGCCCACCGCCAGCGCCGTCCTCGGCGACCTCGTCGCCGTGGCCCGCAACCGCGTGGCCGGCGCCTCGGGCCAGGGCCCCACCGGCTACGCCGACCTCGCCGTCCGGCCCATGGCCGAGACGCCGACGCGCTACCACGTCAGCCTCGACGTGGCCGACAAGCCGGGTGTGCTCGCCGCCGTCGCGCAGGAGTTCGCGCAGCACGGCGTGAGCATCTCGACGGTCCGGCAGACCGGCCGCGGGGACGCCGCGACGCTGGTCATCGTGACCCACAGCGCCCCGGACGCGGCGCTGTCGTCCACCATCGCCGCGCTGCGGGAGATGCCCGCGGTCCGGGGCGTCACCAGCGTGCTGCGCGTGGAGGGTCTGTCGTGACGGTCTCGTCGTCGGTCGTGTCCCCGGGCTGGCCCGGTCTCATCGAGGCCTACCGGTCCCGCCTGCCGGTCTCCGACACCACCCCGGTGGTCACGCTGCAGGAGGGCGCCACCCCGCTGGTGCCGGCGCGCGAGCTGTCGCGGCGCACCGGCTGCGACGTCTACCTCAAGGTCGAAGGGGCGAACCCCACCGGCTCCTTCAAGGACCGCGGGATGACGATGGCCATCACCAAGGCGCTCGAGGAAGGGGCGCAGGCGGTCATCTGCGCCTCCACCGGCAACACCAGCGCCAGCGCCGCTGCCTACGCCGCCCGCGCCGGCATGACCTGCGCCGTCCTCGTGCCCCAGGGCAAGATCGCGATGGGCAAGCTGGCCCAGGCGCTGGTGCACGGCGCCAAGCTGCTGCAGGTCGACGGCAACTTCGACGACTGCCTGGCGCTGGCCAGCAAGCTGGCGATCGACTACCCGGTCAGCCTGGTCAACAGCGTCAACCAGTACCGGATCGAGGGGCAGAAGACCGCCTCCTTCGAGATCGTCGACGTGCTCGGCGACGCCCCGGACATCCACTGCCTGCCGGTGGGCAACGCCGGCAACATCACCGCCTACTGGCAGGGCTACCGCGAGTACGCCGACGACGGCCCCGCCACGCGCACACCGCGCATGTGGGGCTTCCAGGCCGCCGGCGCGGCCCCGATCGTCACCGGCCAGGTGGTGGAGAACCCGAGCACCATCGCCACCGCCATCCGCATCGGCAACCCCGCCTCGTGGACGAAGGCGCTGGCCGCGCGCGACGAGTCCGGCGGGCGCATCGACGCCGTCACAGACCGGGCGATCCTGTCGGCCTACCGGCTGCTGGCCCGCAGCGAGGCGGTCTTCGTCGAGCCGGCGTCGGCGGCGTCGGTCGCGGGCCTCCTCCAGGTGGCCGACGCCGGGGAGCTCGAGCCCGGCCAGCGGATCGTCTGCACCGTCACCGGGAACGGTCTCAAGGACCCGGAGTGGGCGATCTCCGGCGCGCCGGCGCCGCTGACCGTGCCGGTCGACGCCGCGGCCGCCGCGGCGCAGCTCGGGCTGTGAGCGTCCTCGACCCGGACCGGGTGACGATCCGCGTCCCGGCGACCAGCGCGAACCTCGGGCCGGCGTTCGACTGCGCCGGCCTGGCGCTGACCCGCCACGACCACGTCTCCTTCGCGGTCGAGCCCGGCGGGCTGTCGGTCGAGGTGCAGGGCACCGGTGCGGGCGAGCTGCCCACCGACGAGTCGCACCTGGTGGTGCGCGCCTTCCGCGCCGCCTGCGCCGAGCTGGGCTGGACGCCACCGGGCCTGCGGGTGGTCGCCGAGAACGCGATCCCGCAGGGCCGGGGGATGGGCTCCTCCGCCGCGGCCGTCGTCGCGGGGGTCCTGGGGGCCTGGTCGCTGTGCCCGGACGTCGACACGGTCGACGGGAACGCCGTCCTGCGGCTCACCACCGAGCTGGAGGGTCACCCCGACAACGTCGCCGCCTGCCTGCTCGGCGGGCTGACGTTGTCGTGGACCGGTGAGCGGGGTGTCGGCGCGGACAGCCTGCCCGTGCACGAGGACGTGCTCCCCGTGGTCCTCGTGCCGGACGCGACGCTGTCGACGGAGGTGGCCCGCGGGCTGCTGCCGGACGTCGTGCCGCACGCCGACGCCGCCTTCAACGCGGGCCGGTCCGCGCTGCTGGTCCACGCCCTGACCTCGGGCACCTCGATGCTCGAGGCCACCGAGGACCGCCTGCACCAGCGGCAGCGCACCGCGGCGATGCCGGGCACCCTCGCGCTGATCGACCGCTTGCGCGAGGCCGGGCACGCGGCGGTCGTCTCCGGCGCGGGGCCGTCGGTCCTGGTGCTGGGCCGGCGGACGGTGCGGAGCGACGACCGGGCGGCCGGGGCCGAGGAGATCGAGGACATCGCCGCGCTGGTTCCCGGGAACTGGTCGGTGCTGCCGCTCGAGGTGGACCCGACGGGGGCGCGCGTCGACCGCCCCGTGCGCCAGGTATCGTCTCGATAACGGGGAACACGCCGAGATCATCCGGTGTTGTCCTGCCCGTGAGCTGCGACTAGGCTCACGGCGTAGCCGCCCACTCGGGCGAGCCTCGCGCGGGGCCGAAGCAGATGTCCGAACCTCTTCGCCGCTGATCCGCCTCGCACCTCTCGACCTGTCTCCTGACGCGCACCCGCCCTCCGGGCCGGTCCGCCGGGGACCGGGCACCCCCTGCGCTGAGACGCGCAGGTCACCCGCAGGGAAGGACCTGTACGTGAGCGAAACCACCGACCTCGGCACGACCGGCGCGCCCGATGCCGCCGCCTCCGCCGAGGGCACTGCCGCTTCTGGGACGGCGGGCCGTCCCCGCCGCCGCGGCAACGGGCTGTCGGGCATGCTCCTGCCCGAGCTGCAGCGCCTGGCCGGCGAGCTGGGCATCCCCGGCACCGGCCGGATGCGCAAGAGCGACCTGGTCGCCGCCATCTCCGCCCGCCAGGTGGGCGCCGGCTCCGAGGGCGGCGCGCCTGCGCCGCAGACGGAGAGCGGCTCCACCGGCGGCACCGACGCCCCGGCCGGCGTCGCCGCGTCGGCGGCTCCCCTCGAGGCCCCGGTCAGCGGCGGCGCCAACGGCGGCCCCCTGACCACGGAGGCGCCGGTCCGCACGCGGCGTGCGGCCAGCCGCCCCGCCGGATCGCCCGGCGCCCCCGCCGAGGGCTCCGCCCCAGCGGTGGGATCGCCCGGCGCCCCCACCGAGGGCTCCGCGCCGGCGGTGTCCGCCCCGGCGGAGGCTCCCACCGAGGCCCCGGCGGTCCCCGCAGCGGAGTCGGCACCGGCCGGCCCGCGCGAGGACGAGCAGCGCGACGGCGACCGTCCGCAGCGCACCCGCGGCCGCAACCGCGGCGAGCGGGACGGCAGCCGTGACGGCCGCGACGGGGGCGAGCGCGCCGGCAACCGCGACGGCGGCCGGGAGAACAACGACCGCGCCGAGCGCGGCGCCACCCGCGACGGCGGCGCCACCCGCGACGGCGGCGACCGCGCGGAGCGGGGCAACCGGGACGGCGGCGCCCGCGACGGCAACCGGGGCCCCGACCGGGACCGCAACGACCGGGGCGGTCGGCCGGACAACCGCACGGACAACCGCACCGACGGCGGCCGCAACGAGCGCCCCGCCGAGGACGACGACGAGGACTTCGAGGGTGGCCGCGGTCGCCGCGGTCGCCGGTACCGCGACCGCAACAAGCGCGGCGGCGGCAACCGGGACCGCTTCGAGGCGGGCGAGCCGACCGTCAGCGAGGACGACGTCCTGCTGCCCGTCGCCGGCATCCTCGACGTCCTGGACAACTACGCGTTCGTCCGGACGTCGGGCTACCTGACCGGGCCGAACGACGTGTACGTCTCGCTGTCGCAGGTGCGCCGCTACGGGCTGCGCCGCGGTGACGCCATCACCGGCGCGGTCCGCCAGCCGCGCGAGGGCGAGCGCAAGGACAAGTACAACGCGCTGGTCCGCCTCGACACGGTCAACGGGTTGGACCCGGAGCAGGCCCGCAACCGGCCAGAGTTCACCAAGCTCACCCCGCTCTACCCGCAGGACCGCCTGCGGCTGGAGACCGAGCCGCACCTGCTGACCACCCGGGTCATCGACCTGGTCATGCCGATCGGCAAGGGGCAGCGCGCGCTGATCGTCAGCCCGCCCAAGGCCGGTAAGACGATGGTGCTCCAGTCGATCGCCAACGCGATCACGACGAACAACCCCGAGTGCCACCTGATGGTCGTCCTGGTCGACGAGCGTCCGGAAGAGGTCACCGACATGCAGCGCTCGGTGAAGGGCGAGGTCATCGCCTCGACCTTCGACCGGCCGCCGGCGGACCACACCACGGTGGCGGAGCTCTCCATCGAGCGGGCCAAGCGCCTGGTCGAGATGGGCCACGACGTCGTCGTCCTGCTGGACTCGATCACCCGCCTGGGGCGCGCCTACAACCTGGCGGCCCCCGCCAGCGGGCGCATCCTCTCCGGCGGTGTCGACTCCACGGCGCTCTACCCGCCCAAGCGCTTCCTCGGCGCCGCCCGCAACATCGAGAACGGTGGCTCGCTGACGATCATCGCCTCGGCGCTGGTCGAGACCGGCTCCACGATGGACACGGTCATCTTCGAGGAGTTCAAGGGCACCGGGAACGCCGAGATCAAGCTGGACCGCCGGCTGGCGGACAAGCGGGTCTTCCCGGCGGTCGACGTCAACGCGTCGGGCACGCGCAAGGAGGAGATCCTCATGTCGCCCGACGAGCTGGCCATCGTCATCAAGCTGCGCCGGGTGCTCGCCGCGCTCGAGCCGCAGCAGGCCCTGGAGCTGCTGCTCGACAAGCTGAAGAAGACGCGCAACAACGTCGAGTTCCTCATGCAGATCCAGAAGACGACGCTGGGCCCCGGCGGGGAGTGACCCTCCCGCCCGCCGGCGGGGCTCGAGCATCAGGGATACTGAGCAGCTGAGCCCCGTCGGCGCGGCCGGAAATAGCCGTCCGGTCCCCGGCGTTCACAGCACTGAACGACACAGACTCCGCAGAAGAGGCGCAGCCATGAAGCCCGACATCCACCCGGCCTACAACGTCACCACCGTGACCTGCGGCTGCGGCAACACGTTCACCACCCGCAGCACGAGCCCGACCGGTCAGCTGACCGTCGAGACCTGTTCCGCCTGCCACCCCTTCTACACCGGCAAGCAGCGCATCCTCGACACCGGCGGTCGCGTCGCCCGCTTCGAGAAGCGGTTCGGCAAGCGCGCCGCCGGCGCCTCGACCGACGCCCAGTAGCACCCCCGACGGCGCCCGTCCCACCTCGCGGTGGGACGGGCGCCGTCGTCATGTCCAGCTCCGTCCGGCTGCTCCACGGTGGTGGAGCACCCCCGTCCCGAGAGGCAGCAGCGATGAGCAGTACCGAGACGTCGGCGCCCGACCGGCTGGCCGGGCTGCTCGCCGAGCACGCGCGCCTCGAGCAGGAGCTGGCCGACCCGGCGGTGCACGCCGACCAGTCCCGCGCCCGCCGGATGGGTCGTCGCTACGCCCAGCTGGCTCCGCTCGTGGAGACCGCTCGCGCGCTCGACGAGGCGCGCGACGACCTCGGCGCGGCCCGGGAGCTCGCCACGGAGGACGCGTCCTTTGCCGCGGAGGCGACCGCGCTCGAGCGGCGGATCGCCGCGTTGACCGACCGGCTGCGCGAGCAGCTGCTGCCCAAGGACCCCGACGACGACAAGGACGTCATCCTCGAGATCAAGGCGGGGGAGGGCGGCGCGGAGTCGGCGCTGTTCGCCGGCGACCTGATGCGCATGTACCTGCGCTACGCCGAGCGGCGCGGGTGGTCCACCGAGGTGCTCGACGCCGTCGAGGCCGAGCTCGGGGGGTACAAGGACGTCGCGATCGCGGTCAAGTCCCGCACCGACGAGGGCATCTGGTCGCGGCTGAAGTTCGAGGGCGGCGTGCACCGGGTGCAGCGGGTGCCCGTGACCGAGAGCCAGGGGCGCATCCACACCTCCGCGGCCGGGGTGCTCGTGCTGCCCGAGGCGGAGGAGGTCGACGTCAGCGTCGACCCGAACGACCTGCGCATCGACGTCTTCCGCTCCTCGGGCCCGGGCGGGCAGAGCGTCAACACCACCGACTCCGCCGTCCGCATCACCCACCTGCCCAGCGGCATCGTGGTCAGCTCGCAGAACGAGAAGAGCCAGCTGCAGAACCGGGAGTCCGCGCTGCGCGTGCTGCGCGCCCGGCTGCTGGCGGCCGCCCGCGAGGAGGCCGCGGCGACCGCGAGCGACCAGCGGCGTAGCCAGGTGCGCACCGTCGACCGAAGCGAGCGGGTGCGCACCTACAACTTCCCGGAGAACCGCATCTCCGACCACCGGGTCGGCTACAAGTCGCACAACCTCGACCAGGTGCTCGACGGCGACCTCGACGGCGTCATCGACGCGCTGGTCAGCGCCCACACCGCCGAGCTGCTGGCGGCCGGCTCCTGAGCGCCCGCGCGCTGCTCACGGCGGCGTCCCGCCGCCTCGCCGAGGCCGGCGTCGAGTCGCCGCGGGTGGACGCCGAGCTGCTGCTCGCCCACGTCCTCGGGGTGGCACGCACCCGGCTGCTGACCCTGGACGCCGTCGACGACGCGGCCGCCGAACGGTTCGAGGAGCTGCTCGGCCAGCGCGCCGACCGGGTGCCGCTGCAGCACCTGACCGGCCGGGCGCCCTTCCGGTACCTGGAGCTCGCGGTCGGGCCCGGGGTGTTCGTGCCGCGGCCGGAGACCGAGCAGCTGGTGGGCTGGGCCCTCACGCGGCTGGCCGGCGTCGCGGCGCCCGTCGTCGTCGACCTCGGCTCCGGCTCGGGGGCGATCGCCCTCTCCCTCGCCCACGAGCACCCCGGCGCGCGGGTGACGGCGGTGGAACGCGATCCCGGGGCGATCGGCTGGACCCGGCACAACGCCGCTGCCCGCGCCGCGGCGGGGGACACCCCGGTCGACGTCGTCGCCGGGGACATGACCGATCCGGAGCTGCTGCGGGAGCTGGACGGCGCCGTCGACCTCGTGGTCAGCAACCCGCCGTACGTGCCCGACGGCGCGCGGGTGCCCCGGGAGGTCGCCGACCACGACCCCCCGCTGGCCCTCTGGGGCGGCCCCGACGGGCTGGACGTCGTGCGCGGGCTGCTGGTCACCGCGGCCCGGCTGCTGCGGCCCGGCGGCTGGCTGGGCATCGAGCACGCCGATCAGCAGGGGGAGGCACTGCCCGCCGTCGTCCGCGCCCACGGCGGGTTCACCGACGTCCACGACCACCCCGACCTCGCCGGCCGCCCCCGCCACACCACCGCTCGCCGCTCCGGCTGAGCCCTGCGGAAGACTGCATGTCCGTGGCCAACCTCTACGACTGCTCCGACCCCGAAGCCCGCGCCGCCGGGCTGGATGCCGCCGCGGCGGCCATCAGCCGGGGTGAGCTGGTGCTGCTCCCGACCGACACCGTCTACGGCGTCGCCGCCGACGCCTTCGCGCCCGCAGCGGTGACCCGGCTGCTGGCCGCCAAGAACCGGGGGCGGGCCATGCCGGTCCCGGTGCTCGTCGGCGAGGCCTCCACCCTGGCCGGGCTGGTGCTGCAGACCCCCGCGGTCGCCACGCGCCTGGCGCAGGAGTTCTGGCCCGGTGGGCTCACCCTCGTGCTCGAGCACGCCCCGTCGCTGGCGTGGGACCTCGGTGACGCCCAGGGCACGGTGGCCGTCCGGCTGCCCGACGACGAGCTCACCCGCGACCTGCTCCGCCGCACCGGGCCGCTCGCCGTCTCCAGCGCCAACCGCTCCGGTCGCCCCGCGGCGACCAGCGCGGAGGAGGCCGTGCAGCAGCTCGGCGAGCACGCCGCGGTCGTGCTCGACGGCGGCCCGCGGGACAGCTCGGCGGCGAGCACGATCGTCGACTGCACCGGCCCCGCACCTCGGGTGCTGCGCGTCGGCGCCGTCCCGGTCGAGCGGCTGCGCGAGATCGCGCCCGAGCTCACCGACTAGGAGGACCCCCGTCCTCCCCACCCTGCGCACGCTCAGGGCGGGCTCCGGGACGGGGCCGCTTCTCCGGTCACCTGTCCGCACGCGTCGGAGCGATACCGTGGAGCACTGACCGCCGCGCGCCCGGATCCGGGTACCGCGGGCGCCCGCACGGACGTTCTGGAGCGCGACCGAGATGAGCACGCCCTACTGGGGACCGGACTTCGGGGCCCTGGCCGCCGTCGATCCCGACATCGCCGACGTGGTCACCGACGAGCTGGACCGGCTGCGCGGTGGGCTGCAGCTGATCGCCAGCGAGAACTTCACCAGCCCGGCCGTGCTCGCAGCGCTCGGCAGCACGCTGTCGAACAAGTACGCCGAGGGTTACCCGGGGCGCCGCTACTACGGCGGGTGCGAGGTCGTCGACCGCGCCGAGGAGATCGGCATCGCCCGGGCCAAGGAGCTCTTCGGCGCCGAGCACGCCAACCTCCAGCCGCACTCCGGCGCCAACGCCAACCTGGCCGCGTACGGCGCCTTCCTCCAGCCGGGTGACACCCTCCTCGCCATGGCGCTCCCGCACGGCGGGCACCTGACCCACGGCGCGAAGGTCTCCTTCTCCGGCAAGTGGTTCAACGCGGTGCAGTACGGCGTGGACCCGCGCACCGAGCACATCGACTACGACCAGGTGCGCGACCTCGCCCGGGAGCACCGGCCCAAGATGATCATCTGCGGCGGCTCGGCCATCCCGCGGCTGATCGACTTCCCGCTCTTCCGGGAGATCGCCGACGAGGTCGGGGCGATCCTGATGGTCGACGCCGCGCACTTCATCGGCCTGGTCGCCGGCAAGGCGATCCCGAGCCCGGTGCCCTACGCCGACGTGGTCACCTTCACCACCCACAAGGTGCTGCGCGGGCCGCGCGGCGGCGCGATCGTGTGCAAGGCGGAGCACGCCAAGGCCATCGACAAGGCGGCCTTCCCGATGATGCAGGGGGGCCCGCTCATGCACGCCGTCGCCGCCAAGGCGGTGAACTTCAAGGAGTGCCTCCAGCCGGAGTACCAGGCCTACGCCCGCCAGGTGATCGCCAACGCGCAGGCGCTCACCGAGGGCCTGGCCGCCGAGGGGCTGCGGCCGGTGGCCGGCGGCACCGACACCCACCTGGCGCTGCTGGACCTGCAGGAGACCGGGGTGACCGGTGCCGACGCCGAGGCCCGGTGCGGCGCCGCCGGCATCGTGCTGAACAAGAACGCGATCCCGTTCGACCCGCAGCCGGCCTCGGTCGCCTCGGGCATCCGGGTCGGCAGCCCCGCGGTCACCACCCAGGGCATGACCGAGGCCGACATGAAGTCGATCGCCTCGCTGATCGGTGCCGCGATCCGGGACGCCGACGGCAGCCGCACCGCCGAGGTGGCCGCGGGTGTCCGCGAGCTGGTCGGTGCCCACCCCGCCTACCCCCACCCGACCCGGCCGACTGCCTCCCCCGAGCCGACGCGGACCGTCTGACCCGTGCGCGAGTACGTCGTCGTCCTGCTCACCGCGGCACTGGTCACCTTCCTGGCCACGCCCGTGGTGCGGATGATGGCGATCCGGCTGCGGATGATGGCGGCCCCGCGGGAGCGCGACGTGCACGTCATCCCGACCCCGCGGGGCGGCGGCGTCGCCATGTACCTGGGCGTGGTGGCCGCCGTCCTGGTCGCCTCGCGGCTGCCGGCGCTGCAGCGGACCTTCGACGACACCCAGGTCTACGCGGTGCTCGTCGCGGGCGGGCTCATCTGCGCGCTCGGGGTGCTCGACGACAAGTGGGGCCTGGACGCGCTGACGAAACTCACCGGTCAGATCGCCGCCGCGGGCGTGATGGTCCTCATCGGCGTGCAGCTGGCGTTCCTCTTCCTGCCGTTCGCCGACATCGGCACCGTCTCGCTCGGCCCGGACGTCGGTGTGCCGCTGACCATCCTGCTGACCGTGTTCGCGGTGAACGCGCTGAACTTCATCGACGGGCTCGACGGCCTCGCCGCGGGGGTCTCGGCGATCGCCGCGCTCGCGTTCTTCGCCTACAGCTACAACCTGGGGCTGACCGGCTACGGCGACGTCGCGAGCGCCCCGGCACTGATCACCGCGGTGCTGGCCGGGACCTGCCTGGGCTTCCTCCCGCACAACTTCAGCCCGGCGCGGATCTTCATGGGCGACTCGGGCTCGATGCTCGTCGGGCTCATGCTGTCGGCCGCGGTGGTCACCGCCACCGGGCGGGTGGACGCGCAGACCTTCGGCTCCGCCGCCAGCCTGCTGCCCCTGACGCTGCCGCTGCTCGTGCCGATCGCCATCCTCTTCATCCCCTTCACCGACCTGGTGCTGGCCGTCGTCCGGCGCACCCGCGCGGGACGCTCACCGTTCTCCCCGGACAAGATGCACCTGCACCACCGGCTGCTGTCGATCGGGCACTCGCACAAGCGTGCGGTGCTCGTCATGTACTTCTGGGCGGCACTGCTCTCCTTCGGCGCGGTCGGACTCTCGATCACCGGTGGGCAGGTGGAGCTGCTCGTGGCGATCGCCGTCCTGCTCGTCGTCGGCGTGGTCGTCGTGCTCAGCCCGCGGGCGCGCCGGGCGGCCCGGGAGGCCCGCGCCGCCGAGATGGAGGCGCAGCGCCGGCGCAGCCGGGCCGACCACCCGACCGCACGTGCCGCCGTCCCCCGGGCGGCGCCGCACCGCCGGGCCGCCGGGGTCGCACCACCCGCCGCTGGGACCAGTTCCCCTGATCCCCGGGAGACCGTCGGATGAGCACCTCGCGCACCACCCCGCCGGCCACCGGCGGCACCTGGGACGTCTCCTTCCTCCGCGTCGGGGCCCTCGTCACCGCCGCCGTCGCGGTCGTCGCGGCAGCGCTGGCGTGGCTGCTGGGGGAGGGCAGCGACGCGGTGGCGGTGCTGGTCGGCGCGGTCATCGTCACGGCGTTCTTCGCCGTCTCCGGCCTGGCGGTCGCCTGGGCCGGCCGGATCGGTGACACTCTCACGCTCCCGGTGGCGCTGCTCGCGTTCATGGTGAAGGCGGTGGTGCTCTTCGGCGTGCTGCGCGCCCTGCCCGAGGAGGGCTGGCTCGACCAGCGGACGCTCGCGTGGTCGGTCGTGGTCGGCGCGCTCCTCTGGAGCGGGATCCAGCTGCGCTGGGTGTGGACGCGGCAGGTGTTCTACGTGCCCCCGCCGGCACCACCCGGACGGGGGACCGTCGAGCACCCGCCGAGCGGCGGCGGGGACGGCTGATAGTGTCCGAGCCGATGGCCGACAAAACCTCCGGAGACGGAGGCGCTCGTCCACGCCCTGCGAGCCCGGCTCGTCAGCCCTCCGGGGCGGACGCTGGCTGGGCGGTCACCGGGACGATCCTCTCCGGGATGGCCGTGTGGGGCGGGGTCGGGTGGGTGCTCGACCGGTGGCTGGAGACGCGGTTCTTCCTGCCGGTGGGCATCCTTCTCGGAGTCGCGGTTGCCATCTACGTGGTCGCCGTGAAGTTCGGGGCCTTCGACCCGCTCCCCGGGTCGGAGGAGGCCAGCAGCACCCAGGGCGGGCGACGAAGCCCGCCCGGCAGGACGCAGAAGGGACGAAGGTGACCTCCAGCGCTTCCGCGCTCAGCGGCGTGCTCGCTGTGGAGAGCGATCCCGGCGGCGGTTTCACGCCCCCGGGGATCGGCGAGTTCTTCCCCGAGACCCTCTTCGGCTTCTCGTTGCTCGGCATCCAGTTCGACTTCGACCGGATCATCCTGGCGATGTGGCTGGCCACCGCCGCGATGCTGGTCTTCCTGGTGCTGTCGGCGCGCAAGGCGGCGATCGTCCCCGGCCGGCTGCAGTTCATCGGCGAGTCGGGCTACTCACTGGTGCGCGACGGCATCGCCCGCGACGTGGTCGGCCCCAAGGGGCTGCCGTTCGCACCCTTCCTGGCCTCGCTGTTCTTCTTCATCCTGGCCAACAACCTGCTGGCGATCATCCCCGGCATCCAGATCTCGCCCATGGCGCGGTTCGCCTTCCCGCTCGTGCTGGCGCTCATCTGCTGGGCCGTCTACATCGCGGTAGGCATCAAGAACCAGGGCCTGTGGCCGTACTTCCGCGACATCATGTTCCTGCCGGGTGTGCCCAAGGCGGCCTACATCCTGGTGACGCCGCTGGAGATCCTGCAGAACTTCATCGTGCGGCCGTTCACCCTGGCGATCCGGCTCTTCGCCAACCTCTTCGCCGGCCACATGCTGCTGGTCACCTTCGCGCTGGGCGCCACCTACCTGTTCACGGTGGGCAACTTCTCGGCCGTCTTCGGCCCGCTGTCGGCGCTCATGGCGATCGTGATGACGTTCTTCGAGCTGCTGATCATCTTCCTGCAGGCCTACGTCTTCACGATGCTGATGGGCACGTACCTCAACGGTTCCGTCGAGGCCGCGCACTGAGCACCACGGTGACCGCCCCCGTCGCCCCCTGATCTGCACCACCCGCACGATCCCGCCAGCCGCCCGGTACCTACCGGGCGACCGACACAGGAGGACCACCCGCAATGGACGTTCTGGCAGAACTGACCGGCAGCATCGGCTCGGTCGGCTACGGCATCGCCACGATCGGCCCCGGCATCGGTGTCGGCCTGGTCTGGGCCGCCTACATCCAGGCGACCGCCCGCCAGCCCGAGTCGGCCGGCCTCACCCGTACCTACGCCTTCCTCGGCTTCGCCCTCGCCGAGGCGCTGGCGCTCATCGGCTTCGTCGCCCCCCTCGTCTACGGCCAGTGACCTGCACCATCGGTAGGACACCCACTCCAGACGGGACACTGAGAGCATGAGCATCCTGGCTGCGGAGAGCCCGAATCCGCTCCTCCCGCCGCTCGGCGAGATCATCATCGGGCTGATCGCCTTCCTGATCCTGCTGTTCGTGATCGCCAAGTTCGTCGCGCCCCGCTTCGAGCAGGCCTTCCAGGCCCGCCGCGAGGCGATCGAGGGCGGCATCGAGCGCGCCGAGGCCATGCAGGCCGAGGCGAAGGCGGCGCTCGAGCAGTACCGGGCGCAGCTGGCGGAGGCGCGCACCGAGGCCGCGCAGATCCGGGACCAGGCCCGCGCCGAGGGCCAGCAGATCCTCGAGGAGCTGCGGGTGCAGGCGCAGGAGGAGTCGGCGCGGATCGTGGCGCGTGGCGAGGAGCAGATCGCCGCCTCGCGCCAGCAGGTCGTGCACGAGCTGCGCGGCCAGATCGGTGCTCTCGCCGTCGAGCTCGCCGGCCGGGTCGTCGGGGAATCCCTCGCCGACGAGGCGCGCCGGCAGGGCACCGTCGACCGCTTCCTCGACCAGCTCGACGGCATGGTCGGGACCGGTCGGCGTGGCGGCGCGACCGCCGAGAGCGCGCGCTGATGGAGGCCTCGAGCCGCGCCGCGCTCCTCGTGGCCCGGGAGCGACTGGCCGAGCTGACCCGGGACCCCTCGGGGCTCCTCGGCCGTGCGCGCGACCGGATCACCGGTCAGGCGCGGGCCACCTCCGCCGAGGACCTGCTCACGCTGGCCGGTGAGCTGTTCTCGGTCGCGCGACTGCTCCAGGCGCAGCCGTCGCTGCGGCGGGCGCTGTCCGACCCCGCGGGCAAGCCGGAGGAGCGGGCCGCCCTGGTGCAGCGGCTGTTCGCCGACCGCCTCTCCCCGGTCGCGCTCGACCTGCTCGGGGTCAGCGTGCGGCAGCGCTGGTCGCGTCCCCTGGACCTGGTCGAGGCCGCCGAGAACCTGGCGACCGAGGCAGCGCTGGACGCCGCCGACGTCCGGGGTGAGCTGGACGACGTGGAGGACGAGCTCTTCCGCTTCGGCCGGATCGTCTCGGGCGACCGCGAGCTCTCGCGCATCCTCAGCGACCGGAGCGCCTCCCCGCAGGGCAAGGGGGAGCTGCTCGAGCGGTTGCTGTCCGGCCGGGTCAGCCCGGTCACCGAGCTGCTGCTCCGCAACGTCCTGACCGGCTCGCACGTCGGTCAGGCCGCGGTGGCCGTCGAGCGGCTCTCCGAGGCTGCCAGCCGCCGTCGTGGTCAGTCGGTCGCCCGGGTGACGACGGCGGTGCCGCTCACCGCCGCCCAGGAACAGCGGCTGAGCGAGGTGCTCGGCCGCCTGTACGGGCGGACCATCGGGCTGCAGGTCACCGTCGACCCGACGGTGCTCGGCGGCCTCCTCGTCCAGGTGGGCGACGAGGTCATCGACGGCAGCATCGCGCATCGGCTGGAAGCCGCCCGACGGCAGCTCGCCGGCTGACCGCCCACCACCACTGATCACGACCCCGCAGGGAAGAGGACTCCACGCCATGGCCGAGCTGACGATCTCCGCAGACGAGATCCGCAGTGCCATCCAGAACTACGTCACCGAGTACTCGCCTGACGTGTCCCGCGAAGAGGTCGGGATCGTCACCGAGGCCGGCGACGGCATCGCCCGGGTCGAGGGCCTGCCCTCGGTCATGACCAACGAGCTGCTCGAGTTCGAGAGCGGCGTCCGCGGCCTGGCGCTGAACCTGGACACCCGCCAGATCGGTGTCGTCGTCCTGGGTGACTTCGCCGGGATCGAGGAGGGGCAGCAGGTCCGCCGGACCGGGGAGGTCCTCTCCGTCCCCGTCGGTGACGGCTACCTCGGGCGCGTGGTCGACTCGCTCGGCAACCCGATCGACGGTGCCGGCCCGATCGCCACCACCGGCCGGCGCGCCCTGGAGCTGCAGGCGCCGACCGTGGTGCAGCGGCAGTCGGTGCACGAGCCGATGCAGACCGGCATCAAGGCCATCGACGCCATGACGCCGATCGGCCGGGGGCAGCGGCAGCTGATCATCGGTGACCGGCAGACCGGCCGGACGGCGATCGCGATCGACACCATCATCAACCAGCGCCAGGCCTGGGCGACCGGCGACCCGAAGCAGCAGGTCCGCTGCATCTACGTCGCCGTCGGCCAGAAGGGCTCGACGATCGCCTCCATCCGCGCGGCCCTCGAGGACGCCGGCGCGCTGGAGTACACGACGATCGTCGCCGCCCCCGCCTCGGAGGCCGCCGGCGTGAAGTACATCGCCCCCTACACCGGCTCGGCCATCGGCCAGCACTGGATGTACGAGGGCAAGCACGTCCTGATCGTCTTCGACGACCTGTCCCGCCAGGCCGAGGCCTACCGCGCCGTCTCCCTGCTGCTGCGCCGCCCGCCGGGCCGCGAGGCGTACCCGGGTGACGTCTTCTACCTCCACTCCCGGCTGCTGGAGCGCTGCGCCAAGCTCTCCGACGAGCTCGGCGGTGGCTCCATGACGGGTCTGCCCATCGTGGAGACCAAGGGCAACGACGTGTCGGCGTACATCCCGACCAACGTCATCTCGATCACCGACGGCCAGATCTTCCTCGAGACGGGTCTGTTCAACTCCGGTGTCCGCCCCGCCATCAACGTCGGCATCTCGGTGTCCCGCGTCGGCGGCTCCGCGCAGATCAAGGCGATGAAGTCGGTCGCCGGCCGGCTGCGCCTGGACCTCGCGCAGTACCGCGAGCTCGAGGCGTTCGCCTCGTTCTCCTCCGACCTGGACGCCTCCAGCCGGGCCACCCTGGAGCGCGGTCAGCGTCTGGTCGAGCTGCTCAAGCAGGGCCAGTACTCGCCGTACCCGGTGGAGCGCGAGGTCGTGTCGCTGTGGCTGGGTACGACCGGCAAGCTCGACCGCGTCCCGGTCGCCGACGTGCGCCGCTTCGAGTCCGAGTTCCTGGAGTTCGTCGGCCGCGGTGACAACGCCGTCTTCGAGTCGATCCGCCAGACGAAGAAGCTGGAGGACGACGCCGTCGCCAGCCTCGAGCGGGCGGTGGAGACCTTCTACGGGCAGTTCACCACCTCCGAAGGGCAGTCGCTCGCGGGCAACGAGCCCGAGGCCGAGGCCATGGACGCCTCGGAGCGGGGCCAGGAGCGCGTCCAGGTCAAGCGGGGCAGCTGACCCATGGCCGCTTCTCTCCGCGCGCTGCGGCGCCGCATCCGCTCCACCCAGTCGACGAAGAAGATCTTCTCGGCCCAGGAGCTGATCGCCGGTGCCCGCATCGTGCGCGCCCAGGCCCGGGTGGAGGCGTCCAAGCCCTACGCCCGGGAGATCACGCGCGTGCTGTCGGCGCTGGCGTCCTCGGCGTCGCTGGACCACCCGCTGCTGACCGAGCGGGAGAACCCGCGCCGGGCGGCGGTCCTGGTCATCACCTCCGACCGCGGGTTCGCCGGGTCCTACAACGTCAACGTGCTGCGGCGGACCGAGGAGCTGCTCGCCCTGCTGCGGCAGGAGGGCAAGGAGCCGGTGCTGTACGTCGTCGGCCGGAAGGGGGAGACCTACTACTCCTTCCGCGACCGCCCGACGGCCGGCACCTTCACCGGGTTCTCGGAGCAGCCGGGCTACGCCGACGCCCAGGAGGTCGGTCGCGTCCTCATCGACGCCTTCACCGCAGGTGAGGACGACGACGAGTCCGGGGCCGGCGCCGACGGCGTCCAGGGCGTGGACGAGCTGCACATCGTCTACACCGAGTTCCGGTCGCTGCTCTCGCAGGTCCCGGTCGCCCGGCGGATGGCTCCGCTGGAGGTCGAGCAGGTCGACGAGTTCGACTACGAGCGGGAGGAGCGGGCGTCCGGCGGGGCCGGCGACACCGGCATCCCGACGTCGTACGAGTTCGAGCCCTCGGCCGAGGGGCTGCTCGACGCCCTCCTGCCGAAGTACATCACCACGCGCATCTACGCAGCGATGCTGGAGGCGGCCGCCTCCGAGTCCGCCTCGCGTCGCCGGGCCATGAAGTCGGCCTCGGACAACGCCGAGGAGCTGGCGAAGAACCTGTCCCGGCAGGCCAACCAGGCGCGCCAGGCGGAGATCACGCAGGAGATCAGCGAGATCGTCGGCGGCGCCGACGCGCTGGTCTCCTCCGGCGCCAACGACTGACCCCACCGAACAGCAGACACCCGAGCCCCAGGGCAGGAGAGCAGTACAGATGACCGTCACCGAGGACCGTCCGACCACCTCGCAGACCACCGGCACCGGCCGGGTCGTGCGGGTCACCGGGCCGGTCGTCGACGTCGAGTTCCCGCGCGACGCGATGCCCGACCTGTACAACGCCCTGAAGGTCGACGTCACGCTCGCCGACCTCGGCAAGACGCTGACCCTCGAGGTCGCCCAGCACCTGGGTGAGAACGTCGTCCGCACCATCTCGATGGCGCCGACCGACGGGCTCGTCCGGGGCGCCGAGGTCACCGACACCGGGAACCCGATCATGGTCCCGGTCGGCGAGGTGGTCACCGGGCACGTCTTCAACGCCCTGGGCGAGTGCCTCGACACGCCCGGCTACGCCGCGGACGCCCTGCGCTGGTCGATCCACCGGAGCGCACCGCGGTTCGACCAGCTCGAGGGCCGCACCGAGATGCTGGAGACCGGCATCAAGGTCATCGACCTGCTCACGCCGTACGTGGCGGGCGGGAAGATCGGCCTGTTCGGCGGCGCCGGGGTGGGGAAGACCGTCCTCATCCAGGAGATGATCCGCCGCGTCGCCCAGGAGTTCGGTGGTGTGTCGGTGTTCGCCGGCGTCGGCGAGCGCACCCGTGAGGGCAACGACCTCATCACCGAGATGACCGAGTCCGGCGTCATCGAGTCCACCGCGCTGGTGTTCGGGCAGATGGACGAGCCGCCGGGCACCCGGCTGCGCGTCGCGCTCTCCGCGCTGACGATGGCGGAGTACTTCCGCGACGAGATGAACCAGGACGTCCTGCTGTTCATCGACAACATCTTCCGGTTCACCCAGGCCGGGTCCGAGGTCTCCACGCTGCTGGGCCGCATGCCCTCGGCCGTGGGCTACCAGCCGACCCTCGCCGACGAGATGGGTCAGCTGCAGGAGCGGATCACCTCGACACGTGGCCGGTCGATCACCTCCATGCAGGCGATCTACGTGCCCGCCGACGACATCACCGACCCGGCGCCGCACACCACGTTCGCCCACCTCGACGCGACGACCGTGCTCTCGCGGCCGATCTCGGAGAAGGGCATCTACCCGGCCGTGGACCCGCTGGACTCCACCAGCCGGATCCTCGACCCGCAGTACGTGGGCTCGGAGCACTACGAGATCGCCCAGACCGTGAAGCAGGTGCTGCAGCGCTACCAGGAGCTGCAGGACATCATCGCCATCCTCGGCATCGACGAGCTCTCCGAGGAGGACAAGGTCACCGTCCAGCGGGCCCGGCGCGTCGAGCGCTTCCTCTCGCAGAACATGTTCGTGGCCGAGGCCTTCACCGGTCAGCCGGGCTCGTTCGTGCCGCTGGCGGAGACGCTCCAGGCGTTCAAGGCGATCACCGAGGGCGAGTACGACAACGTCCCGGAGCAGGCCTTCTTCATGTGCGGTGGTCTCGAGGACCTCGAGAAGAACGCCGCGAAGCTCCGGAAGTAAAAGGATCCCGCTGCCCCCCACGCCACGCTCCGCGCGGCGTGGGGCCCTGCAGCGGGACCGATCCAGTACGTCCCGACGGCCGGGTTCCCGAGAGGGGCCCGGCCGTC
Organism: Blastococcus sp. SYSU DS0552; assembly: GCF_054050815.1. Taxonomy (NCBI): domain Bacteria; kingdom Bacillati; phylum Actinomycetota; class Actinomycetes; order Geodermatophilales; family Geodermatophilaceae; genus Blastococcus; species Blastococcus sp. SYSU DS0552. The sequence goes on from NZ_JBJHAB010000020.1 coordinate 54,517, forward strand.
GGCGTTCCGGAGGTGGGGATCGCCCGATCGGGTGGTTCTGCGCTCCGGGGTCTGCGGAGAGGCCGCGCACCTGCCGACCATGCCCGCAGGCGCGCCCGGGAGACGGGCGCCGGCACGAGGGGCGACGTGGAACGGGACAGGGCGCTACTGCCGTCCGGGAGTCGGAGTGCTCCCGACTGGACCTGGCCGCCGTGCGCGCCGGTGGACCGGCGGATCGCGGACTTCGACACCGAGCGCTGGGCGGCGGCCAGCTGCGTCCGGCACCCGTGGGTGCGCGTCGGCCGCTGGACGCTGCTCTACCGTCGCGCCGCCTGAGGAAGGACGCCTCTGCCCTCACCGCTCGCGGGCCCGCGGTCCGGGCAGGCCCTGGGCGGGGGCCACGCGCGACACGCCGGTACAGTGGCCGCATCGTCCGCCGTCCCGCCCGGGCCGGCGGAGCACGAACCGCAGCGCACCTCTTCCCCGGTGGAGAGGTGGACCCCGAGGAGTGTCGTGGCGACCCTGCAGGTCGAGTTGGTGGCCGTCGAGCGCAAGATCTGGTCGGGCGAGGCCACGCGCGTCATCGCCCGCACCACCGAGGGCGAGCTCGGTGTCCTGCCCGGCCACGCGCCTCTGCTCGGCCAGCTGGCGGACGGCGGCGTCGTCACGATCCGCACCGAGTCGGGCGAGGACATGGTGATCGCCGCCCACGGTGGCTTCCTCTCCGTCACCGAGCGGGGTGTCTCCATCCTGGCCGAGACGGCGGAGATCTCCTCGGAGATCGACGTGGAGCGCGCTCGCGAGGCGCTGCGGCGCGCCGAGAGCGACGGGGACTCCTCGGCCGCGCGCCGCGCGCAGTCGCGGTTGAGGGCGGCCGGCCAGGGCGACTGACCCGACCGGCGAGCGCGCGGGATGACCACCGCCCTGTGGGTGCTGATCGGCGTCCTGCTGCTGCTCGTCGTCGTGGTCTTCCTGCTGCGCCGCCGGTTCCTGCTCTCGGGGCTCGGCGCGGTCACCATGTGGCTGCGCCCCGAGGGGACGCCGCGCTGGTCGGTGGGTGTCGCCTGGTACGGCGGCGACGCCCTGCTCTGGTATCGGGCCCTCTCGCTCTCCGTGCGCCCGCAGCAGCGGCTCACCCGGGCCGGGTTCCGCGTGCTCGCCCAGCGACCGGCGGGACGCGAGGATCTCGCGCTGCCCGCCGACGTCCACGTGCTGTCGTGCAGCACCGCGCAGGGGCGCCGGGAGCTGGCCATGGACCGCTCCACGGTGACCGGCTTCCTGTCCTGGGTGGAGTCGGCGCCCCCCGGTAGCTGAGCGGCCGGCTCAGTCCTCCCGCGAGGCAGCGCGGCGCTGGGCGTGCACGCCGCTGTGCGCCCCGGGCTCCCACAGGATGTCGCCCTCGGGGTTGGCCACCCGGCCGAGGATGAACACCAGGTCCGACAGGCGGTTCAGGTAGCGCGCGGTCTCGGGGTTGGTGCGCTCGGCGTCGCTCTCCAGGAGCGCCCAGACGCTGCGCTCGGCCCGGCGCACCACCACCCGTACCTGGTGGAGCAGCGCGGCCAGCGGGGTACCGCCGGGCAGGATGAAGCTGTCGAGCTTCGGGAGCGTCTCGTTGTAGGTGTCGCACGCCGCCTCGAGCCGCTCGGTGTAGGCGGCCGTCACCCGCAGCGGCGGGTATTGCGGCTCCGCCACGATCGGCGTGCACAGGTCCGCGCCCACGTCGAACAGGTCGTTCTGGATGCTGCGCAGGAGTTCGGCCAGCTCTGCTCCCGGGGCGCCAAGGGCCAGCGCCACGCCGATCGCGCTGTTGGCCTCGTCGACGTCGGCGTAGGCGACCAGCCGGGGATCGGTCTTGGCCACCCGGCTCATGTCGCCCAGGTGCGTCTGACCGGCATCGCCGGTCTTCGTGTAGATGCGGGTGAGCCGGACAGTCATGCCCGCAGCCTAGGAGAAGGACCCTCCTGCCCCCCACCCCTCGCTGGCGCTCGGCGCGGGTCCCTGCAGGAGGGCCGTTCCAGCACGTCACCGGCGCTCGGCGCGGGTCCCTGCAGGAGGGCCGTTCCAGCACGTCACCGGCGCTCGGCGCGGGTCCCTGCAGGAGAAAGCCGTTCCAGCACGTCGCCGGGCTCGCGGTGGGGCCCTGCAGCCGGGCCGCCGTAGGGTGGGCCGGTGGAGTGCTTCGAGGTGACCGGGGGAGCGAGGCTCGCGGGCCGGGTGCGGGTCACCGGTGCCAAGAACAGCGCGTTGAAGCTCATGGCGGCCGCGCTGCTGGCCGCCGGGCGCTCGACCATCGACGAGGTGCCCGACATCCTCGACGTGGCCATCATGAGCGAGGTGCTGCGCCGCCTGGGCTGCGCGGTCTCCTACGAGCGCACGCCCGGCAGCGGCGGCGGTGGCCGCCTGACGATCGACGTCCCGGACCGGCCGTCGACCGAGACCGACTACGACCTGGTGCGCCGCATGCGCGCCTCGATCAGCGTCCTGGGCCCGCTCGTCGCCCGCTGCGGCAGCGCGCGGGTGGCTCTGCCGGGTGGTGACGCCATCGGTTCCCGCGGGCTGGACATGCACATCTCCGGCCTGGAGCGGCTCGGCGCCACCATCGTCAGCGAGCACGGCTTCCTCGTCGCGACGGCGCCCCAGCTCACCGGGACGTCGATCTGGCTGGACTTCCCGTCGGTCGGGGCCACGGAGAACCTGGTGATGGCGGCGGTGCTCGCGCAGGGCACGACCGTCGTCGACAACGCAGCGCGCGAGCCCGAGATCGTGGATCTCTGCCGGATGCTCTGCGAGATGGGCGCGCGCATCGACGGCGCCGGCACCTCCACCATCACCGTCGAGGGCGTCGACTCCCTGCGCCCCGTCGAGTACACGACCGTGCCCGACCGGATCGTGACCGGCACCTGGGCGATCGGGGCGGTGATGACCCGCGGCGACGTCGTCATCGAGCGCGGCGTCGCCGAGCACCTCACCGTGGCCCTGGACAAGCTGACCGACGCCGGCGCCACCGTCGAGGCGCTGCCCGGTGCCATCCGCGTCGCGATGGCCGACCGGCCCCGCTGCGTCGACGTCGTCACCCTGCCCTTCCCCGGCTTCCCCACCGACCTGCAGCCGATGGCGGTGGCGCTGGCCGCCGTCTCCACCGGCACGGCCCTGATCACTGAGAACGTGTTCGAGGGCCGCTTCATGTTCGTCAACGAGCTGGTGCGGCTGGGCGCCGACGTCCGGATCGACGGGCACCACGCCGTCGTCCGCGGCCGCGAGCGGTTCTCCAGCGCGCCGGTGCTGGCCACCGACATCCGCGCCGGTGCCGGGCTCGTGCTCGCCGGCCTGTGCTCCGACGGCATCACCGAGGTGCAGGACGTGCACCACGTCGACCGCGGCTACCCCGACTTCGTCGACCAGCTGTGCGCCCTCGGCGCCGTGGTGCGGCGCACGGAGCGACCGGACTAGCGGCGAGCTCAGGCGTCGCCGAACGAGGCGGCCAGCGACCGGGCGCGCTCGGCGTCCTCCGGGAACACCAGCACCTCGGCGCGGTGGGCCGCCGGGTAGCGCACGGTGGAGCGGATGCCGGCGTCGGACAGCAGCGCCCGCAGCGCGAGGGCCGATTCGCGGTGGGTCAGCGTGGCCACGCGGGTGAGGAGCCCGTCGTCGGGTGCGCCGGCGCGCCGGCCCCCGGCCGGATCGCCGCCGGAGGCCCACCGGGTGAACAGCGCCAGCACCGCGACCACGGCTAGCGCGACCACCGGACCCAGCTCGAGGGGCAGGCTCCCCACCTCCACCGGACCTCCCTGCGGCCCTCGTGCCGGGGCGTGGCCCGGGCGGAGCGAGTGCCCGGGGGCACGAGGTGCTTCCGCCGGACGAGTGTGCCACTGCACACGTCGGGGCGCGGGGCTGCTACTCGCGGGTAACAGCCCTACACTCCGCTGGCATGCCGTTCCCGCAGACGCCGAACGAGCGCGACCGCCCCTGGGTCATGCGCACCTACGCCGGCCACTCCTCGCCGGCCGAGTCCAACGCCCTCTACCGCCGCAACCTGGCGAAGGGGCAGACCGGCCTCTCGGTCGCCTTCGACCTGCCGACGCAGACCGGCTACGACCCCGACGACGAGCTCGCCCGCGGGGAGGTCGGGAAGGTCGGCGTGCCGGTCACGCACATCGGTGACATGCGCGCGCTCTTCGACGGCATCCCGCTCGACGAGATGAACACGTCGATGACGATCAACGCCACCGCCATGTGGCTGCTCGCGCTCTACCAGGCGGTCGCCGAGGAGCACGGGCACGACGTCACCAAGCTGGCGGGGACGACGCAGAACGACATCATCAAGGAGTACCTGTCGCGGGGGACCTACGTCTTCCCGCCGGCGCCGTCGATGCGGCTGATCACCGACATGGTCGCCTACACGGTCACGACGATGCCGAAGTGGAACCCGGTCAACATCTGCAGCTACCACCTGCAGGAGGCCGGGGCCACGCCGGTGCAGGAGATCGCCTACGCGATGAGCACCGCGATCGCGGTCCTGGACTCGGTCCGCGACTCCGGCCAGGTGCCGCAGGAGCGCTTCGGCGAGGTCGTCGCCCGCATCTCCTTCTTCGTCAACGCGGGCGTCCGCTTCGTCGAGGAGATGTGCAAGATGCGGGCCTTCACCCAGCTCTGGGACGAGCTGACGGAGGAGCGCTACGGCGTCCAGGACCCCAAGCACCGGCGCTTCCGGTACGGGGTGCAGGTCAACTCCCTCGGCCTGACCGAGGCGCAGCCGGAGAACAACGTCCAGCGCATCGTGCTGGAGATGCTCGCCGTGACCCTGTCCAAGGACGCCCGCGCCCGCGCCGTGCAGCTGCCGGCCTGGAACGAGGCGCTCGGCCTGCCCCGGCCGTGGGACCAGCAGTGGTCGCTGCGCCTCCAGCAGGTGCTCGCCTACGAGACCGACCTGCTCGAGTACGAGGACCTGTTCACCGGCTCGGTCGTCGTCGAGAAGAAGGTGGCCGAGCTCGTCGAGGGCGCCCGGGCCGAGATCGCCCGCGTGCAGGAGATGGGCGGGGCCGTGGCCGCCGTCGAGTCCGGCTACATGAAGGGCGAGCTGGTCGCCTCGCTGGCCGAGCGCCGGCGGCGGATGGAGAGTGGTGAGGACGTCGTCGTGGGCGTCAACCGGTTCGACACGACCGAGCCCAACCCGCTCACCGCCGACCTCGACACCGCGATCATGGTCGTGGACCCGGCCGTCGAGGCCGCCGCGTGCGAGGCGGTGCGGAAGTGGCGTGCCGACCGTGACCCCGAGCCGGTGCGCGCGGCCCTGGGGGCGCTGCGCGAGGCGGCGTCTTCCGACGTCAACCTCATGCCCGCGACCCTCGCCTGCGCCCGCGCCGGCGTGACCACGGGGGAGTGGGCCGGCGTGCTGCGCGAGGTGTTCGGCGAGTACCGCGCGCCCACCGGCGTCGCGGCCGCCACCGGTGGGGGAGAGGCCGACGAGAGCCTCACCGCGGTGCGCGAGCGGGTCCGGGCCACCGGCGAGGAGCTGGGCGGGCGGCTGCGCTTCCTGGTCGGCAAGCCCGGCCTGGACGGCCACTCCAACGGCGCCGAGCAGATCGCCGTGCGGGCCCGCGACGCCGGGTTCGAGGTCATCTACCAGGGCATCCGGCTCACGCCGGCGCAGATCGTGAGCGCCGCCGTGGAGGAGGACGTGCACGTGGTCGGCCTGTCGGTGCTCTCGGGCTCCCACCTGCAGGTGGTCCCGGCGGTGCTGCAGGGGCTCCGGGACGCCGGGCTGGACGACGTCCCGGTCGTGGTCGGCGGGATCATCCCCGACAGCGACGCCCGGCGGCTGCGGGAGCAGGGCGTCGCCCGGGTCTTCACGCCCAAGGACTTCGGCCTGAACGACATCATGGGCCAGGTCGTCGACGTGGTCCGCGAGGCGAACGGTCTGCCCGACCTGGTGCCCGCGCCGGCCTGACCACCGGGCCGAAGCGGACGTCGACGCCCGGGGAGAACAGCACGCTGTCGGGCGGGGCCGAGACGTCGCCCAGGCCCGCCGCGGGCAGCAGCGTGTCGTCGAGGGCGACGAGCTCCGCCCGGTGCAGCGGCCAGGCGGGGTGCTCGGTGGGCCAGTAGGCCGGGCCACCCCGTCCGGGTCGGTGCAGCCCCCACCGGGCGGTCAGGAAGAGCGCCAGCGGGTCCGGCCGGAGCAGCCGGCTGCCCACCTGCAGCGTGAGGCTGCTGTGGGCCCCGGCGGGCCCGGGCCAGCGCCGGCGGCAGCTGTAGGTCAGGCGGTCGCCGGCGCGCTCGATCCGCATGCGCGACCACGCGTACGGCAGCCGAGCGGCCCAGCGGGCGGTGACCACCGGAACGAGGCGTTCGGCGTCCAGCGACCGGAAGACGACGCCGCGGCGGCCCTGCTCGTCGACCGAGTAGAGCCGGACGTTGGTCTCGGCGAACGAGCCGAGGTAGGGGATGCCCGGCGCCCCGAGCAGCCCGATCCGCTGCATGCGGAACGGGATCAGCCCGACGTAGGTGGCGCCGTCGAGCACGTCGGGGCGGGTGCCGGCCGGCAGCAGGGGAGCGACGCGCGCCGGGTCCACCGCCCAGTGGAGGAACGCGACGTCGCGCCAGCCCTGGGTGAACACGGTGCGGCCCGCCGGTCGCGGGGCGGTCGGGCTGAGCGGCTCGGTCTCGGGCACCGGCCCAGCTTCCCCGCTCGGAGCGCGATCGTCGTTGCCGACCGCGCCCGGACGTGGTGAGGTCGGGCATGGCCGACGGTGCACCCCGGGTCGAGCGCGACGGCGACGTCGTCCGCATCACGATGACGCGCGCGTCGAAGCGCAACGCGCTCTCCCGCGAGCACCTGACGCAGCTGCTCGCCGCCGTCACCGAGGCGGGGGGAAGCGACGCCGCGGGCATCGTGCTCGGCGCGGAGGGGCCGGTGTTCAGCGCCGGCCACGACTTCGCCGACGTCGCCGGGGCCTCCCTGCCCGAGGTGCGCAGCCTGCTTCGGCTGTGCACCGAGCTGATGCAGACGATCCAGGACGTGCCGCAGGTCGTCGTGGCGCGGGTGCACGCCCTGGCCACGGCCGCCGGCTGCCAGCTCGTGGCCTCGTGCGACCTGGCGGTGGCCGCCGAGTCCGCGGGCTTCGCCGCGCCCGGCGGCAAGGGCGGCTGGTTCTGCCACACCCCGATGGTCGCGATCGCTCGGAACGTCGGCCGCAAGCGAGCCATGGAGCTGGCGCTGACCGGTGACGTCATCGACGCGGCGACGGCGCTGGACTGGGGGCTGGTCAACCGGGTCGTGCCCGACGCCGACCTGGACGCCGCCGTCGACGAGCTGGTGGAGCGGGCCACCCGGGGCTCGCGGGCGAGCAAGGCGTGGGGGAAGCAGACGATGTACGCCCAGCTGGACCGGCCGGAGCAGGACGCGTACACGACCGCGATCGAGGTCATGGCCGCGGCCAGCCAGCTGCCCGGCGCGCGCGAGGGGATGGCGGCGTTCCTGGAGAAGCGGCGGCCGGTCTGGCCGGACTAGGGATGCACCCGAGCGGGTGAACCCGGCCACAGCCGGAATGCCCGGGGGCGCGGGAGGACTGATCCCCCCGTGCAGAACATCTGGGGCCTGACGCGGCGGCGCACCGTCGACTTCGGCCGCGTGACCGTGGACCGCTGTCGGGGCTGACGCCCCGTCCCGCCCGCCCGGTCATCCCCCCAGAACGGAACCACCCTCGTGCTCGCTCGTCTCCGCCGCGTCCCCTTCGCGGCCCAGGTACTGCTGGGCCTCGTGGTCGGCATCGCGCTCGGGCTGGTCGCCCGCGACCTCGGCCCCGTGGCCGACGGAACGCCCAACTGGCTGACCAGCACCCTGCAGACCATCGGCAGCACCTTCGTCACGCTGCTGAAGACCCTCGTCCCCCCGCTGATCGTCACCGCGGTGATCGTCAGCATCGCCAACCTCAAGCAGGTGTCGAACGCGGCGAGGCTGGCCGGCCAGACCCTGCTCTGGTTCGCCATCACCGCGCTGATCGCCGTCGGCATCGGCATCGCGCTCGGGCTGATCACCGAGCCCGGCCGCAACAGCTCCGTCGACGCCACGGCCCAGGCCGACCCCACGCGAACCGGCTCCTGGTTCGACTTCCTGAACGGCATCGTGCCCGGCAACATCCTCGGCCTGCAGTCGTCGGCCGAGGGCGCCCTGTCCTTCAACGTCCTCCAGCTGATCGTCATCGCCGCGGCGATCGGCATCGCGGTGCTCAAGGTGGGGGAGGCCGCCGAGCCGTTCCTCGGCTTCGTGCGCTCCGCGCTGGCGGTCGTGCAGAAGGTGCTGTGGTGGGTCATCCTGCTCGCGCCGCTGGGCACCGTCGGACTGATCGGCAACGCCGTCGCCAGCTACGGCTGGGAGTCCCTCGGCTCGCTCGGGGTCTTCGCCGGCGCGGTCTACGCGGGGCTGGCCCTGGTGCTGTTCGTCGTCTACCCCGTGCTCCTGCGCCTGCACGGCCTCTCGCCGCTGCGGTGGTTCGCCGGAGCCTGGCCGGCCATCCAGCTGGCCTTCGTCTCGCGCTCGTCGATCGGCACGCTGCCGGTGACCGAGCGGGTGACCGAGCAGAACCTGGGCGTCCCGCGGTCCTACGCCTCGTTCGCCGTACCGCTCGGCGCGACGACGAAGATGGACGGCTGCGCGGCGATCTACCCCGCGCTGGCGGCGATCTTCGTCGCCCAGTTCTTCGGGGTGGACCTCGGCCTCACCGACTACCTGCTCATCGTGCTGGTGTCGGTCATCGGTTCCGCCGCCACCGCGGGGGTCACCGGCGCGGTGGTCATGCTGACGCTGACCCTCTCCACGCTCGGCCTGCCGCTGGCCGGCGTGGGGCTGCTGCTGGCCGTCGACCCGATCCTGGACATGGGGCGCACCGCGGTGAACGTGGCCGGCCAGGCGCTGGTGCCCACGATCGTGGCCAAGCGGGAGGGCATCCTCGACCTGGAGCGCTACCGCTCGACGCGGACGATCGACCCGCTGGCCCCGGTCGAGGAGCGGGGCGGCGTGGACGCCGACCTGCGCGAGCCCGCCATCGCCTGAGAAGACACCCCCTGCTCCCGTCACTCGAACGCTCGTGCCGGGGCCCTGCAGGGGGACGGGCCCGGACCTCTCCGGAGGTCCGGGCCCGTCGTCACGCCTGCCCCAGGTCCGCGCAGCCGGACTCGTGCGGCAGCAGCGGCCGCAGCACCAGCGACCACCGCGAACCGTCGGGGGTGACCCAGGGCGTGGCGGCGTTCGCCTCCGCCGCGGCGTCGAGCACCGCCCGCGCCTTCTCCCCGGTGGCGGTCACGCAGGTGATTCCCGGGCCGATCGGCTCGCCCGGGAGCTCCGGGCCCGGCCACGGCTGCTCGGCCTGGGCGGGGTCCACCTCGACGTAGGGGGTCGCCACCGCGGCGACGGCGTCGGGCTGGTACGGCTCGGGCCCGCTCACCCGGTCCGCGCCCAGGGCCGTGACCGGGTCGCGGAGCGCATCGGCCAGCTCGGCCAACCGGGCCCGGGCGGCCGCCTGCTCCTCGGTGAGCCCCGTGTCGAACTCGCCTCGCGGGTCCGACCCCACCCCCAGGGCGTAGACCTCGCGGGTGACCGTCTCCCCGTCGGTGCGGAGGGTGAACCGCGTGCTGGTCATGTCCGCGACCGGCGGCTGGCCGAGGTCGCCGGTCTCGGTCACCCCGGCGGACACCGCCCGCTCGACGAGGTCGCGCACCCCGCCGTCACCGAGCCGGTACAGCTGCAGGTTGGGCAGCGCCGGCGCCGGCCAGACGGCGATCTGAGGGCCGTCGGTGATCAGCCGGCCGTCGGTGTACAGGGTCGCCGACGGCACCCGGCCGGCGAGCAGGGCCGGCGTGGTGAAGCCGCCGACCTCGCCGACCTGGAGCACGACGGTCGCGTCCCCGCCCGCGGGCGACGGGTCCTCGGCGGAGGCGCCGCCGCCGGCCGAGTCGGCGCAGGCGCCGAGCAGCAGGGCCAGGACCAGCAGGGCGGTGACGCGCAGGGGACGGGTGCTCATACCGGGAGGACGGGTCGGGGTGGCCGGGAGGTTCCCCGCGGGCCGTCCCTGTTCAGGCGGGCAGCCGGTCGAGCACGTCACGCGCCGGCCGCGGCCGGCCGAACAGGTACCCCTGCCCGTAGCGGACCCCGCGGGCGACGAGGACGTCGCGCTCGGCGGCGTGCTCGACGCCCTCGGCCACCAGCCGCGCCCCCGTCTCCTGGGCGAACGTCACCATGGCCGAGGTCATGGCCTGGCGCGCGGGGTCGGTGTGCAGCCCCATGACCAGGCCGATGTCGAGCTTGATGACGTCGGGGTTGAGCCGCAGGATGTGCCGGAGGCTCGAGTAGCCGGCGCCGGCGTCGTCCACGCTGACCGCGACGCCCGTGCGGCGCAGCCGCGTCGTGACGGCGACGACCGCCTCGTAGTCGTCGACCGGGCTGTGCTCGGTGATCTCCACGGCCAGCGGGCAGTCGGCGTGGGCCAGCAGCAGGTCGACCACGGTCGGGCACAGGAGGGCGTCCGGCGAGAGGTTCACCGCTTGGGTCAGCCCGCCGGGCAGCCGGCCGGCCTCGGCCAGCGCGGCGCGCACCGTGACCTCCTCCAGCTCCACGCCGACCCCGACGGCGGCGGCCTCGCCGAACAGCGCCGCCGGCCCGTCCCCGCCCCACCCGGGGAAGCGGGCGAGGGCCTCCTGCCCGGCGATCGCGCCGGTCACCATGTCGACCACCGGCTGGAGGTGGATCTCGACGGCGCCCCGCGCCAGGAAGGCACGTACCCGGGCCCGGCGGGCGGCGAGGTCGAGGCCGCCCGCTGCGCCGGCATGTCGGAAGTGATCGCTGATCAGGTCGGCCAGCAGCTCGACCGTGCGCACCGACTCGCCGTCCAGCTGCGTGCCCGGGTCGCGGCTCACGCAGCACAGCATCCCGATGGGCCGGGAATCGTGTCCCCGCACCGGGGCGCCGACGTAGGAGCCGATGTTCAGGTCGCCGGTCACCGGCAGGTCGCGCGTCCGGGGATCGCGAGCGGCGCCGGTGACCAGGGGAGGGAGCTGGCCGCTGAGCACCCGCACGCAGTAGGAGCCCTCCAGCGGGGCCGTCATCCCCTCCTGCACGTTCATGGACTCCAGGTCGCCGGTGGCGGAGGTGATCAGCTGGCTACCCTCGGTGAAGAGCGAGACCCAGGCGACGTCCATGCCCAGCCGGGTGCGGGCGGCGTCGAGCAGCCAGTGCACCCAGTCGCCGTCCAGGCGCTCCCCGTCCCGGGTACCGATCGCTCCCGCTGCGCCCACCCGCCCATTCTGAGTGCCGGTGGCGGAGGTCACCACGATTTCGTCCTGGTTCTTTCCGGAACTCGGCGCCGGCGCGGCGACCGGTCGAGGAGCGGTAGCCTCGTCGCCCGTGCGTCTGGTCATCGCCCGCTGCTCCGTCGACTACATCGGTCGACTCACCGCCCACCTCCCCATGGCGACCCGTCTGCTGCTGGTCAAGGCGGACGGCTCCGTGTCGGTGCACGCCGACGACCGCGCCTACAAGCCGCTGAACTGGATGAGCCCGCCGTGCCGGCTGGACGAGGCGCTGACCGACGGCGCGGGCACGTGGACGGTGACGAACAAGGCCGGTGAGCAGCTGGTCATCAACATCGCGGAGGTCCTGCACGACCACAGCGAGGACCTCGGCGTCGACCCCGGGCTGCAGAAGGACGGCGTGGAGGCCGAGCTGCAGCGGCTGCTGGCCCTGCACGTGGAGACGTTCGGCCAGGGCTGGTCGCTGGTGCGGCGCGAGTACCCGACGGCGATCGGCCCGGTGGACCTGCTCTGCCGGGACGCCGCCGGTGGGGTGGTCGCGGTGGAGATCAAGCGCCGCGGCGAGATCGACGGCGTGGAGCAGCTGACCCGGTACCTGGAGCTGCTCAACCGCGACCCGCTGCTCGCCCCGGTCAAGGGCGTCTTCGCCGCGCAGGAGATCAAGCCGCAGGCCCGGGTGCTGGCGCAGGACCGGGGCATCGAGTGCGTCACCGTCGACTACGCCGTCCTCAAGGGCACCGACGACCCGTCCCAGCGCCTCTTCTGATCCGGCTACCGGGCGGTAGCCCCCGCACGACCGGAATCCGGGGGTGAGAGACTTCCCCGCGATCACCGGCGATGGGAGATGGCAACGTGGCCAGGGAACTGAACGAGGTCGGCGTCGTGGGGCTGGGCACCATGGGTGCCGGCATCACCGAGGTGCTCGCGCGGGCGGGGCTCTCGGTCACCGCCGTGGAGGTCGGTGACGAGGCGCTGGCGCGTGGCCGCGGCCACCTGGAACAGTCCACCGACCGGGCCGTGGCGCGCGGCAAGCTGGACCCGGCCGAGCGGGACGCCATCTTCGAGCGGATCCGCTTCACCACCTCGCTGGAGGACCTCGCGAACGCGGAGCTGGTCATCGAGGCGGTGCCCGAGCGGATGGAGCTCAAGGCGGAGCTCTTCGCCAAGCTGGACAAGATCTGCCCGCCGGACACGATCCTGGCGACCAACACCTCCAGCCTGTCGGTCACCGAGCTGTCCGTGGTCACCGGCCGGCCGAGCAAGGTCATCGGCATGCACTTCTTCAACCCGGCCCCGGTCATGAAGCTGGTCGAGGTCGTCCGCACCGTGGTCACCGAGCCCGAGGTGGTCGAGACCGTCGAGGCGCTCGCCGACCGGCTGGGCAAGGTCGACGTGACCATCGGCGACAAGGCCGGGTTCATCGCCAACGCGCTGCTGTTCGGCTACCTCAACCACGCCGTCTCGATGTACGAGAACCGCTACGCCTCGCGCGAGGACATCGACGCGGCCATGCGCCTGGGCTGCGGCCTGCCCATGGGCCCGCTGTCGCTGATGGACCTCATCGGCATCGACACCGCCTACGAGATCCTCGACACGATGTACAAGCAGTCGCGGAACCGGCTGCACGCGCCCAGCCCGGTGATCAAGCAGATGATGACCGCCGGGCTGCTGGGCCGGAAGTCCGGCCGGGGCTTCTACACCTACGCCGAGCCCGGCTCGGCCGAGGTCGTCGCCGACGCGCAGACCCCGACCCCCGGCGGGGCCGCGGCCGGCGCCCGCGACGTGCGGACCGTCGGCGTCGTCGGCTCGGGGACGATGGCCACCGGCATCATCGAGGTCGTCGCCAAGGGGGGCTACGACGTCGTCTTCGTCGCCCGCGCGGCCGAGAAGGTCGAGGCCGTGCAGAAGGCGCTGGCCAAGTCGCTGGACAAGCAGGTCGTCCGGGGCCGCCTCGAGGAGGCCGCCCGCGACGAGATCCTCGCCCGGGTCACCGGCACGACCTCGCTGGACGACCTCGCCGACCGCGACCTGGTCATCGAGGCCGTCGTCGAGTCGCTGCCGGTCAAGGAGGCGCTGTTCGCCAACCTCGGCGAGATCGCCAAGCCCGGCGCGGTGCTCGCCACCACCACCTCGAGCCTCCCGGTCATCGAGTGCGCCAAGGCCAGTGGCCGTCCGGCCGACGTCGTGGGCATGCACTTCTTCAACCCGGCCCAGGTCATGAAGCTGGTCGAGGTGGTCTCGACGATCTCGACCGCGCCGGACGTCGCCGCCACCATCCACGCGGTGTCGGCGCAGCTGGGCAAGCACGCGGTCTCCTGCACCGACCGGGCCGGCTTCATCGTCAACGCCCTGCTCTTCCCGTACCTGAACGACGCGGTGAAGATGCTCGAGGCGCACTACGCCACCGCCGACGACATCGACGCCGCGATGAAGGTCGGCTGCGGGTACCCGATGGGGCCGTTCGAACTGCTCGACGTCGTGGGCCTCGACGTCTCCCTCGCGATCGAGAAGGAGCTCTACACCGAGTTCCGGGAGCCCGGCTTCGCCCCGGCGCCGCTGCTCGAGCACCTGGTCACCGCCGGCTACCTCGGCCGCAAGACCGGTCGCGGTTTCCGGGACTACGCCGGCCGCTGACGCGTGCCCCGTCGCCGTCCCCGGGCCGGCTCCCGACCTGCGCGTCGGGAGCCGGC